>JAWKTI010000001.1:1220144-1525180 GCA_041399155.1 Zavarzinella sp.
AAGAGTTGCCCACCACAGTGATACCGAAATGGGCCAGACGAACTCTGCAATTTGCAGGTGTTTACAATCTGGTTTGGGGGGCTTTTACGGTCCTTTTTCCACATTTCTTCTTTGATGTTGCGGGTGCTGAAAGGATGCGTTACCCACAAATCTGGCAGTGCGTGGGCATGATCGTCGGTGTGTATGGGATCGGCTATCTGATTGCTGCAGGCAATCCTTTTCGGCACTGGCCAATCGTGTTGGTGGGATTGCTTGGGAAGATATTCGGCCCGATTGGCTTTGCCTTTTCAATATTTCAGGGTGGTTTTCCTGTCGAATTCGGACTAAACATCATCACCAACGATCTCATCTGGTGGATTCCCTTTAGTCTGATTATTTGGAAAGCAGCCTGGGCAACCCCTCCCGACCCAGCATCCATTCGAAAGTTTGTCTGGGAAAGTCCCATGCCCGGGACACGTGAACAGTTATTTGAACTGCATCAGCCAGAAATGCTGGCCAACTTGATCCCACCCTGGGAAAAAGTGAAGGTGGTTTCCGCACCCGCATCGCTCTTGCCGGGTTCTACAGCAATCCTGGAGCAAAAGATAGGTCCCTTCCGCCTGCGCTGGGTTGCAGAACATATCAGTTATGATCCACCGCACGAATTTGTGGATCAGCAGGTAACAGGTCCGTTTGCTTACTGGCATCATCGTCACCGAATGATTGAGTTGAGCAGATCCGAAAGCATTCTGAGAGATGAAGTAACTTATGCGTTGCCACTGGGCCAATTGAGTGATTTTCTTTTTGGCTGGCTCGTGCGAAGAAAAATGGCTGCGATGTTTCGTTATCGCCATGAACAAACCCGACTTTCGTTGTTGCGAAACAGTGAACAAGCTGAAAACAAGGAATCTTAAATTCAAATGACTTTCGGAATACTGGCATTAATCACTGCAGCAGCCACCTGGATGATGGCAGGGGTAATCTGGTTTGTCCAGTTGGTACATTACCCGTTGTTTCGGATGATCGAACCAGGCAGATTTCCAATTTTTGAAGAACAGCACCAACAACGCACCACATGGTTGGTAGCACCTCTCATGCTGGCTGAAGCCGTGGGGTCGATTTCGCTCTTATTTGTTCAACAGAAAATGCTCACTCGAAGCCTTTTGATGGCAGCCCTGTTGACACTTTTCCTGATTTGGAGTGCGACGTTTTTTGTCCAGATCCCTCTTCATGAACGGTTAAGGAAACACTGGTCTGAGAAGGATCATTGGCGATTATTACGCACTAATTGGGTGCGAACCATAGGCTGGACAATCCGGGCAGGAATCATGCTGGCTATTGTTTTGATTTGGGTTGCGAGTCAGATTAGATGATGTTACCTCAAAAACGAACGACGGTTGCCAAAAGAAGCACTTTCGGGATACTTTGTATAGAATATCGGTGAACAGTAGAGCTGAAAACAACGTAAGAAATGCCGTAGAAAGCGGTATCTTTCAGCAGTGACACTAACCAAGAGGTCTATAATGCGTATGATTTTACAAGGTGCACTAATAGTGTGCAGCCTGAGTGCTTTGGGAATTGTTGGGTACAATTTGAGTGCGGGTGACAAAGTTGCCTCGTTGCCCACTGCCAAACAAGAAATCCCAGAGGCCAAGGAAAACTGGTTCAAACCAACGAGTATTGAAATGCCATTTGAAGAGAAAAAAGAAGAAGGCGCGGTTACCGAACTGAAAATTGAAGACCTGAAAGTGGGCGAAGGGAAAGAAGCTGAAACTGGCAAGACTGTTGTAGTCCACTACACGGGCACCTTGACCAATGGCAAGAAATTTGACAGCAGCCTCGACCGCAAATCGCCTTTCAGTTTCCCACTTGGTGCTGGCCGAGTGATCAAGGGCTGGGATCAGGGCGTGAAAGGAATGAAAGTGGGTGGCAAGCGAAAATTGACCATCCCACCGGATCTGGCTTACGGCAAAAACGGTGTTCCTGGTGCCATTCCACCAAACGCCACCTTGATTTTCGAAGTTGAATTACTCGAAGTTAAGTAAGCAGTTCACCGTGCAATTTGTGCAGCACTTTCTTATTCAATGCCCCCATTAACTTAGTCCTTGTCGTCAATGCAATGGGGCTTTGATCGTCCGGGTGAAATCTATTACTTCTTCTGGAAGTCACCAGAATTGATGATGATTAGTTTCTTCGGATCAACAACTTCATTCAACGCTTTGTTCACCTGGTCGATCTCCAGTTGGTTGATCTTGTTTGTTAACTTGGCATCGTGCTCAAAAGTACGCCCTGTATACAAATAAGATGCCAATTTACTGGAAAGAGAACTGTCATCGGAACGCTCTACTTTCATCTGATCAATGTAGGCTTTTTTACCCGCATTCAATTCTTCCAGACTTAATCCATCCTTGCGCACCTTGTTAATTTCTTCAGATATTGCCTGATTCACTTTTGAAATATTCTTGGGATTGGTAATGGCAAAGATCTGGAAAAATGCCCGCTCGTCAATCGTATCGGCAACGTACATTGATTGAATACCGTATGACAAACCCTCTTCCCCACGCACTCGGTTGCTCAATCGAGATGCCAATGGTGCGGCTCCAAACAGATAGTTACCAACCACCATGGCGGGGTAATCTTCATCCGAATCCTTCTTCGCAAAGCCAATCCCTGCGAAGTAAAAGGCATTTTCTTTATCGGGGGTTTCGATGGTAATTAACTTCCCTTTCTCTACCGTTTTCGCCTCGCGTGGAATGCGTGCAAAGGTCACTTCCGTCTTCCAGTTTTCCAGATACGGTTTCAAACTTGCTTCTAGTTCTTTCGCATCGAAATCACCAACGGCTGCCAGTTCGCCATACATGCCACTGAGTTGCTTCTCATAAAGATCTACCACCTGATCCAGTGTGGTGGCTTCAATCCTTTCTACGGTTTCCGCCAAGGTGGGGATGTAACGCACATCGTCTTTGGGATAGGGCATCAATTCCTTCATCAATTGAGTGAATGCCAGGCGACCTGGATCTGTTAATTGAGATTTAGTAGATTCCAAAGAACTTAGCTTTAAGAGATCGAACTCTTCTTTCTTGAATGCTGGCTCACGGAGTGCTTCGCCAACCAATTTTAACACAGCGGGGATGTTTTCCCGCTTGGCTTTGACACGCACCGATAACACACCAAGCTGGCTGGAAAACCGTGCGCTGGCACTGAGTTTATTCAGTTCATCATTGAATTCCTGCCGAGTACGCTTCCTGGTGCCACGTGACATCATGTTGCCCAGCATATCCGCAGCCATGTTTTTACCGTTGAGTGATTGGGCATTGCCAAATCGCAGATTCAGGGTGATTTCTGCAACTTCCCCACGAGTTTTTTTGGTGAGGTAAACAGTTTTGATCCCGCCTAAGTTTCCTCGAACGGTGCGTTGTTCAATATTCTCCGGTGTTGGGTCAAATACTTCGCCCGATGCAACAGCCTTTCGACCCTGATAGCCTTCAACAATTTTGGCTACTTCGGTTGCTGTGGGGATTGCGGCTCGCTCAGCTTTTTTCGCAGGTAAATATTCCCCCACAGTGCGGTTGGTACGAACCAGATATTTTTTGGCAGCTTCATTCACCTGGGCAGCAGTCACTTTTTCAATGCGATCTCGATAGACAAAAAACAGGCGCCAATCACCTGCAGATGCCCACTCGCTGAGTTGAATTGCAAAGTCGTCGCTGGATGCAAGGAGCCGTTCATTAAAATTCGCAAAGCGTTGCTTGGAACGAGTGACTTCTTCTTCGGTAATTGGCTTCTCGATCAGATTTTCCAAAGTGGTCAGCATCACCTCTTTTGCAGGTGCAATATCTTCCGCTTTGTCAACTTTGGCATTAATTTCTATCACACCGGGATCGTGCCATGGGAAGGCCGTTCCAGACAAAGAACTTACTTTTTTGGTTTCAACCAATGCCTTGTACAAACGGCCCGAAGGTGCATTCGTAAGACAATCTTCCATAATTGCTACTGCTGGGAATTCTTCATGTGATCCCGCAGGAATGTGATAAATCACGCCAAGAGCACCTGTAGTACCTACGCGACGTAGGGTAACCAGGCGCTCGCCATCCTGTGCTGGCTCTTCTGTGTAAGTATTGTTCAATTTGCGTGTGGGCTTTTTGATCGCACCGAAATACTTTTGAACATAGCCCAGTGCTTTCGCTTCATCGTACTTACCGGCAATTACCAGCATGGCGTTGTCTGGTTGATAAAATCGCTTGTAAAACTCACGCAGATTATCGACTGGAACCCGCTCGATGTCCGAGCGGTTGCCAATTGTTGATTTACCATAATTGTGCCACTCATAGGCGGTGGCCATCATTCGCTGGCTGAGAATGTTGTTGGGATCGTTTTCGCCACGTTCAAACTCGTTTCGAACTACCGTCATTTCAGATAGCAGATCTTCCCGCTTGATGTAACTGTTGATCATGCGATCTGCTTCCAGACGAATACCGAACTCCAGGTTTTCATCGCTGGAAGGCATCGTTTCGTAATAGTTGGTGCGATCAACCCAGGTGGTGCCATTAAACTTGGCACCATGATCCCGAAGTGCTTTGGGCACATCGGGAAACGTGGGGGTTCCTTTGAAAACCATATGCTCTAACAAGTGGGCCATACCGGTTTCGCCATAACCTTCATGCCGGCTACCACAGAAGATGGTTAAGTTTACCGTTACGAGCGGGCGGGATGCATCTGGCACCAACAGTACCCGCAAGCCATTGCTCATACGATATTCAGTAATCCCTTCGACAGTGGTGTACTTCTTCGGCTGATCCTGGGCCGCTGCCACTGCAGCAGTGGCAAGTAGAATCGGTAATACAAAATAAGACCGAAAACTCTTCATAAATAATCGCTCCAAAGCAGAAAACGGGCAACCAATAACGCTATTGTAAGAACTACCAAAACCGTTCAGGCAACAATTCAAAGCCTTTGTTTGCAAATCACCAGGCCGCATCAGATTTACCAGCGATTGCTTTCACCAGTGCTTCGACAAAAAAGTGTTCGCCCCAGGCAACCGATTCATCCACACCCAGGCCTTTGTGGTAGTGGTAGACACCGTGCTTTAAAATTCCTTCCCACGCAGGGTCCTGATAAGCCAGGAATTCAGGTTCACATAAAGTTTCTAATGCTACGTAGGCAGCTTCACGGTATCGCTCCTGATCTTGTGGGTTGGTAATTGCCTCTGCAAGATCCAGCAGACCACTTGCGGCAATCGCACCTGCGGAACTATCCCAGATTCGTGGGCCATCCTCGGGAATGTCAAAGTCCCACCACGGAACCATGGCGGTTGATGCGGCACGCTTCAGGTAGTAATCAGCACATTTCTGTGCAACAATCAAAAACTCTGCCTGACCTGTCAGCCGATGTGCTGCGGTGAAACCGTAAAGCGACCATGCCAGCCCACGGGTCCAGGCTGATTTCGCACCATACCCCTGGTGGGTGGTTTCTTCCAGAAAAAGTCCAGAATCCAGATCAAAAATCCCCTCGTGGGCGGTACTGCCATCAGGACGAACGATAGTTCGTGCTGTGGTGCGACAATGTTCTAACGCGATCTCATGCAATACGGAATCATTTGTCTCACGTGCAGCCCACATCACAATGCCGATGTTCATCATGATGTCGATAAAAAGCGATTGTGGTGCGACAAACGATTGCAAATACCCGCCTTTTTCACGACGAAGTGCCATCGTTCTACCCGCATCGATCAGCACTTGCCGTTTGTCGTGTGTGGGGTCAAGGCGTTGCCAACGAGCATATGTTGAAAAAAACAGAAATCCTAAATCATGCACCTTTCTGTCGAAACGTCTGGGGAGCAAGGCAGCAGACAGGTCTTCGGCAGGCTTTCGCCAGCGTTCATCCTGGGTTTGCTTGTAAAGCAGCCAGAGGATGCCTGGAAAAAATCCTTCGCACCAATGGGTCCAGCGTTCCCCCTCCAGATTCCAACGCCCACCCACAGTATACATGGGGGTATAACCGGGATACTGTTCCAGGATTCGATTTGCCTGCTGGCAGGCAAACTGGATTGCATGCTGAAAAGTTCCCAGTAATTCCACTCGTTTTTGTTCACTTGAAGTCATTCCGTGCTACCCACCTTTTGTAATGACAGAAATTTTAGAAAGGAGGAAAGTGATGGTTAGCAAAAGACCACCAATTTCTGGTAACAATACCAAAAAGGAAGAATCAACCAGCACGCCAGGTGCGGTGATTGTTCAGTACATATTAATGACGCAATAAGTGAATTTTTGTTCCCTATTTTTTGAATTTTTGTGTAATTATTTTCAGAAAAATACAAAGCTGATCAGTTATATTTGATTTAAATTATATAAATTTGATGTAATTTATAACACGGAAGTGGATGGGAATCGAACCCACAAAGAGCCTTATTCAGACCCTTCAATAGTTTTGAAGACTATGGCCAACACCAGTTGTGCAGACACTTCCACCATTCAGTGTGCGGAAGTGAAATGATTTGGCAAGCAAGAATTAACGCCTAATGCGCACAGTGGGAACTTCTTTTTCCAGTGCCTGCGCCCCATCGTTGGTAACCCGCGTGTTGATAGCGTTCAATTTTTCAAGCTTTTTCAGGGTTTGCAAAGCACCCACCCCACGGTCGCCAAAAGCAGTCGTGTTCACAGAAATTGTCTTTAAGGCTGGGAATTCTGCTAGAAAGGGGCCTGCTTTATCGGTAATCAGGGTGCTCGTAAGATCAATTTCTTCCAGATTTTCCAGCGACTTCAAATGGCTGACACCAAGATCGCTGATTTTACTTTCTGCCAGATACAAGTAACGCAATTTTGTTAATTTGGCGATCTGTGGCATGCTGTTGCTGGTTAATTTTGCTGCGTGTAATTTCAGTTTGACCAATTCGGTGCAGGTTGCCAGGTAAGGCATGGCACGATCAGAAATCATCGAAGCATCGTTCACCGTTAACGAATATAGGGCAGGGGATTTCTTCAGTTGTGACAGTTGCAGATCGTTCAATTTGTCAAAAGTCACTGCCACTGACGCAGGGGAATGTTCATCTTCAACAATCTCCACAGTACCCTGCATTTTGGTCACCAAAGTTACCAGATACTTTCGCTGAGCATCAGTAATCTCTTGGCTATATAAGCAATTTGTAATTAAGATGGTGGGCACCGCAGCGTAGAGCAATTTTTTCATCGGAGAGTGAGGTAGGTAGGTTCAGATAATGCACTATTATAACACTAACTGTGTGTTGTCAAAATAACGGACACGCACGATAAATTATGAATAAATATGAGAGCGACCGATGAAATGGATCATTCCTGTGCTCCTGGTGGCGACTGGATATTCCACAGCAGCACCAAAAATACCTGTAAAAAAACTCCCCCCACAAGTTCATGGAATTGGGGTCTATAGCTCGCTTGATCGAGACAGCAAAAAAGTAATCGTCAAAATTCAGGATTCCAAAGCACCAATCATTCTGGTACTTTCAGCCTACGATTCAGTGAAGTGGGAGATCGTAGCACCAAAAGGTGTCGTTCGGCGGGTCATTGTCAGCGGCTACCACCTGCAGGAAGTCAGTGGGTTGGAAAAAACAGTTCCTATCGACAATACATCGTATGATGCTGGGGACAAAACCGGTTATTTCTATTGCTATCGGGCACCCGTCAAGGTGAATCCGAAAGGCCGTGTGATCACCTCACGGCAGAAAATGTACGATAAAATGCTTGAAAAGATTAAGGTTTATTCAGATTCAGAACTCACGTCGTTTCAAGGTCAATACAGCTCGAAAGAATTTCAAATTCCCAAGTCAGACCCTTTTGAAGAACAAGAATAATTTTCAATTTCCAATTTTATTGTGCGCTTTCTACCTAGAAATGGCATTGCAATTGAAGTACTTCTGGAGCACAAAACCATGTGGAAAATTTCTGCACTACTGACATTGACATGGCTGACAAATTTATCCGCCAAGCCCCACGAATATCCCAGGGTGGTATTTCCTGCGGATCAATCAGTTGTCAATGTGCGGGATCTGGGTGCGAAAGGGATGGAATCACAGACGACACCGCCGCACTGCAAAATGCCCTCGACCAGACTTGCACACGTGCGGGTAAAGGTACTCGGATTCTGTATTTGCCCGATGGCACGTATCGAATTTCCCAAACTCTCGTGGTTAATCGGAACCAGAATGGTTCCGGTTTGGGGCCGTGGATGTATGGCGAAAGCCGCGACGGTGTGATAATCCGCCTGATCGATGGTGCCAAAAACTGCACTTCGGTGATTCGCACTCACCCCACCGATGAAGGGAAAACTTCTGCCAATTGGTTCATGCGGAACATCAGAAACTTGACCATCGACGTGGGCAACAACCCACAGACCGATGGCATCCGCTATATGGCCACCAATACAGGCATGATTCAGAATGTAAAAATCATTGGTACTGGCAAAAATGGTATTAACGCCTCATTTGTAGGAGAAAGCGGTCCCAATCTGATTCAGGATGTCACCATCGACGGCTTTGATGTAGGAATTGCTTCGGCCTGGATGTATGGTCAGACACTTTCCAGAATCCGCATTTCAAATTGCAGAAAAACAGGTATTACAGTGGTGGCCAATGTGATGGCCATTGAAGATCTGGAAGTAATCAACACACCTCAGGCACTGTTTGTCGATTATCCCAACGACTGGCATTGGTGGTCGGGAGTGGTGTCCATCATCAATGGTAAATTTGCAACCACCAATTCCCAAGAGGCAGCCATTCGCAATCGTGGAATCCTGTTCGCCAGAAACATCGAACAATCTGGCTATCAACAGGCAATCGAAAGCAGCACTTCCGCAGGTAATGTGTCAGGCAAAATAGTGAAAGAATACTCATCCCACGGGATTACAAAACTGTTTGCAGACAGTGATGATCATTCATTGAACTTGCCAATCAAAGCGGAACCAATCTTCGCGTGGGAAACGAATCCGAAAAATTGGGTATGTGCCAATGATTTTGGTGCGAACAATTCAGATCGTGAAGATGACACAGCAGCAATCCAGAAAGCAATCGATTCTGCAGCACAGAACCAGCAAACAGTAGTATACCTCCGCGGTGCTGTGGGACCAGAACCGAACTGGTTTACCGTGAAAGGTGAAATCCGTGTTCACGGTTCCGTAAGGCACATTATTGGACTTGGTTTTGGGCGAGTGCTGGGAGGCAAATGGATAGTTGATGAATCTGCTCCGATTGTCAAATTCCAGCACCTGGACTCATTTGGTGGTCTGCCACCAACTCTGGAAAATCGTTCTAAAAAATCCACGATGGTGGTAGAAAGTTGCGGTGCGACCATTGTTGGAAGTGGCAAAGGGGATATTTTTGTCACCGATTGTCCCTGCAAAATTCGCATAGGGAAAAATCAGTCACTCTGGGCGAGACATTTGAATGCGGAAGGTGAGGATCAGGGATCACTGGTACGGAACGATGGTGGCACGATGTGGATTCTGGGAACTAAAAGCGAAGGGAAAGGAACGTGGTTTTATACGGGAAACAATGGCAAATCGGAAATCATGGGTGGCTATGAATACGCCACTCAGGCGATGGAAAAAGACGACAAAAGAGCAATTTTTGTTGTGGAGGAAGGCCAGATGTCGATTGCAGCTGTCCGTGAGATTTCATTCACTGGCAAGCCCCACCCGATCAAAGTCACAGAAGTACGCAATGGCGTAGAACAGTATTTCCGCAAATCAAATAGCTGGTCGTTGTTTACTGCTTCGAAAAAATGAAAAATAACGATTAAGCCTGTATCAGCACCACTCCAATATCCATCACATTAGTGCCTGTTAAACCGGTTTTTACTAAACCTTCGGTTTGTTCCCAAAAGTGGTAAGCATCATGCTCAGCTTGGAATTGATTGATCTTTAGATGTAACTGGTGTGCAGTCTGAAAAACAGTGAGATCTGCAACCGCACCCGCTGCATCTGTGGGGCCATCTTCGCCATCCGTACCCGCGCACAGGATCGTCAACCGATGCCATTCTTCATTGTTGAAATGCGATAGCAGGTGAAGGCACAATTCCTGATTTCGCCCACCTTTGCCATGATTTGGAGGCAAAGTAACCGTTGTCTCGCCCCCAAACAGAATGCAACACGGTGGGGCAACCGGCACCACATGTTTCAGCACACTTTTCACCACTGCGGCGACCGTACGTGCAACATGTTCTGCTTCGCCTTCAAAATACGAACCCAGATTCAGCACACGATAACCCATCACTTCCGCCTTCATGGCAGCAGCACCGAGTGCAAAGTGATTACTCCCCAGGATCTTATGTAAACCATCTGGTGGGTCTGTCTTGAGGGTTTCAGGGATTTTCCCTTGCTCTCCTGCTCGGAGATGTTCCTGCATGTCAGGAGGCAACAATTCCCACAATCGGTAACGTTTGATTACAGCAATTGCATCTGCAAATGTGGTATTATCCGCAGCAGTGGGACCGGAAGCAATCACATCGAGAGGGTCACCCACCACGTCCGAAATTACCAGACTGAAAAAAATGTCCCCTCGAAATGCCTGGGCAAGTCTTCCCCCTTTGATCCTGGAAAAGTGCTTGCGTACTGCATTCATTTCCTGAATGGTGCAGCCAGATTGTTGCAATGCTTTTGTAAGTTGCAGCTTCTGTTCCAGTGTGGCACCGTGGGGTGCGGGCAACAATGCAGAACCACCACCTGAAAGCAGACAGATACCCAGATCCCCTGGTTGGGCATCTTGAAATAACTGGATCATCTGCTCTGCGCCAGCCACACCAGCAGCAGTGGGGAAATTGCTCCCTTCTGGGCGACCCGGATGCAGAATGATATTGCCAGATCTGGTTGCCAAATTGCCTGGTATGTTCACAATACCGATACATTCAATATGTTTATCCGCAAAGAAATCAGCGGTGGCATGAGCCATCCCGACACCTGCTTTTCCCCCACCTACAACCAGAACTCTTTTTGATTTTGCCAGCTTCTGCTGAAAAGATAAATCGTGTTTAAGAAACTCTGTTACCAACTGGTACGGCTGAACGCGGGCAACTGCAGCGGAAAATATCTCCAGCACTTCCTGTCGTGGTGTGTTATTCATGCTCAATTTCGCTTGCTGTACCCCAGCGATTCAATAATTGGTGCGGAACTTCCAACTGATCGCATATTCTACCGACTACAAAGTTAACCAGATCATCAATCGTGCGAGGCAGGGTGTAAAAACCTGGCATGGCAGGCATCAGGATCGCACCTGCCTCGGCAAGTGACGTCATATTTTTTAATTGCACCAGGCCCAAGGGGGTTTCTCTGGGAACAACGATCAGCTTCCGGCGTTCTTTCAAATGCACATCCGCGGAACGATGGATCAGGTTTTGAGAAATACCATGTGCCACCGCAGCAACGGTACCCATACTGCACGGGGCGATCACCATCCCACCTGTCAAAAAAGATCCACTGGCAATCCCTGCCTGAAAGTTCTGAAAATGGTGGTATTGTAATCTGCTGGAATCCACATCAATCTTCAAGTGCTTAAAAATTGTCTGCACATCAAATGCCTTTAAATTGATCTTCAGACCCACTTCTCGATCAATTACTTCCGTGGCTGCGGGGCTAAGCACCAGATGAACCGTTTTGCCAGCATTCAACAGCACTTCCAGTAAACGGATACCATAAATACTGCCACTGGCACCTGTGATAGCCACCACCAGATCGTCACGCATTGTCAGATTCCTTAATTCGATATGCCTCCTGATAACCGTAATTTCTAGCCAGCCACAACAATAGAACCATCATTTTCGATATGCAATCCGTCCATTCTGTTTCGCCAAATCGTACTTCGGATTGATTGTGGGCAATTTGGCATCAACCTGTAACTGCCACTGATGTAATTTCTTCTGCAGATCCGCTGCAATATCAGGATGCTTGTTAGCCAGATTGATCGTTTCACTGGGATCATTCTGCAAATCGTACAATTCAGTGCGTCGATCTTCGAACCACTCGATCAATTTCCACTGATCCTGTCGAATGGCTGCTCCAGGCGCTCCACCCTGGTTGCCGTAGTGGGGGTAATGCCAAAAGATTGGTCGACTGGTCAATTCTTTTCCAGAAAACAGTGGCAAGAGACTGACACCATCCAATACCTGTTTTTCCAGTGGCTTGGCACCCGTAGCTTCAAGAATGGTAGGCATCACATCGGGGCTACTGACCGGAAATGCCGATGTCGATTTTTTCTGTATCTTGCCAGGCCAACTGATAATCAGTGGTTCACGAATGCCACCTTCATACAACCAGCCTTTCCCAGCACGCCACGGTACATTGGAGGTAGGCCAACCTTCACTGGTCGATAATCCACCATTATCACTTGTAAACAGAATCAAAGTATTGTCTGTGAGTTTCAATTCTTCCAGTTTTGTCAGCACTTTCCCCACAGCTGCATCCATTGCTTCTACCATCGCGGCATATATCGCGTGTTCCTGCACCAGTCGCACATCGCGAAACTGGTCCCGTCCCCACCTTGGCTGGAGCTGCATCTGTTTTCTTTTCAGTTCATACTTCTGCCGCAAATCATCGCGGGCCATCAACGGTGTATGAACAGAATAAAAGGATAAATAGGCGAAGAACGGTTTTTTCGCGTGTTGCTCAATAAATTTGTTCGTTTCTGTTGCCAGACGGTCCGGCAGATGTTCTCCTTCCGGGCCATCAGTCAATCTTGGGTTTCCATACGGGGAAAAGTATTTCTTCCCGCCGTATGGTCCACCACGATCAACACCACCTTGATTCACATCGAATCCCTGATTTTCTGGCCAAAATCCTTCTGGCCCCAGATGCCATTTGCCCGCAAAAAATGTGGCGTAACCAGTTCGCTTCAGCACCTTTGCTAACGTAGGGCTATCTAAGGACAAGCGATCGTTATAGGGTGCAGGCAACAGAACAGTGTTGCGATTCCATTGCTTCGGCTGATTTCCACCACCTGAATTGATATAATCGGTAATCCCGGTGCGCTGGGGCCACAAACCAGTCATCAAACTGGCTCTTGTGGGAGAACATACAGGGCATGCCGCGTAAGCATCTGAAAAGAGCATGCCGCTTTTTGCCAGGCGGTCGATGTTGGGCGTTTCGTAAAATGTGCTGCCGTAGCACCCAAGGTCGCGCTGGCCTAAGTCATCTACCAGAAAAACCAGAACGTTGGGACGTGCAGGCTCCTGGGCAACTACACCAAAGGATAAAAGAAGTAACAGCAGTGCAGAATGGAGAGGTTTCATGCGCTTTTCCTTCAAATGTTACAACAAGGGGCATGGGCAAGTGCAAGAGAAAATTTATCGTTTGGGGAATGGAGGCAACTTCGGCAGGTCTTTGCGTTCGGTCTTTAGTTTTTCAAGAAGTACTTCCACACCCTTCAGAAGTTGCTCATCGGTGCCTGAAAATTCTTTTGCTGGATCGTTATCCTGCACGATATCAGGATCAACGCCGTAACCTTCAATAATCCATTCTTTGCCAGCCACATCGACACGGCTGAATTCTGGTCGGTTTAATGTGCCACCATCAATCAATGGTAACGTCCCTCGGATCCCAACAACACCGCCCCAGGATCGCTTACCAATGAGTGTCCCCAGTTTGTGGTGTTTGAAGCGGTATGGGAATAAATCACCATCGGAAGCGGCTGAATTCATTCAGCAAACAAGCCATCGGACCATAAAAGGTGCCTTCAGGATTAATCTGTGGGACTGTATTTCGAGACATGCCCACCATGGCAATCTGGCGACGAAGCCTCTCAATCAGCATTGGCGAAACGTTGCCACCGCCATTACCACGCATGTCGATGAGCAGGGCTTTTTTGCCCAACTGTGGGTAATAGTGCTTCATGAACTCATTCAAACCATTTGCCAGCATGTCAGGCACATGAATGTAGCCGATTTCGCCCTTCGATGCTTCATTTACTTTCTTGATGTTACCCTGCACCCACTCGTGGTAATAGAGTGCTGCCTCATCGGCAATTGGTGTCACCACAACGGTGCGTGCACCTTTGATCACCGGAGTATCGTTGATGTGCAGAGTTACGGGTGTCTCCGCAGTATTGATCAGCAATTCGTAGATATTGCTTACTTCGTTGGTGGGTGTACCGTTGACCTGAACAATGTATTGGCCTGCAGAAATATCCACACCTGGTTCTGCGAGTGGGGACCGCAACTTTTTATCCCACGCAGCACCCGGCATAATTTTGTCAATCTTGTAGTAGCCCGATTTATCCTGGGATAATTGTGCACCCAGAAGACCCATCTTGATTCGTTCTACAGTGGGCACCTGACCACCACCAACGTAGGCATGGCCCACGTTCAGTTCGCTGATCATTTCACCAATTAAGTAGGTTAAATCGTTGCGGTGCTGGATATATGGCAACATCACTTCATACTTTTTCCTGACTGCCAGCCAATCTACACCGTGCATCCCGGGATCATAGAAAAAGTCACGCATCTGCCGCCAGCACTCGTGGTAAATCTGCTTCCACTCGTCCAGTCGATTGATCTTGACCTTCATCCCAGTAAGGGAGAGTGGGGAAAACTCGATATTCCCCTTCGGAAGGTCAATAATGCCATACTTACCATCGCGGGAAACCAGCATCTTTTTGCCATCGGCAGAAATCTCGTACCCCGCAGATTTGCCGAGAGAAAGTTCTTTGCGGCTCTTCATATCGAATGCAAAAAAGCCACCGGGTGCCTTCAATCCACCACGATTGTAAAAGAGCATATCCCCAGCGAACTGCAGATTACTGTAATTGGCAGATGCCACCGGCAACACCAATGTGCGTTGCTGCAAACCATTTTCATCTACCACGACGGTAACAGGAGTATCAGGTTTTGCTTCTACAGCACGCTCTTCATCCGTCAGTGGCTTCAAAGGATTAGGCGTGGCTTTTGCCAATGGAATCACATAGATTTTTTCCATGTCTGCATAAGCGTGGTTCCATTCAGTGGCACTATAAATCGGGTTGAAATCGCGGGCAGAACTGAAAAACAGGAATTTTCCATCGCGACTGAAACAGGGATTACTTGAAGCGAACCAGCCATCGGTGGCTTCAATCAGCTTTTTGGTGTCCAGTGCATACAGATAAACCTTGGACATGGTTTTCTCTTCTTCCTGGGCAAAGGCAATCCATTTAGAATCGGGAGACCATGTGTAGTCGCGGATTTCCCACGCCTTGGCCTGGTGCACCACGGTGACCTGCTTTGTCTTCACATCCACATATTGCAGGCGAAGTTTTTTATCCGACCAGGCTACCTTGGTGCCATCGGGCGACCAATAAAGTTCGTACTTGTAAGTGTCTGCATTTGTGGTCAGTTGGGTGGGCGTTGAGGACCCATCATGGGGCACCAGATAAATCTCATCTTCACCTGAAGCATCAGAAATGTAGGCGATTGTTTTTCCATCCGGGGACCATTTCGGGTTCCGTTCGTGGACGCCGGAAGTCTGTGAAAGTGCCCGCGTGCGACCAGGGCCACTTGGCACCGTAAATAGCTCACCGTGGGCAGAGAACAACGCACGCTTACCATCGGGAGAAATCTCAAAACTGTTGACTTCACCGGAAACATCCAGCAATCCGCCACGCGCCAGCCCACCATCGTTGATAATGCGAATCGAAATCTTTGTAGCTTGTTCTGTTTTCAGATCGAACTTGTAGATCCAGCCGCCATTTTCAAAAACAATTCCCCCAGCTCCCAAGGAAGGGAATTTGATATCAAATTCCTGGAACTGAGTCAGTTGTTTAGTTTGTTTGGTGCTTAAATCGTAACTGTATAGGTTAAAGCGTTTGTTTTTTTCTTCGCGATCCGAAATGAAGTAAACCTTTTGCTCGTGCCACATCGGAATGATGTCCTGGGCAGGATGATCCGTTAATTGCACTGTCGTTTTTGCTTTGAAATCGTGCAGCCAGACTTCATCTGCCATCCCGCCGCGATAGCGTTTCCATGTGCGGAATTCGCGAAAGACGCGGTTGTAAACCATCTTGGTATCGTCTGCCGAGAAACTGGCGAATCCCCCACGTGGCAGTGGGAGTTGCTTTGGCAGGCCTCCTTCCAGACTAACCGTGTACAACTGGCCAATGAAATCGTTGAACGAGGTCATGCGAGATCGAAACACGATCTCCTTACTATTGTTTTTCCAACCGATAACGATGTTATTTGGGCCCATCCGGTCGGCGATATCATCTCGTCCCAATGTGGCAGAGAATGTCAGGCGTTTTGGCGTGCCCCCTTCAGCGGGCATTACATACACTTCGGTGTTACCATCGTATTGTCCAGTGAACGCAAGCCACTTGCCATCTGGGGAAAACCGAGGGAACATTTCGTACCCTTCATGACTGGTCAGTTGTCTTGCGACACCACCATTGGCAGACACCGAATACAGGTTACCAGCCTGCATGAAAACCACCGTATCCTGGTGGATCGTGGGGAATCGCAGAAGGCGGGAATCGGCCTGTTTATCCTGTCCAAACGAAATGGGTAAAGCAAGCCCCCACAGAAATAAGCTGAACGGAATGAATCGGTACATCTTCACCACTTTGGTCAATTGAAAGCAATTTTGCATTGGTTTTAACTTAGGCAAGAGATTCTTTTTGTCCGGTTTACAGCAATAAAATCGATTTTGCCACTCCAATTAAGTAAAATTATGTACACAATGAACATAATATCATATCAAGCGCGCTGTCAACAGTTCGTTTGCACAAAAACAAAAATTAGAGCAAAATTTCACTCTGCGCATCCAAGTATTATATTTTACTCATTTGTTAGGTTTGATTTGCAGCCAAGCCCATGGAAGTGGTTGTTTTTGCTGAAATTGAATCGGTGAGTCTTGGAAAACGTCAGTTAGCAAATAATCCTTACTTCGTCACTAGTGTTTACCTCAACTGGGAGAATCTTCATGAGAAGTCGTATTTATGCGACCTTCATCGCGGTAATTGGGGCAAGTTGCCTTTCAGCCGCAGATGCAACATTACCTGATGGGAATTGGCAACTTTCTTATGGTGCCAGCCCATTGAATCTGAACGCAGTTTGCGTGATCAAAACTACCACCAAAGATGGCAAAACAACCGCAGAAGTAGTGGATTCCCGTGTGGGCTTTCCAGCGACATTCGATAGCTTCACCGTGAAAGATCAAGACATTTCGATCGTGCTCAAAGGTCAAGGTCTGACAATTCGCTTTGATGGCATAGTAAATCCGAAAAGCCCCAATGAAGTGAAAGGGTTCTTCGGAGATGACCGCTTGTCTTTCAAAGGTTTCTTAAAAGCCACGATGTCAGATAAAGTGGAAGCTCGTGTCACACCGCCAGAACCACCCAAGGAATATGCAGAGTACCGAAAGCTCGCCTCAGATGTTGTACGTGCACTGCAGGCACAACGCACTGCAACCACAGAAGAAGAAAAAGAGAAAGCTACCAAAGATCTTGCAGATGCTCAACAAAAGCAAAAAAGCGAAGGAAGCAAATTCCTCACCGAAACGATTGCAAAACATGCTGATTCTCCGTACGCTGCCATCGCAGCAGACGAATTGCTGACGTTGGCGCCTACCAGCAAAGCTTCGATCCAGGATGTTACCAGTTGGATGAACTTGCTTTTGGCTGATGCGAAATCGTATGGTTCCGTATTTTCAAAACGATACCAGGCCACCATTGCTGAAAAAGTGGTGGGGATGAAAGGCTACGAAGAAGCTGCGCTGGGATTATTAACTACGGCTGCAGCAGAACTGACAGACAAAGACGATCTGAATGTTCAGGCTCGTCTGTACAAGTCATTGGCGAAAGCACAAACTGCAGCCGGTAAAAAAGCGGATGCTGCCAAGACTACAGATAAACTAGTGGCCATTGAAAAGAAACTGGATGATGAGTACAAGGAAAAAGTACCCCCATTTAAACCTGCAATGTATGCTGGTCGTCAGGCAAAAGATGCCAACAAAGTAGCAGTAATGGAGCTGTTCACGGGTGCACAATGCCCGCCGTGCGTTGCAGCAGACGTTGGTTTTGATGCGTTGGAAAAGGCATACAAACACCAGGATCTGGTTCTGATTCAGTACCACATGCATATCCCTGGACCTGATCCGTTAACTAACCCCACCAGCGAAGGTCGCTGGGCATACTACCGCAAACTCTTCCCACAAGGCGTGCGTGGTACCCCCACTACGATCTTCAATGGTCGAATTGCTGCGGCTGGTGGTGGTGGTATGGCCCAATCTCAAGGTAAGTTCAACCAGTACAAAGAAGTCATTGATGAAATTCTGGAAGAAAGCACCACGGTAGAGATTACCGGAACTTCCAGCCTGAAAGGCGATGACATTGCTGTAAATGTGAACATCAAAGGGTTGAAAGGACTGAGCAAAGAACTGAAAATCCGCGTGTTGGTTGTAGAAGAATCGATCCGGTACGTCGGTGGCAATCAACTTCGCTTCCACCATCAAGTGGTGCGTGCAGCACTTGGTGGAGTCGAAGGAAAGTCCGTTACTGGCGATACTTTCAATGGTGATTTCACTGGCAAAATCAGCGAAATTAAAACCGAACTGGAAGATTATCTGACCAATTTTAGCAGGCCGTTTCCTAATCCAGATCGCCCAATGGATCTGGTGAACCTGAAAGCAATTGTTCTGGTGCAGGATGATGTTGATGGACGCATTATCCAGGCACAGCAGTTCGATTTGAAAGCTGGTAAGTAATTTGGTAAAAAGTAGTCGACGAACAGACAACTGTATGTATACTACACTGTTCAATTATTAATTGGGAGCTTGCTCAATGGCACATAAGAAAGGTCAGGGGTCTTCGAAAAACGGTCGCGATTCAAACGCACAGCGACGAGGTATTAAGGCTTACGGTGGTGAGTTTGTCACTGCAGGAAGCATCATTGTTCGTCAATGCGGAACTAAATTCCACCCGGGGAAGAACGTGAAGCGAGCCAAAGACGACACCCTGTTTGCACTGACCGATGGGTTTGTAATGTTCGATCAGAATAGCCGTCGCGTCAATGTGATGGATGAACGAGCCGTTCCTGCTGCCAGCTAAAGCACATTTTCGCTTATTTTCCTCCCGCACTGTACATTTTATGAAGCACATGCACTGTTATCGCAGTGTATATGTGGAATTTTTGTCACTTATCGCTGCTTCAATTGCTTAAAAAATAGGCACTCGTGCCTGTTTTTTGTCGCTAATGGATAGTTGCGAACCAATTCTTAACAAATTTTTGTCTATTTTCATTAGTAAACGATGATAAATGTCTAATTGGTACGAAGTCTGCAGTATAGTCTTATGTCGTCCGGAATTATTCAGTAAAGATCACTGAGAAGAATTAGGGGAAACTACATGAGTCAGCGTCGGAAAGGATTTACATTAATTGAATTGTTGGTGGTGATTGCCATCATCGCAATTCTGATTGGTTTGCTGTTGCCTGCTGTACAAAAAGTACGTGAAGCAGCCAATCGCTCGAAATGCAGTAACAACTTGAAGCAACTAGGTACCGCGTTCCACAACCATGAAGGAGTGTACGGAAGATTGCCATCAGGCTGGGTTGCGGAAACAGGACCTTATTCACGTCGCAGTACAACCACGGCCACAGGTTTTGATCATCGTCGCGAATGTTGGTTCCAACAAATTTTGCCTTACATGGAACAGGAAAACCTGTACAACCTTTATCAGGCAGATGGTACAGAATACATCCATCAGATGAACAATGTGATTTCCAACACCGTGATCTCCCACCTTTACCTGTCCATCGGACGGTGGTGCACCCGGACGTGGTGCCAATGGTGGAACCGTTGCGTTTCAAGCCAATTATGGCGTTTCCGCAGGTGGAGTTCTTTGGACAAACGGTGTTCCTAGCCAAGTAGATACTGGCAACAATGTAAATGCAGGTGGTATGTTTTTCGTTGATTCTCGCATGCCATTTTCTGGTGTGACGGACGGCCTGTCGAACTGCTTGGCAGCATCAGAAGGGGTCGTTCGCGCGAATGGTGTTGGTGCATGGGGCGAATTAGGTGGTGTCTGGGGTGGAGCACCTCACGGCGCTTTTGGCTTTTCGTCATTCCAGGTTCCGAACACAGCCGTGCCAGACCGCGTATATTCATGCAAATCGACTACCACTCCAAGATTGCCATGTGAAAATGGTTTTGCTGGAGGATTAGCTGGTCGCTGGAATTTTGCTCGCAGCCGGCACACGGGTGGCGTTAACGTGCTGATGGGTGATGGTTCTGTTCGTTTCATCTCGAACGGGATCACCCAGATCACCTGGCAAAAGCTGGGCACCATTGCCGATGGTATCCCAGACGGCGAATACTAATTGCTTGTTTCTCTGTTCGTGCCCCATTTTTCAGTAATTACCCAGATAGTTACCCCAGCCCATTGGAACAATTCCGCACCCAGGCATAGAATGACACTGGCGGTGCAGGTTTCCCAACTCCAGGTAATGTGACTGATCCTGAATGCTGTTTGCCATCACGGGATTGCCGATTTTGTTAACTGGAGCAGCGTTGGTTGGCGTTCCAGTTCTGCTCCATTTAATCATGAAGCAGGAACCAAAACGCCTCCTGTTTCCTGCATTCCGATTCCTGAAGCAAAAACAGCGAATCAATCAGCGAAAAATCCGATTGCGACATTTGCTTTTGCTGTTACTGCGTATCGGTTTGATCGCATTAATCTGTCTTTCTTTGTTTCAACCTAAAATTGTCAGCAAGGGGTTTAATCTACGCGGCAGTCAACCTGCAGCAATCGTTATCGTCATCGACACCAGTGCCAGCATGGGATACGTGCTTTCCGAACGAACTGGCCTGACGGAACAGCGACAGAACCAATTAAAAATGCTCGAAGAACCGGCAGACGGACCCTGGACCTGTCTGGACGAAGCGCGTGGACGAGCACTTGAATTGCTGGATGATGTCCCTGCAGGCAGCAAAGTTGCTGTGATTGACAGTGCGGATCGAGTGGAGCCCACCTGGAGCAACACGGTCGAGGATGCCCGAGATCGGATTCGTGCGATCAAACGCACCACAGCAAATAGCCGGACCATCAGCCAATCATTGGAATCAGCCTATCTCTTTTACAGTAAAACATCACTGAAAGCAGATTCGCAAACAGAAAACCTTCCCCGCTTACTAGCAGTCTTTTCCGACACAACCAGATCTGCATGGGATAACGAACAAAAGCAAACCCTGCTCGATTTGAAGGCCAAGGCTAAACAACCGGACATTTTTCACCTCTGGATCGATGTGGGGGTTGAAAAACCAGTCAATTGTCAGATCAGTAGTTTTCATATGCAGCCGCAGCTTCTGTCTACAAACCAACCAGCAGTTATCGATGTGGTGCTTCAGTCGACAGGACAACCAGTTAATAATATTGTGAAGTTTGTTGTCGATGGTAACGAACTGCAGCGGTTGCCCATAACTCTGGATGCGGGTGGTTCCACGACATTATCCTTCGTGGCACGCGACCTTCCACCTGGACTGCACGAAGCGGGTGTTTCTTTGGTGACATCAGATGCCCTCAACAGCGATAACGAAAGGTTTATTTCCTTTCGTGTGCGGGAGGCCCGAAAGATTCTGGTGCTGATTGATGATCCCGTCCACCAGTTATTGACAGGCTCCCTTGCCGTGGGCGACGTTCGCCGTGCACAAGCCTTTGCCTGGATTACCGCACTGGAATCGCTGGGCTGGTACCAGGCTGAGGTGGCTACCACGGCTGAATTTGCCACTGGCAACGTAAATCTGGCAAGTTACGAACTTGTGACATTAATGGCGTTGGATGCCCCCACCGACGAGCTTTGGAGAAACTTAAACGGCTATCTGAATAATGGTGGGCAAGTGATTCTGGTACCAGGTAACAGCACCATGAATCCGATCAACTACCGCACCGATGCAGCAATGGAAGTTCTGGCAGCGCGATACGATTTCTGGGAACAGATTGCTGTGGATCAACCAGCAATCTCCTGGGCCTGGGCAGCGATGAGCCCCCAACGTCCGATGCTGACACTATTTCGAAAAGTGAAAGAAACTTCAGATTTTTTTGATAACTTACCACCCGCAACACGGGGTTATTGGAAGTTGAATGCACCTAATCCTGATCGAGTAATTGTTACTTACAATGATGCGGCGATGCCTGACTTGAGATCACCCGCCATTCTTGAAAGAACAATCGGCCCACGCGGGACACTCATTCAGTTTACTACCCCGATGGGTATTGGCAGTGATGCACCCCACAACTACGCCACCAGTTGGTTTTATCTGGTGCTGGTGAACGAAACGGTAAGTTCGATGTTGGGAGATCAGCAGGACCGCAGTTTTAACTTTTACGGTGGCCAGAATGTCCTTCTGCCCTGGCCAACTGATGGCACAGATCAGGCATATTACCTTTCAGGCCCAGGTGTTGATACGACTGCGGCAGTCTTTCGCAAATCTTCCAGCGATCCCTATTTTCGATTGTCTCCAGATCGTACGGGTTATCAGGGCCACTTTCGAGTCGAATCGGAAGATCGCAAATTTCGCGAGGGATTCAGCATTAATATTCCTCCCAACGAAACGAATCTGGAGAGACTGGAGTCTGGATTAATTACCGAAATCATGGGTGAGGAATCGCTGGTTTCTGCAGATCGGGAATTATCCCTCGACGATTCTCTTCGCGGCAAAGTCAGCCAGCCGATTGAACTGTTCCCGCTGCTGATGATTGCTTTGTTGCTGTTTCTGGCATTTGAAAACTTTCTTTCGAATCGCTTTTATCGCAAGCGAACGGCAGAAGGTGGGGGGAAATAATGGAGCCAACCACCGTCTGGAAGATTGCAACTAATCCCGCGTGGCGACCTTTTACTGAAGCGGATCAGTATGGCTACATTGGCTTGGGTGTTGTTGCTGCCATTCTGGTCGGCCTCACCATCTGGACTTACCGAGGTTCCGGACAATCGACGCCTCGACGAATCACAATGCTGGTCACCCTAAGGTTAATGGCACTTGTGGTGGCAATTCTTGTTGCGTTAAGGCCTGCCGCCTCAATCACTGAAATTCCCAAATTGCCCTCCACCTTGATTGTTGTGCTCGATTCTTCAGAAAGTATGACCATCAAGGACGAACCCAACTCGACTCGATGGGAAACCGTTCAACAAGCCCTCAGTAAATCGGAAGAACTATTCAATCAATTGAAAAATGATCAGCAGGTAACCGTCTACGTTTACCATTTCAACAAGGATTTCAGCCCCAACACCGGCACGTATGATGCCCAGGTGGTACCGAATGGCAAAGCAACTGATTTTGCGACAATGCTGGATCAGCTATACATCAAGCACCAATCAGAACCACTGTTGCGTGGGATGATTGTGCTGAGCGATGGTGCAGATAATGGTACAAAGCCTGCATTACAGGAAGCATTACGATGGCGCGGAATTGGCTGCCCAATATACACCTTCGCTGTGGGACAATCCAGCACGACATCGAAAGAAAAAGATGTTGCCCTGACTTCAATTAGTCCGGATCCTTCACCAGTCCCCATTAAATCTGAGTTGAAGATTAAAGGTAAAATTAATGCCCAGGGGTTTGAGGGCTCCAAGATCAAAGTCCGCATGCTGATTGATGGAGAAATCAAAGCAACTGAAGAATTTCCTCTGCCGAATGCGGTCGATAATGAAATCGAGTTCACAACCAAGGCACCAGAAAAGCCTGGGGAAGTGAAAGTCAGCCTTGAACTGGTGGATCCGCCACTTAACCAGGTTACAGACCAGAATGATCGAATCGATACGTTTTTGACCGTTACCAAAGAAGGCGTTCGGGTTTTGGTGATTGCCAAAAGCGGGTGGGAATTAAAGCATATTCGACGAGCGCTAGCTTCTGACACTCGGATCGATTACGTGGAAGCGATTCGTTCAACGACAGCCCAAGGCACAATACAGGAAAATACTGCCTTTGATATTCAATCCCAGAATTATGATGTGGTGATTATCGGTGATGTGGCACCGGAAATGCTTACAGCCGTCCGTCCCACCATTCTGAACGAATTGAAGGAAATGGTGCTGGAAAAAGGGCTTGGATTCATGATGACCGGTGGGGCATACAGTTTCGCCGGAACCGCAGGCATTCCCGGTGCAAATGGCTGGAAATCCACCCCCATTGCTGAAATCCTGCCTGTGATTCTGCCGGCATTCGCACCCGCACTGATTTCTGAAACCACCGCTGTTTATCCTACGGAAGATGGCTGGATGGAATATATCACTCGTCTGGAACTGGATGGGCAAAAAAACCGCACTTCGTGGGAACTTCTTAATACGGAATACCTGAAACTGCGGGGGTATTCTGATTTGGGTCAGGTCAAAGCAGGTGGCAAGGTGCTGATCCGCGCCAATAACGCAACGAATGGTGCCCCACTGCTGGTCAGCCAGGAAATTGGTAACAATGGGCGGGTACTCGCCTTTGGTGCATCAGATACGTATTACTGGACTCAACCTGGCCCAGATCCGCAACAACGCAAACGTCCCGCGGAACTACACGAACGATTCTGGAAGCAGACTGTCCTCTGGCTGGCCCACCAGGACGAATTGGAAGGGAACCTGCTGGTGCGACCAGAATACCGACGAATTGTTCAAGGTGGGCAGCAAATTATTCGCATCAGTTTGAAAGACAAACAGGGGGATGAGATCAAAAACCCTGATTTTCGTTTCCAAATATTAAAGCCTGGTGAGAATGCCAATCGTGATGCAGCTCAGAAACCAGATCCCGACCCACGAGGTGGGGGAAAAGTGCAGTTAAAAGTACAAGATGTTGGTGAATTCACGGTGGTGGCGTGGGGCGAAGGTCTGGATCCCAAAGGTGAAAAAATTGCGGATGATGGCTCTGCCCGCTATGTGGTTTATCCGGATATTTCAGACGAGTTGATTCGACCTGCTGCCAATCCTGATTTTCTGCTAAAACTGGAAAATTCTGCCAATGGGTCAGCTCTGGATGCAGTGCGGCGTGCCGATCGATTGAGCAATTTTCTCGAAACTTTGATTGCGAATCCTCCCACGGTCGCAACACCGAAGCCCAAATCGTATCCCGACTGGCGGCGCGATCAACAAAAATGGTTCCTACCGTTAGTGCTGGTAATTTTCACAGCAATTCTGGTAGGTGAATGGGCCTTGCGCAGACTGTGGGGCATGGTCTAAGTTTTTGGAGATGTTCTGTTGAAACCAATTCTTGTCGAACAACTTGCTCCTTCAATACTTGCGGCAGATTTTGCCTACCTTGGTGATCATGTGCAGGCGGTAGACCAGGCAGGCTGTGGCCGTATCCATGTGGATGTGATGGATGGCCATTTTGTGCCGAACCTCAGCATGGGGCCGTTGGTGGTGGATGCTCTTCGTCCGGTCACTCAAAAACCTCTGGAAGTTCATTTGATGGTTACAGAACCGGAGAAATTTCTGGAGTTGTTTGCTAAAGCTGGTTCAGATACTATTATTTTTCACCAGGAAGTGGTGCAGGACCCACGATCATTGATTGAAAAAATCCGCGAACGTGGCTTGAAAGTGGGCATGGCCATCAATCCGGGAACCGATGTTTCCGTACTGGAACCATTTTTAGCACACCTCGATCTGGCACTATGCATGACTGTCTGGCCTGGTTTTGGTGGGCAGGCATTCATTCCGGAAAGTATCCCACGGTTAGAAAAATTGTCGAAATTAATTGCGGATTCTAATCCAACATGTGAACTGGAAGTGGATGGCGGGATCGATACCCGTTCCATTCGGCAATGTTTCGACGCGGGTGCGACAGTTTTTGTGGCAGGTACTGCCATTTTTCACAAAAGCATCACTCCAGCCGAAAAAATCAAACTGCTGCTTGAATGTTAACGAAGTTTGAGCGTTCACACCCCACGTGCCTGGGGGTCCCAGATAAACTTATGCATCTGTAACTGCATCCGAATTGGCAAGCCGCTGTCTAACACCCACGTGGCGAGATCTGCAAGGGTAACTTTGCCAAATACTGCACTTACCAGGACTTGAAAGCGGGTATGCAGATTATTTTCTGTTATTTGTTTGATTGTCCAGGTGAAGTCTTCCACACTGGCAATAACAAACTTAATTTCGTCGGTCTTTTTCAGTAAGTCCAGATTCGGCCAGTAGTTACGTTCGGCTTCCCCACTATCTGGGCATTTCAAATCCATGATCACATGAACCCCAGGTGGAACATGTTCCAGAGATTCTGCACCACCTGTTTCCAGTAATACTTTGTAATCCAGTCTGCACAATTCTGACATTAATTCAATAGTTCCGTGCTGCAGAAGTGGTTCCCCACCGGTCAGTTCCACCAATCGGGTCTGAAAACTGGCCACTTTCGTAATAATATCTGCGATGGGAATCCACTCACCCTGGGTAAAGGCGTGGGGGGTATCGCACCACGTACAGCGTTGACCACAGACACTGGTACGCACAAACACGCACGGCCAACCAGCGTAATGAGATTCTCCCTGGATGCTGCGGTAAATTTCGTGGATCAGCAACTGATCGGGCTTTGAATCCTGGAGAAGTCGCAGGCGGTTTTCGGGATAAGTTTGCATTTGCAAAGGACTTCGGTCGATTACTTTAACATCCCGACGCGGCGTGCGTATTCAAAAATTCCACCCGCTTCAATAATCGGCACCACATCGCCAAGCGGCTGCAAAGACCAGGTATCTTTGGTGGTCAGATTTGTCACCAGATTTTGTTCCAGATCGACCTGAAGCTGGTCGCCTGTGCAAATCTGATCAATCAATCGAGTGGTTGATTCACAAGGAACCAGATACCCACCGTTAACACTGTTGCGGTATAAAATCCGTGCGTAAAACTCAGCAATCACCAGCGAAATCCCCGCTGCGGCTAACGCAATCGGTGCGTGTTCGCGAGAAGACCCGCAGCCAAAGTTTTTTCCAGCGACAATAATCTGAAAATCAGAAATGTACTCATCTGCTGTATGGAAAGGTGTATGTCCTTTTGGCAGTCCCATTTGTGCAGATGGCACACCGGAAAGGGCGAATTTGCCGAACATGCGGTATTCTTCAGGAATCGCCGGATTGTATGTAAGGAATTCTGCCGGGATGATCTGGTCCGTATCAACGTTATCACCCAACACCAGACATCGACCTTCAAATATCGTCTGCATTGTCTAACCAGGAAATCTTCAAAATACTATTCTATGACGCAGAGGATGATTGAGCAGGTTCAGGCAGGATTAATGGTTGTCTTCCAGAACGATGCCGTAAACGGTTAATCGTGCTGACAACGCCCCGTCTGCGGAGAATCCAAAGTTGCATGCGGCGTTTCCCGCGAAAACTCATTAATGTAATCCCTATTAAAATAGTAAGGATTCCCTGGCCCGGTACACCAGGCAACGAAAGTAGGATTCCCAACAAGATCAAAATGGTACCAGCAATATTTTTGATGATCGCCAACAGAATGAATCGCCATGAGTATGTTTGGGTTTTATCCGTGTCTTTGGAAACAAAGTAATCCGCAGGAATCCGCACCAATAGCCAGCCCACCAGAAACAGGCTGATCATGGCGAAAAGAAAGCTTCCAATTCCAATGGATAACAGAACTTCTGTCCGGAACAGCACCGGTGGGAGCTGTCGTTGAATCCAATCGATAATACTCATTAATCCTAAAATTATTCTCAATTGAAAGATTGCAATATTGTAATGTTTTTATATGGTGATTCAGGAATGAAATTCTGGAGTTACCCGTAGTGGGTGCCGTTCAAAAAACAGGTCAGCATGTTGCTTGTATAACGTCCGTTCTTCCGGTTTTTCAGCTAATTCCACGGCACGCTCTGCCCATTTTTCAGCTTCTACGAAATTACCGATTTCTGCATTGGCTGCGGCCAGTGTGTCCAGGTAAGTGGCAGTAAGAAACTCCGTCAATTCGCACGCACGTGTGGCACATTCCACCGCACGTCGCCCGTTGCGAAATACCCGATCAGGCACGGTACTCCAGATCCAGCCCAGATAGTTGAAAGTCACAGCACTATTCGGGTCACACTTCAAGGCGGCAGTGTGGTCCCGCACTGCTTTGGCATAATCGTGCATGTAATAGTGAAAAGTTGCACGGATATTGAAAAGGTGGGCAGAATTTCCGTGTATTTCAATCGCTCGATCAATCGCCTGAAACGCTTCTGCATGTTGCCCGAGGTGCCAATAACATTCCGCAAGATACTCCTGGGTGGAGCCATTTTCCGGTTGCAGGCGATAGGAAATCTGAAAATCGGCCAAAGCTGATGAGTAATCTTTCATCGATTGATACACCAGCCCACGGCCGTTGTGCAGTTTCACTGATTCGGGGTCTTTTTCGATTCCGGTGCTGAAATCGTTCAAGGCTTGCTGGTATTGCCCTAATAGCCAGTTGGCAGTCGCGCGCCGCATCCATGGGTAAGTTTCGTCAGGTCGGATGGCAATTGCCTGAGTGTAATCGTCCACAGCATCAATTACATCATCCTTCTTCATCCGGACATCACCACGCCAGACGCGATATTGGAACTCACCTTCCGGATTAAGCTGGATAGCTTTGCTGAAATCGAGATCTGCCAATTCACATGCACCGCGTGATTCGTGTACGCGGCCACGCAATGCAAAGAGGTCTCCACGTCCCTCATCAAGCGATATCGCACGGTTGCAGTCAGCAATCGCCTCGGAATATTGTTTTTGTCGTAGAAAAAACTGGGCTCGGTCGTAAAGTGCATCCACATCATCTGGTTTGAGACGGACTGCCATATCCAGATCGGCAATCGCCCGTGGGACAGACCCGTGTTCTACAAATGCAATCGCACGCAGGCGGTAGCCGGCTGCCACGTCCGGTTTCAGTTTGATTGCCTCAGTAAAGTCATCAATGGCATCTTTCCAGGACTGGGATTCCATTCTGGCGACACCCCGCTGACAAAATTCTTCGGCAGTTTGTGGGTTGAATTGATCGAAATTATCGGACATTACTTCACTTACGGATCATGCGGGCGAAAAAGACACTATCAAAATCAATTATATTCCGTTCGTGTTGAACTGAGGCATGGGTTGGCAAAGAAGTCTTGCAAAGCTGGAAATTGTGATTGATTGATGATTCGTGGCTGGCTTGATGTTCAATAAACAGTGGGAGAGCAGGGGGATTATGAAAATTTGCTCATATTAACTTTTTGATTGGCTCAGCACCTTCGACGCCGACCAGTTTTTGATCGAGTCCACCATAGAAATAGCTTAATTTGTTCGGATCGAGACCCATCTGGTGGAGAATGGTGGCATGAAGCTGCTTCACATGAGTGCGTTCGCTGATGGCGGCACTGCCCAGTTCGTCGGTTTCTCCCACAGAAACACCTGGTTTAATCCCACCACCTGCCATCCACATGGTAAAGCCATAGGCATTGTGGTCTCTACCAGTTCCTTTGGCGTATTCTGCAGTGGGTTGACGGCCAAATTCCCCACCCCATACCACGAGTGTGCTGTCCAACATACCCGTTCGCTTCAAATCTTTCAGAAGACCAGCAATTGCCTTATCAGTATTACCGGCATGCTTCGTGTGATTTTCCACCATGTCGGAGTGGGCATCCCAGTTATCATCATTGTGGGCCCCACCAGAGTAAATCTGGACAAATCGGACCCCACGTTCCACGAGACGGCGGGCAAGCAGGCATTTTCGCCCAAAATCTTCCGTGCGGCTGCCATCAATGCCATATAAGTCAAGCGTTTCTTTCGTTTCCTTCGAAAAATCGACCACTTCCGGAGCGGATTTCTGCATATTGTAAGCTAGTTCGTAACTGGCTATTCGTGCTTGAAGTTCGCTGTTATCGGCACGTCCCGACTGCAAGTGGGCTTCATTTTTCTCCCGCAATCGATCCAGCAACGCCCTTTGGGCGGCTGGTGGGATGTTGGATGAGGGTTTCAGGTCCAGAATGGGGTTTTCAGTGGCACGCAGTACGGTGCCCTGGTAAGTGGCAGGCATGTAGCCACTCGACCAGTTTTTTGGGCCACTGATCGGCCCACCTTTGTTGTCGAGCATGACTACAAAGCCGGGCAGGTTCTGATTTTCCGTTCCTAATCCATAATTCACCCACGATCCGAGACAGGGATTACCACTGAGGATTCTCCCACTGTTCATCATGAGCATGGCAGAACCATGAATGGGGGAGTCTGCGTACATGCTGTGGATAAAGGAAATATCATCTACGCATGTAGCAACATGTGGGAACAGATCACTGACCCATTTTCCTGTCTGGCCATATTGTTTGAACTTCCATTTTGGGCCAACCACCCGCCCCTGGTTGCGGTGCCCCCCACGTCCGAAGGTTTTTACTTCAATAGTCTTTCCATCGAGTGGGTAAAGTTTCGGCTTGTAATCAAAGGTATCCACATGGCTGGGGCCACCGTACATAAACAAAAAGATTACACTTTTCGCTTTCGCATGAAACATTGGTTTCTTCGCTGCTAAAGGCGATTGATACGCTTCTTTGGCGGTGGCTTCGTTGCCCATTAAGCCTGCCAGGGCGACAGAACCAAAACCGGCACCCGCTTCCCAGACGAATTCACGTCTGGTTCGACCACAAAATTGCTTCTTTTTCATATCGATTCTCCGTGGGGCAGTTTTTGATAATTAATCCACGTAAATAAATTCATTGGTGTTCAGTGCCAACAGACAATATTGCACCAGCGCTGCTTCGCTGTTCAGCGAAAATGCTTTTTGCAGGTGCTCGATGAAATTGCGATCCTTCTGAACTTCTTCTTTGGATGGTTTGCGACATGTTGTCAGTTGGATAATCATCTGAATTTGCTCGTCCACAGTTTTATGACTTGCAGCAATTCGGTTTGCAAGTTGTTCCGCAGCTTCACGAGTAAATTCGCCGTTGAGCATCCCAAGTGCCTGAGTAGGCACTGTCGTGACATACCGCACCGGGCAGCTACTGTCGGTATCCGCCTGATCGTGCTGGATCAAAATTGGTACTTGCAGCGAACGTTTGACAAAGACATAGACACTGCGTCGATTACCCTGTTCTTTGGATGAAGTGTGCCAGCCGGCACCTGGCACCGATTGGCCAGCCAGGACTTCTCGTGGGATTTTCGGGTACACACTTGGTCCACCTGCCTGTAAGTTGAGCTGCCCACTAACATGCAGGATCGAATCTCGAACTTCTTCTGCAGTCAGGCGACGCATGGAAAATCTGCCAAATAGTTCATTCGCAGGATCAGCTTTCAATGCTGCTGCCTGTGCTACTGCAGACTGCTGGTAAGTGCTGGACAACATCAGCAGTTTGTGCATCCGCTTGATTTTCCAGTCGCCTTTCATGAAGTCGCTTGCTAACCAGTCCAGCAATTCCGGATGACTGCAACCAGTTCCAAATCGTCCAAAATCATTGGTGCTGGCCACCAGACCACGACCAAAATGGTGCTGCCACAAACGGTTGACAAATACTCGTGCTGTCAGAACGTTATCTTTTGAGGCGATCCATTTAGCCAGCACCAGCCGTCTGCCGCTGGACTTCGCACCTTCTACGGGCTTCGGAATCTTCGGCAGTTCGTTCGCAAGAATTGCTGGAAAACCTGGTTCCACCATATCTGCGGGAGCCTGCGGGCTGCCACGCAACAACACGTGAGTTGTGGGGGGATTCAGATTGCTATTGTTGACAGCCAAAGCTAACTGCTGACCTTCGGTAGGTGCTTTTTCGAGTTCAGCCACCCGTCGACGTAAAGTAGTATACACCCGCCGATCTTCCGGATCGAGGAACATGGGGACTTTTCGAATAATGGCTGGCCGCTCAGCTCCTTCACTGGCACGTTGGTCAGCAGCAGACATCTTTTTGATTGCTTTTTCAGCCAATGGCAGAATTTTCTTTTCCAGTTCCACGATTTCAATCTGGCGTTTTCGGGCAGCTTCGGCTTTCGTTTGTTCATCTCCAGGTGGGGTAATATCTGCAAAAGTACCTGCATTTCTCGGGTCTTTATTATGATCGTACCGTTTAATATCCTGAAAGAACGCTACCAGCTTGTAGTAGTCCGCATGTGGGAACGGATCGATCTTATGTTCATGACAGCGGGCACAATTCATCGTCAGGCCGAGAAAAGCCTGTGAAGTGGTGGCTACCCAGTCATCCAGTTCGTCATAGCGCGCTAACAACCGATCAGCAGGCTCATCATCCCAGATTCCTAAACGGTAGTAGCCAGTCGCAACAATCGAACGTGCAGTGCGATTTGGTAATTCATCGCCTGCTAACTGCTCAAGAATAAACTGATTGTAAGGCACATCCTGGTTAAACGAATCAATGACGTAATCGCGATAGCGCCAGGCAAATGGTTTGTCACTGTCGCGTTCGTATCCGTTGGTCTCGGCAAATCGAACCACATCGAGCCAATGACGGGCCCACTTTTCGCCGTAGTGGTGGGAATCCAACAACTGGTCAATGAGTTTTTCAAAAGAATTTTCGGACTGATCTGCCAGAAAAGCCTCAACCTGTTCTGGCGTAGGTGGCAAGCCGATCAGATCATAATAAGCTCGACGCACCAAAGCTAACCGTTCGGCAGGTTGGTTTGGTGCGATTCCTTTCTGATCCAGTTTTGCCAGAATAAACGCATCAATCGGGTTTTTAACCCAATCTGGTTTGGAAACCATCGGAATTGCTGGTTCTTTCACAGGCTGAAAAGCCCAGTATTTGCGGGCCTCATCTGTAACGACTCCCCCCTGAACTTTGCTGTGGTCTTCAGCCACTTTGCCATCCACCATGGGCAGCCCAGCTTTCACCCATTTGGTGAGAGTTTCAATTTCTGTGGGCTTCATTTTTCCTGCAGGCGGCATTTCCAGGCCATCTTTCCAGTGAATCGCATTCAGCAGCAGGCTGTTTTCTGGTTTTTCCAGATCGACGCCTTTGCCGTAGTCTCCACCTTTTAAAATTGCCTGGCGCTTCATCAGCGAAAAATTACTTTTGCTTTGTTTTTCGCCATGGCACTGGTAGCAATGCTTTTGCAGAATTGGCTGCACTTCTTTCGTAAAGAAACGGATCGCTTCTTCTGTGAACGGTTCCTCTTGTGCGGGTGCCAGACGCACCCCTAACAATGGGGTGAGCATTCCGCACCACAAGAGAGCGGCAATTAATGAGTTTTTATTCATTTTCCTTCCAGTTGGGATTCGGTTTCTGCCCAGACAGTAACCTGAACCAGGCGAATGGTAACTAATTTGGGCTGATCACTTTGGGTATTTGCCCCAAAGATGCCCACATGTAAATCGGTAGTATTATCCAGAAAGTCTGGATGCTTAATGCTTAAGGTGGTAGCATTGCCCGTAGTTAAGTTTTCAACAGTCATGCTGTATTTTCCATGAATCCGTCGCAAAATCATCCTTGTGGAATCACCCGGTGCAGAAACTCCGATGAAGTTGGAATTCTCATCTTTTCCACCAAAGTTGTTCACCAGATTCTGGGTATATTCGCCGTTGGAGCGTCGAATCAGACCACCTCTTATCACACAATCACTACGGGTGCCTGCGTACAGTCCAAATTGACCCACGCGGGGGAGGGCGGGAATGTCTGGAAATTCTGCCAGAATCTCAAAATTATCGTTGGGTTGAAAATTCAGTCCCTTCAATGGGATTCCAAAATATTCACCGGTGGGCATCCCCGCCTGATGGTTGATATCGCTTTTCGTCGTCGTCAGTTCCAGGCCTGTTTTCGGATTCAACAATAAGTTGGGATCTTTTTGGGGTAATTTTTCACCAGTACCCGGCAAACGGTGCGTCAAACCAATGCCATTTCCCGTTCGATCCTGCAACGAATCAGCAATCGACGTGCGAAAATCAAAGCGTGTGGTCGTGGGCTTTTTAACGCTGGGAATCCGAATTTGCCGCACCAGCGAATCCTTGAGTAGCAACGATTCATCCACAGTAGTAGTGCCATCGTTCAGGCGAGCTCCCACGTGTTGGTGAATTTCCTGATAACCGCCTGGCTTGCCAGTTTTAATTTTTCCTTCAAAGACATAAACCGCAGTAGCACCCTGGTCATCCACGGTGATGCCGAACTCTGTACCCAGGTCAATAACTTCTCCTTGTGGAGAAAAAATCGTGAAGCCGTGGGCGGATGGAGGCACCTGGGCACTTAATTTTCCGCGATGTAAGGTGGCGGAATTTCCCGTCCCAAATACCAGGTGGGCAGGGCCATTGAGAATCACATTGGCACCGGACTTAAAGTGAATCTCCGCCAGCCCACTTTCTAGTTGTAATTCGGTACCCACCACAAAAATACCTGCAGGTGGTTCCCCACCTTGCCATTGGCAGTTCTGTGCGTTAACAAGCCATGCCACTTGTTCTTTATCTGTATCGCGATATTGCCATATTGCAATTTGCCTGCCCAGTAATAATCCGAGTAGTAGCAGGCAGACGACGATGGTGCCGATCCGAAACCAGCGTGTTTTCTTTACCGGGGTGCGTTGCTGTGGCAAATGTGCCAGAGCCCGCTCTGCCATCGCCTGACTGCGAACATGCATGGTCAGATCCCAGTCCATCTGGGTGTACTGCACAAACCAGGCACGTGCCGCAAGGTCATGTGCCAGTACGTTCTGAAGATAATTAAACTGTTCCGGACTGATGGAATCATCCAGATACAAATCGATCAGATCTTTCCAATCAAACGGTTCGTTCATGCGTTTCCCCCGGTTCGTGTTTGCATGGCGAGGGTACGTTCAATACATTCCATCAGGGCCCGCCGAATCCGACGTAAACTATTGTGAATACTGTGTTTCGAGCGGCCACGCTTTTCTGCAGCGGAGTGAATATTTTTTGCCCCGCTGTAACATTCCTGAATGATTTCCCGATCTCCATGACGCAGTTTTTGCATGCAAAATTGCAGTGCGTCCTGACGTGCATCTGTTTCAGCCACAGTAAACGTATCTGCCATCTGCATCAACAGCAGGTTCAGGTCGTCTGTGAAGTACAATTTCTGCCGACTGCGACTTCTTAAAAAATTATTAATTTCAAAGCGGGCAATCCCACAAGCCCAGGCAAAAAAACTGCGGGTGGGATCATACTGGGCAAATTTGTTCCAAAGCACGACGGAAGTCTGCTGGAACAGATCGTCCGTATCGTCCAGATTTCGCACTAATGAGTGGATGAACCCATAAATACGGCTCTGGTTCGCCCGCAGCAATTCTGCAAAATCAACTTCAGGTGGGTTATTCTTCATTCACTCAGGTATCGTTGTCAATGACCAGATTGTAACGAAATTTTTCTTTCACTGCACGATTATTGGATGAATCTGGTGAGTGAAATCGATTTACTTAATTCGTGGTATGGAAAAATGATAAGTCATTCATTAAATTTTCGAGACGTTGATTCTGATCTGCGATTTTTGCATCAAATGCAATGGTTTGCTGGGCAATTTCTAATAATCGATCTTCCTGGGTCATCAGTGTAGAAATATATCGCTGTCGTAGGACATTTTCGGATGCTTTTTCACCCACTACTTTCAGGTTTTCACGCAGGCATTGCTGTTGAGCAACAATAGATTCTTTTTCAGCTTCGATTTGTTTTTTTTCCAAATTGAATGTGGCGATTTCAGAGCGAAGCTTGAAAACGGCTTTCAATTTCGAAGTTGTGTCTTCATCGCACACATTGGTTCCAAGCCAGGACCAGATTTGTTTTTCGTCGAGTTTCGCAATCTGATATTGCTGTACAACTGGTTGATAACACTGCACACTGAAGCTGAAATCGCCCAGGGCAGGGGTGGTCAGTTGAAAACGCCACGCATTTTCGGTTTCTTCGAATGCGGCTGCCGGATCAGATAATTTCCATTTTTTACCTGGTTTGGGATGTTCCAGAATCATTTTCTGTTCTGCATCTGCTTGACAACGCATCGTGTAATTCACCAGCGAAGTATTGATGGTGGTAACATGAATCACCCCATGTCTGACGCGTATCTGTTGGATCTTATCTTTGGTGCTGCCTAGTTGATCGGTGATCGTGATCCCTAGTTCTACTGCGTAGGCAACCAGGCGACTGTCATTTTTCTTCATGCGAGGTAGCATTGCCTCCCCTGCATACTGGCCTTCCCGATAGATGGTGATCGGCCCACCTTCCAGATCGAACCCGGTGGTGTTGTGTAAACGCACGCACCGCATGGGATGTTTATTGGAAGCATTTTTTTGGTAGAACAGCACCGATTCACCATCAAATGATTGCTTCAGGATCGGCACCAACGCAGATTGGTGCTTTGGAATCGTCACTGGATCGACAATCTGATATTCAAACAGATCTCCTGATTGTTGGTTCTCAACATTGACTTCGACACTACTCTCTGCTGTGAGTTCTGCTGTGAGTTCATCCATTTGGGATGCAGCCCCAGGGCCGGCAAGAATTACACGAGCCATTTTCCGAGCCTTCCCTACAACGGACTGCCGATCAAAGCCCTGTTCCAGCACGGGTGGTTTGATTCCAGTTGAATTTTCAACGGGTATGTCTGGCCGCTCAATGTATCTAGGCGTCACCAGATCGTGGGTAAAAGTAATTGGTAAACCGGAGACAAGCGTCAGTTGAATATTGTCCCAGTTTTCATCAAAAGTGTTATCGACGATTCCCCACCCCTGCAGCAGTGGGGGATTAACTGGATGCAACAGCACGCGATAAGTCGCTTTCCAGGTGGGGGCCGCCATCTGGTAACTGATCTGCAGTTTTCGATCCCCTCTGCCGCTGGCGAAAATTGAGATTCTGGCTGTGTCTTTGCTTCGGGCTGCCTCCAATAATCCAAGATATTGCTGCAGTTTCTCCTTTAAACCAGCATCTGTGATGCAAATTTCGCAACTTTGCAGGTCATACAGGTGAAGCAAGCCATCATCGGTCAGTAGTGAAATTTCAGTAACATTGACTTTATTTTCGCCCGAAAGTACCTGACTCTGATCAACACCCAGTAAAATCCCGTCCACCGATGGCATGCCAGCTTGCATCACGAGAATCCGCGTGCCTTGGAGCTGGGGCAGTAGTTCTTTAATTGCATTGGTACGGGATACATGGAAAGGAAACTGGTTTAACAGCTCTTCGGTACGTCGGCTGGAATCGTAAGAAATCTCGCGAATTGTCCCACCGTGAAAGTCTACCACCGTCAACGATTTCAGAATATCGGACAAATCAACGGTGCGGCACGGGAGTTGTAATGTCTGATCATCGGTTACAGCAGCTTGTCGCACGAAGCAACCAATGCCGTGCTGATAGAGGACCACCTGTTTCAATTCTGTATTCGCCATCATACCACCCCGCATTGTTGGAATTGTCAGAAAGCTGACTGACAGTAATTCGTTTTAAAAAGTTCATTTGTGGTTGATTCTGAAAAAATGTGGCATTCTTTTGATTTGGCAGTTGATGGAATTGCCCCTTTCTAGGAAAATGCATGAAAGCGAATGAGAACGATACATGAGTTTTGGTGATAGTTACGGTCCGGACGTGAACGTTGCCCGTGGGCGAGACTGGCCGAGCGTCCGACAATTTAATGTTTTTATGGCCAACCGCATTGGGGCAATGATGGACCTGGTGCGGCGTTTTGAGAGCACCACGGTTAAAATTGTATCCCTGACTGTGGTTGACTCCGCAGATTGTGCCATCATTCGCCTGGTACTGAGTGATCCAGAACGTGCGATCGAAATTTTTGAAAAAGCAGGGATGATGTTCACCGAAAGCGATTTGCTGGTGGTGAAATTACCCGCGACCAGTCAGCCGCTGGCAACCATCTGCAAAGCGTTGCTTTCCCGAGAGTTGAGCATCCACTATGTTTACCCACTACTGATTGGTGTGGGACCGGAAGAAGGCACTGCGCTGGCCATCCATGTGGACGACCATGAAACAGCCACCAACGTGTTGGTGGAAAGAGGCTTTACTTTGTACACCGAATCTGACTTGAATTGGTAGCACAGCAGTAATCTGGTTCAAAAAGCGTACTTCAACAGCACAGAGTAGCGCAAAGTGTGAGTCGACCTGCTTTTGCAATTGTTCGCTTACTCTTGAAAAATAAGCACTTGTGATTTAATAGATTGTTAGTTATATAGCTGTCAAGTTAAATAATGCCCCAGTATGTGCAATATTCGCGCAGGATTCGTTGGCCCTCTGACGTTCTGATGATTGTTTTGTCGTCCTGGAATTGTTCAGCAGTGTGCTCAAACAATTTTCGGCCCGCACACAGTTGTAAGTGGTAGTTTTCAATTGCTTGCTGTCGTAGTTGGTCGAAATCAGGTGCGGGAATTCCCTGGCGTTCAAGGTCGGCCAAAGGTCCGTAATGTGGGTGAAGAGGCCACAATGCATCCGCTTCAAAAAAACAAACAGCTAAGCCATCGCTGGCAAGGGGGTAGGGCACCCCTGTTTTCCACAAATCGTGCAGGTGGATGTAGCCGATGCTTTGGCGAATGACCTGTTGTTCTAATGGGTATGCGAGTGTTTTCAGCACGATTTTTGCATCAGCCGCACTCCCACGCATGTGGGAGAGACGTTGTTGCGAGCGTTCCATAACCAACTTCTGATATTCGGAATCTGATCCGTGTTCTTTGACGTATCTGAGATCTTGCTCTGTAATACGGCGGATAAAGCGTAAATCATGTAACAACGCACTGATGATCAGCACCTGGAAATCGCCCACCGTTCGTGGCGTGGGGGATTCCAGATTCGCTCCCACCTTCAGGCCGATGCGAATGGCATTCTCTAATACGATGAGTTCATGTTCCAGCCGATTATCGTCGGCAGTACGATATTGGAAGCGAAACTGATATGCTGCCTGATAAAGCGTTTTCGCGAAATGGCGAAGTTCGCCCGAATGATCGTGATTTTCGAGACCATGCAAACTGTTGTCCAGCAATTCGATCAGGTGGGCGGGCAAGGTGGATTTCATCGTTGACTTGACTGAAATTAACTATTCATGCTTTTGTATCGATTTGAAATAATGAAGTGAGGTGATACGTGGTAAAACTAACTGGTTCGCCCAATCCCACTCTGCGGTGGGAGGCGACCTTGAGCGATCATATTATCGATTCCTGCTGGTCTGCGAATGGCTTATCGGTTGCTTGTGCGGAAGTTAGCGGGCCGATCAGCCTCTTTGATGTAAATCGTGGCAAGCTAGTGCACCGGTTGGCGGGGCACCAGTTTGGTACGATGGCCCTTGCATGGCACCCCACAGAGGCATTGTTGGCAAGTGCTGGTCAGGATGGGAAAGCACGAATCTGGAATACCCAAACTGGAGAACTCGTTCAGGAATTCAAAACCAAATCGAGCTGGGTCACGCAGGTGTGCTGGTCTGCGAAAGGGAAGATTCTGGTCACCAGTTCAGGCAAATATCTGCAATTCTGGCAACGGGATGGCAAACTGATAATCGAACATGATGCACCAGCCACGATATCTGCTGTTGTGGTAGAGCCCTACAGTGCAAAGAAACTCGCCATGGCCAGTTATGGCGGGATTCTGTTTTTCTCGCCCACTGGGGAACCTGTAGGCAAACCTTTCCCATGGGCCAATTCCATCTTGTCGCTGGGTTGGTCGCCGGATGGCAAACTATTGGCTGGTGGTGGACAGGATAGCAGTGTGCATTTCTGGTTTGTGAAAGATGGCAAATCGCTGGAAATGACTGGATACATGACCAAAGTTACCCGCACCGTCTGGAGTCCGGATAGTAAATTTCTCATCACTGATGGTGGGGATAAAGTAGTCATGTGGGACTGCAGTGGTGATGGCCCTGCCGGAAAAAATCCTGTTTTGGGTGACCTCCACCAATCAATGGTTTCCGCCTTGGCAGCACAGTATCGCGCACCATTAGTGGCATCTGGGGATGAACAGGGTGTCATTGGCTTGTGGTACCCCCACCAGCAGGGGAAGCTGGTTGCACAACAGCCCTTTCCTGAGTTGGTTTCACACTTGAGCTGGTCTCCTGGTGATGGTCGTCTGCTGGCAGCAGGAGGCAGTGGGACAATCCAACTGTTTACTGTGTGAATTAAGCGATCAGTTCGTTGATCACATTGCCACGTGATATGGGGATGGGACGATTCAGGCTGTCCCGCATTTCCGTTTCGGGATCAATCCCTAACTGATGATAGATTGTTGCAGAAATATCTTCAGGCCTTGCTTGCCCCACTGTAGGATATGCTCCAATTTTATCCGATGCGCCGTATATATGTCCCCCTTTAATGCCACCTCCGGCCATGACAGCGGTATAGCATTGCGGCCAGTGATCTCGACCTGCAGCGGGGTTGATCTTGGGTGAACGACCGAATTCGCCCATCCACAGCACAAGGGTATCTTTCAATAATCCACGTTCATGTAGATCGGAGATCAATGCCGATAAAGTTTGATTTGTGATAGGCAGCAGCCATTCTTTCAGCACCGGATCTGCTGGTTGACCTCGAAACCCGTGCTGATCCCAGCCGTTTCTGGTGCCACCAATAGAACTGGAGAGATACACATTGATAAACTTGGCTCCCGCTTCAATGAGTCGGCGGGCCAGCAGGCAACTCTGGCCATAGGTGGTGCGTCCATAGCGGTCGCGAGTCTTTTTACTTTCAGCATTCAGGTCGAACGCTTGTCGAAACTTATTTGTGCTCAACATTGACAGTGCTTTGTGAAACGACTCATCCAGCCCACGAGCAATCGCAGTCTGTTCCATGAGATTCGTTTGCCGATCAATCATGTCCACCAATTGCTTGCGATTATTCAGTCGCTCGAGCGAAATACTGTCAGGCAGTGTCAGTTCCGGCAGGCGAAACTCGGCACTATTTGGATCATTTGTAAAGAAAAAGGGATTGTGAGACTTTCCCAGGAAACTGGCGTGCTGTCCCGGTGTTACCGAGCCGTCCCGCAAGGTATATGGAAACGATACAAAGGTGGGCATACCGTTGCTGGCAGGCGCGAAACGGTCTACCACACTTCCGAAGGCGGGGAATAGTTCGAGGGTATCGCGCAGCCTGATATCATCCACAGGAGGAGGGAAACCTGTCAAACTGTAATAGGTGGCTGAGTTGTGGTTTTTCATCCGGTGCTGCATGCATCGAATTACCGTCAGGTGGTGGGCAATTTTTGCGACATCGGGAAGAAGTTCGCACACCTGCATGCCGGGAACACGAGAGGCAATTGGCTTGAAACTACCTCGTATCTCTTCGGGAGCATCGGGTTTCATATCAAATGCTTCGTGCGAACTGGGCCCACCAAACTGATGCAGATAGATCACATGTTTGGCGGCTGCAATTTTCGACGCACTCTGGGCAATTGAAGGTATTGCCAGTCCCGCAACTGACGCACAGGAAACCTGCAATAGCCTTCGGCGATTCAGAAAATGGCGCATGTTCGATCCCTTTTCAACGTTTTAACAAAAACTCTTTCGCGTTGATCATACTCCAGGCAATATCTTCAAATGCAGCCCGTCGATCTGTGCTGCGTAGAACATAGTCAACCAACTTGTTCAGTTCTGCATGAGATGGCCTGCGGGTGAAGCCCCACCAGTAAAGATCTTCAATAGAAGCGGCAATTTGTGATGGTGAGCTGACAGGTAAGTAGCCTGCTAAGCGATTATCTGGTTCGGTCAGCAGGCTTTGCAGCAAATCACCGTTGAGCAATTGAAAAGATTGCAGTACCCCTGGGTCATCATTCCGTTCACAATCACAGGTCAAAAGCCGCTCCGGTTTCCCGAAGGTTTTCAGGAATCGACTGCTGGCATCAGCAGTTTTACCCCGCGCTACCGCAGGTAAGGCGGGTAACTCACCTGCACGCATACCTACCGGATAACCAGCAATTTTAGGTTTGGTGCCGAGCATTTGGGCGACCGCATCGTGGAGAACTTCTGCCTGAAATGGCCGCACCATCATGCGAGAAAAATGTCGCTCATCTGCATGTTCCGTTTCTTCACTGGAGCGACGCTGGTAAGCATCTGATGTCATGATTAGACGTAGGATTGGTTTCAATCGAAAATGATGTTTGCGAAACTCTGTGGCCAGAAAATTCAGTAAGGGTTCATTGACTGGCGGGTTCGATGCGCGAAAATCATCATTCGGTTCAACAAGTCCTTTGCCGAACAAATGGTACCAGATTCTGTTGGCCTGGGCGCGGGCAAAAAACTGATTCTGAGGATTAGAAAGCCAATTGCCCAATTGGCCCAGATAATCACTGTTTGCTGCAAGTGCTTCCATTTCACCCAGCAACCGAGGTTGAAGGCTTAAACCACCTTTTGGATTCGGCATCGATAATTTCAGATTGACAAAAATCTGCTGTTCGCCAGAAAATTCATGCTGATCAAGCTGATCTTTGCGATTATTCGAGAGTACTCGGTAGTCAATCTGACTGAAAGTAGCGGCAAACTGGTGGTAATCCTGCTGAGTCCACTGATCAAATGGATGATTATGACATTTGGCACAGCCAATACGTACTCCAAGAAATACTTGTGCTACTGCTTCAGCACGAGAGTAGGGATCGCGAAGTGAGCGGTACAGGTTTGTTTCTGGACGCTGATAACTGCTGCCCCGCGCTGAAACGATAGCAGCAGCGAACTCATTCAAAGGCTGATCGCCTGCAATCTGAGAACGGATCCATTCGTAAAAAACTTTAACCCCTTTGGCATCAAGCGCTTTTTCTTCGTTCCGTAACAGATCAGACCATTTTTGTGCCCAATGGTGGGCAAGTTCCGGTCTTTTCAGCAATTCATCGATTAACTTGGTGCGTTTTTCCGTATCCTTCTGTTCCAGAAAAGCTTTTGCTTCAGATGGTGTTGGCAATATACCCAGTAAATCGAGATAACTCCGACGTAAGAAAATGGCATCATCAGCCAAAGGAGCAGGCGTGATCCGTCTCAGGTGGAGCTGTTGCTGAATCAAGGCATCAATAGGGTGGGGAGGATTTGCTGCAGGGGGTTGATAATCCGTACGGTTCGGTGCAATGGCGACAACAATTGGTAACTGAAACTGTTGAAAGCGGACAGCAATTGTGGTTTCTCCCAAAGAGAGTCGCTGCAATTTCCCATCCTGAGCAACTGCAACAATCCCTTCTTCGGCAAGATCGTAGTTGCACAGGTGCGTTAGATTGCGTACTGTCCCATCAGAAAACCTGCCTGTGACCAATAATTGAGGCATTTCCTGATCGGCTTCGAACTTGATGATGAGCCGCGGACGGACATCCAAAGCCACAATTTTCGGTGCTGATTTTGAATCGAATGTGGCACCGTGTCGAATCCAGTCGGCCAAAATCTGATACTCAGGAGATTCTACAGAAAAGCGAGGCCCACCTTCGTGAGCAATCAGCCCCACTGCTTTTTGAAGAATAATGCTGGTTTCCGGTTGAAAGATGTTAATTCGTCGGCCGAAATGTTCCCGCGTCAGACGTTCGTGATCAAAAGCCGAGTCTTCACCACGCAGTGATAATTTGAACCCACCTTTGCCATTCAGATTGCCGTGGCAAGCACCCATATTGCAACCTGAACGGCTGAGTACCGGCATTACTTCATTGATGAATGACGGTGAATCAGCACCGATTGCAGATCCGGCAAGAAATAACAGGTAAAATGAAGAAAATCTCATGCTTGATTTCGGTGGGTTCTCACTTCACCATCATAACAGATAGGCAATGGGTGATCCAGCAGAAAGCAGGCGTTATTCTGAGGAGATGACATTGCCCAGTGAAGAGCGAAAACGCTCGACAGAGCTTCGAACTTCGCGTGTTGCTTCAGCGGCACCATCCCAACCAAGAGACTCAGTAATGGCGCCTTCAAGTTGCTTGTAGGTGCCAAAAAAGTGCTCCACTTCACGCAGAAAGTGAGGTGGGACATCTTCCAGTACTTTCACGTGACCAAAAAGCGGGTCAGCATTGGGTACCCCAAGCACTTTAAAGTCATCAAAACCCTTATCTTTCATGCGAAACATCCCCACCACACGGGCTTCGATCAGGCAGCCGCTGAAGGTGGGTTCATTAACCATCACCAGAATGTCCAATGGGTCACCATCGGCTGCAAGTGTCTGGGGGATAAAGCCGTAATCACCAGGATAAACCGAAGATGAATACAGATAACGATCCAGTTTGATCATTCCCGTGTTCTTATCCAGTTCAAACTTATTCCGTTTGCCTTTCGGAATTTCCACGATCATGTTTACCACGGAAGGAATATTCGTTCCGGGTGGGATCATCATCATATCGAACATATGCGGTCGCCCTGCCATGGGTAATTCTCATTCAACGGTTAAAGATGCTGTAGGCTTCATTTGTCGGACCAGAGAATCAAAAACTCTAACTTTTTTCCAGGTTGCTTTATTTTCGCTGATGAACTGATTATGGGTTGGGTCAACCTGGTAGGCATCGTGTGCGGCACGGTCAAGAAAGACGATGTGCAAGGCCACATCAAAATCAAGATCGTTCACTTCGCGTCGTAAATCATGATCCAACCCACCGCAGAAAAATGCAACGATACCCGGTTGAATGGTCAGATATTTCTCGCAGGCTTGAATCAGCGCAGCGACGTTCTCCGGACTGCGTTCCAGCAAACTGAAATAAACATTATGACAAAGCAGCATTGTGATTTCCGAAGATTCCAGAATCGAAATAAATAATTGACTACAGCAGTCAATTGTGGTCACTAATCTTAAGGCAATGATATGGTTTGCCGCGTTGCAGCCCAATTGTTCGTTGCAGAAATGATGGTGATTTCTAATTTTTCCTGTTCACGGCATGCCTGATAGAAATCACTGGGCTGTTTGATTGATTTGCCATTGACCTCGATGATCACTACCTGTTGCTGTTCCATCAGTCCCTGGAATTTCTTTGCAGCAGGGCTGTCGGGCACAACTTCTTTCAGCACCACTCCCTCTGGTAAATTGGAATTAATGTTCAGGATGCTGGCGTAGTCGATCAACATCCCAAATACCGGATGGGGACGATTCTGGGCGATAAATGGCTCACGGTGGCCTGCTTTCGTCAGGCGTACTTCGACAGTTCTCTTTGTCCCCCGAATCGTGCTGGTTTCAATGGTTACCACATTTCCAGCAAGGGCTGCGCCAATGTTCAAAAAAAGATCGTCATGATCTCGAATAGGTTCGCGATCGATGGTTGTTATCCATTCCCCGCCTCGAATACCTGCACGATAAGCGGGTGTGTTCGGCAGGCAATCACTTACCAGAATCCCATTTCGAAGTTGCTGGCGTCGGTCTTCTACGTTTATTGACACACCTAAAAAACCGTATTCCACTTCTTTTCCCTGTAACAGCACGTCAACAATGCGTTTCGTATTGCGGTTCAGTGGGATGGCATAAGAAGGTTGGAAATCCACCGGTTCACCTGGCTGGGCGGTGGATATCGCAATCAGTTTCCCGTTCAGGTCGAAAATTGCCCCACCTGAACAGGTGGTGTTCGTTCTGAAGTCTGTTTGAATGAGAGTGTCGTACTGAGCCAGCGGCTTATTTCGCTTAATTTCATCTACCGGTCCGGAGGTGCGTTTCCGCAGATTGCTAATGATTCCCCACGTGACATCCGGCCCAAGTTGGCGGAAATTGGGCCGGACAGGGGAGCAGAGCGAAATAATCAGATCACCTTTGGAAAATTCGGTGGCACTGGATAGCTTGATGGACTGGAGATTTTTGGGCGGGTGCAGCAGTTTCAGCACAGCCAGATCGGCTCGCTTGTCTGCCGCGTAAATATCTGCGTAACTACCGCCGATTGTCTCACTGAACTGGACGTATAACCTTGTCGCACCTTCAATTACGTGGTAGGTAGTCAGTACCAGGCCAGAATCATCCAGCAGAATACCCCCACCGTAGTTTTCTGGAATGTTCAGTGGGTGGGACAAATCCAGTTTAATCAACGATCTTTTTTCAATTTCTAACTTTGTGGCAAAATCTGCTGGTAGTTGAAAGCCGCCGAGTTTTCCAGGTTCGGCGGTAGAAGGTCCCTGGTCATATCGGGTATATGCTTTCGAACGAGAAACCAGGACAGTCGCGATTGCCGGTTGAGATTTCTCTACAATCTGCCTGACTGATTGCTGGAGCTTTTGCAAAGGTGCTGGTGGCTGGGCAGATATGTTCTGGTTCGAACCAAAAACGAGCCAGCACCCGATGATGCACAACGACTTCAGATCTATTCCTGCCATAAAATTGTCTTACCATAACCATTTCTGAAGCCAAGAGGCACGCCGAAGGTTCCCACGGTCGGCACTGCGAAAAACAATGATGATTGCTCTCGATACCAGGCTGGGGCGTATTGCCTTCAACAACCCCATTTTAACAGCTTCCGGCACATTTGGTTATGCCAAAGAGCTGGAAGGTACGGTCGATTTTTCGCAGTTAGGCGGGATCATTCCCAAAACAATTACTGTAGAACCTCGGATTGGCAACCCACCTCCACGTACTTTAGAAACCCCGAGTGGGCTGCTGAACGCTATTGGGCTGGATAACGACGGCCTTGAGTATTTTCTGGAGAACCATCTGCCTTATCTTTTAAATCTCCCCACTGCTATTGTGGTAAATATCGCTGGCAAAACACAAAATGAATTCGTTCTGATGTGTAAGCGACTATCAGGATATTCTGGGATTACTGCCTTAGAGCTCAACCTCTCCTGTCCCAATGTCAGTGGGGGGATTGATTTTGCCGTAAATCCTTTGCTGGCAAGGACAATTGTCGAAGAATGCCGTGCAGTGACTGAGATCCCACTCATTGCCAAGTTATCCCCTTTGGTGGCAAACATTGTTGAAATCAGCCGTGCCGTAGCGGATGGTGGTGCGGATGCGGTTTCAATTGCGAATACTTTTCCTGCAATGGCGATCAACTGGCGGCAGAAAAAGCCAGTTTTGGGCAACAAAACTGGTGGGTTAAGTGGTCCGGCAATCAAGCCAATCATTTTAAAGTTGGTTTGGGAAGTCGCACGTGCGAACGTGATACCGATTATTGCTGTAGGTGGAATAGCCAGTATCGACGATATTATGGAGTACGGTTTGGCAGGTGCATCCGCAGTTCAGGTGGGAACATCGAATTTTTACCAACCCCAGCACTGCTCAACATTTGTGCACAATCTGCCTGATTGTATTGCATCGCTGGGTTATCATGCATGGTCTGAAATGGTTGGTGCCTGCCACAAAATGTGAAAGTTATTTCATCATTTTTCAGGATCCGGCTTTGGTTCTTCTTTTGGTATCGGCATGGTGATCCTGCGAATGGCTAATTTTGCTGCCTCACGAACATTCAATTGAAGGTCCGATTCTGCCTTGCGGATGTCTGGCAAAGCGGATTCTGCTGCTGGACCCAATGCACCCAGTTCAGAGACGATCGCAAGCCGCACTTCACCTTCGGTATCTTTTACCAGCCTTTCTCCGAGAAAATCCAGGTGATTATTCAAATCAGCTCCCAGACTGCGTGCGAGAGAATGCACTGCAAACGCACGTACCGTGCGATCAGCATCTTTCTCGATGGTCTCCAAAAGTGCCGGCACCGCAGGCAGTACATCAGAACCCATCTTTTCTAGCGCAAGTACAATCTGCGTACGGACTTCCACAGATTCATCCTTCAACAAAGCCTTCGCAAGTGTGGGGACTGCAGAGTTTGCCATACGACCTAACAGCATAATGGAACGGGCTGCTTCTTTTCGCACATTTTTCTCAGCATCGTTTAGCAAGACTTCACCTAAATTGCCAACGGATGGGATTGCTCCATTACCAAGTCGACCCAGAGTAAATGCAGCAGCCAGGCGAACGGTGGGATCTTTATCTTTCAACAAAGCATTCAAGTTTGGCAGAATACTGACCGCACTGACCCCCACCTGACCTAAAGAAGTCGCAGCAGCCGCACGTACTTTGGCTTCGGGATCATCAAGTGCTTTGATTAAGGAAGGCAGCGCGGGCTGGGCTTTTTCCCCACCTTTGCCTAATGCCTCAGCAGCCATTGCCCGAACTTCAGGCGATTTGTCTGTAAGCATCGTATCTGCTAAGGGTGCGACCAGTTTCTGGATATGTTCCTGCTTGAAGTTTTTCACTAATCCTACCACTCGCAGGCGAACTACAGGTGTTGTTTCGTTGGCAAGCGATACCTGGAAAGCCTCTAATACTTTGGCATCTTTCTTTTCGTCCAGTGCCAGAATGATCGCCGCAACAAGTCTCTGGTTAGGTGTTTTTCCCTCTTTCAGCTCTACTATCCACTCGGAAATTGTTTTCCCACGGATCATTGGTTCTTGTGCTGATGTGCTGAAACACCACCCAAAACTAACGAAAGTGGTAACGACGATAAAACGCAGCATGGTGAACCTCTGGCAAAACAAGAACTTTCATTATCATGGACGACTGGACGAGGGTCAAACAACTTTTTCGTGCTGTTACTAACCAAAGCAAACAAGAAGGAAGTAAAAATGAATTAATTCTAATTAATGAATTAGTATTTGTCGGATTTCAGTTTTGGGAAGCGCCGATAACCTTTACAGACGTAAATCTGCCAGACAACCACGCGACGACCCGATTCCATGTATTCGTAAACGACAGGCTTTTCAACGCTATCAAAAGCTGTTTTCAGTATTGGTTCCAGTACACCAATGCCCACAATAATGAAAGTTTTTCCTGCGAATTGTTCGGGATTGGCAATCGGATTTGGCATCCAATGATCGTACTGGCTATGCCGATCTCCAAAAGGAATCCCCACGCTATAAACCGTGGGGTGTTCTGAACAATAAATCCCCAACTGGCCTGGAATGGTCCAGTTGGTACCAGCAATCAGTGGTGGTTCCCCAGTTTGTGTGAGAATATCCTCACGAATGATATCTACTTGCTGGGCAAGGCCATGCCAGCCCTTTAATCGGCAGGCAGGATCGAACTTTCGGATGGGCGTGGGGTTTATTGCGGAATCTACCGGCACCCAAGGCATCAAGATGGGGTGTATGAGTTTTGTGTTATATAACAGAATGCTTCCAATGCCGCCTAATGCCAGTACCAGTAACAGATCGATTCGGAACAGTATCCTCAGCCACCGTGGAGAAAGATTCAGCACGTATGGCAACGATATGAAAGCCAGCACGATACCCGATATGTAGGTGGCTGCGGGCCAATTCACCTGCCCAGCCGAACGGAAACTGGCAATTCCAAATACCAGAAATGTTGGAACGGATAGCCAGATCAGATATTGCTGGCTGACCAAATTTCTGTGCACGGTTCTTGCACGCCAGATGCCAATCAACCACATGGCGAACCAATAAACCAGCATCACGCCCATCTGGGTGCCAAAATAAACGAATGGGCCATACCAGCGAAAACTCGTTTTTGTTTTCTGCGTATCTCCTGCGGCCTGAACTGCTACATGTTTGAATGAAACCCAATCGTGTTGGCTGTTCCACCAGAGAATTGGCAACCCACTGAGCCCGCCGATTGCAACCAGTAACCATAATTTTCGCGAAAAAAGAATCCCACGGTACTGTGGAGTAAGGATCAGAAATATTCCAAACGAAACCAACCACAAAAACATTGTGTATTTCGCCAGAATTCCCAAGCACAGAAAAATGCCAGCCCCAATGTAGGATCGATAACGACCCGTCTGCACAGCATCCCAACCACAGACAGTTGCCCAGGTCCAGCAGCAAAGGTAGGGAGAATCGATGGTCATGATAATTGAGGCCATGTGAAATGGTGGCAGTGTCAGGCTTACACCAACACCAATCAAAGCCAGTCTGGCATCGTTTGTGGTATTTCTTACCAACAGGTAAATGCCCCACAGGGTCATCGCACCCAACAGCACTGCAGGGGTGCGGATAACTGGCATCAAACTGGCAGTTTGGATATTTACTAATTGAAAAAATTCGATGGCTGCACGAATGATCCAGGCGATGAGGGGTCCTTTGCTGTAATAACTCCAGTCGAGATGACGCGACCAATCCCAATAATGTGCCTCGTCTGGTGCCATGTCGTATGGGCACCAGAGGTACAGGTAAAGCAGGCGGATAATGGTTACCGACGCAATCAGAATTATTGCAAGAGCAGTATTGGAACGGGTTTGCGGAGAATACATGGTTTACCACATTGCTGTGGGAATTAGTTGTCGAAACTGGTGTTACAGATCAATTCACGCCAGGCCTGCATTCGGCCACGCAGGAACGGGCGGAAATTTCCTTCGGACAATCGTCGGAATGATTTTCCAGCCAGCGTCATCAAGTGTGCCAACGCATGGCGACGTTTGTTCGGCACATTGCGCCACCAGACTCGCTCTTCATTCCGCGATTGTTGTTCTACCAGTTCAGGGCGTTCCTGATAACTGCCATGGACATGGTGCCATACCACGCTGTGTGGGGTAAAGAGCGTTTTCCATCCAGCATTGCGAATTCGCCACGACACATCAACATCTTCAAAGTAGGCCTGAAATAACTCTGGAAATCCCCCCACCAGACGTAACAGATCCGCACGGTAAAACGCAGATGATGCACTGGCGCCAAAAACAATTTCCCGTTGTAAGTTCTTTTCTTTCAGTAACTTGCGATGAAAGCGCTTACGAGCAAAACCGCCCAGGTGGTAGTGATCACCAGCACTGTCGATCTGAACTCGATCCTGCCTCGAGTTCCCACGAATCAAAACAAGCGGTGCGACACAGCCAATTGCAGGATCAGTGAATTCTGACAGAGCAGAATCAGCCCACCCTGGGGTGACAATCGTATCGTCGTTTAATAGTTCGATAATTGTGCCTTGTGCTGCACTAATGCCCCGATTCACCGCACCACAAAATCCAAGTGAGACCGCGTTACGCACAACTTGAACCGACGCAAACATCTTTGCAACACTGGAAATGATGCCATTTTTAGAGCCGTCATCCACAACGATGATCTCAGTTCCGTGGGGTGCGTAAGAGCAGACACTTTCCAGGCAGTCCTGCAAAAGATCGGCACGTCGATATGAGGGAATCACCACACTGAGAGGAACCACTCAACAATCCTCCCGACCGGGACACTGAGCCAATTCTAATGAAGATTTTTTAATCAACTGTTCGATTTGGAGCTGATCACCCACAAAGAACAGATTGGTGAGTTTTCCCATTAAACGAAAATAGCCTGCTAGTGGCTGAAATTTCAAGCTGGCTCGCACATAACGTACCGTCGATTCTGCCCAGATAATGGCCAGCAGCATCCAGAAACTGATCACCCACCAATGTTTGCTGGCATATCGGATCAAGCCATGACGCACGATCAAACGCAAAGGTGGAGGAACAGGTCGACGGTGCAGTGGTTTCAGGTGATATACTGCCAGTCCTGGTTCATAGCAAATATCCCACCCATACTCGCTGGCACGTTTGCAGAAATCGGTGTCTTCGTAATACAGAAAAAAGCGATCATCGCAGCCGCCGACTGATTGCCAACATTCTTTGCGGATCAGCATCCCACACCCCGAAACCCAGTTGGTAGGGGTTCGATTGCCACTGCTGATGCGATTTCCTTTACGCAAATGCCTTGGCAGCACCATTCGTGAGATGAGACTGCCAAGCGTGGGAAAGTTTCCTGTAGATGGCTGCACTTTGCCATCGAAATCCCGAAGTTGCAGACCAACGATGCCAATATTCGATTCTGATTCCAATTCTTTGCATAACTGAACGAGTGAATCGATAAATCCCGGCGTAACTTCTGTGTCTGGGTTTAACAGCAGCACCCAGTTACTGTTGGATCGTTGAATGATCTGATTGGCAGCCCAGGCGTAGCCACCGTTGACGCTGCTTTGGTAAACTGTGGCGTTAGTTGGCTCGATATCGATGAGGATTTTCTCATCTGGTGGAGGGGAGGCATTATCCAACACCAGCAATTCCGCATCTTCGCAGGCACCCAGTTGGTTCAACAGTTGTCCCACATGCCGCCATTGACAGTAGTTGATGATCCCCACCGTAACGTGAGGGGTGGCCACAGTCAGCGATTGGCCGGGGCGAAGATCGATTGATGGTTGTAGCAGTGCTGCCGGCATTGGGTTCCTTCCCGTCCGGAAAACGTTACCAATTCATTTGGCAACTTCCTATCCAAAGGATTGTACCGAAAGAGTTGTAAAGTTTGCAATAGCAATTCGTTTCAGGCGAGAACCCATGTCCAACCACAGGTTTCGGTGTGAACTAATAGCCAGTTTCAGACGTAGTTTCACGATTCACTTGCAATAGGCAGCTTTTCTGGGCCAATTGCTGCACAGCACCATAAAATTCTGTTTTTGCAGAACAGTCCTACATGAAGATTGTCGAATTTCAGCGGTTAATTGAAGATACCTTCGGTCACAAAGACCATGCACGTGGGGTTAGTGGGACATTCATGTGGCTGATGGAAGAAATCGGCGAACTCGCCGAAGCTTTGCGTGGGAACCACCCACGGGAATCTGTTGCTGCCGAATTTGCAGATGTGTTTGCGTGGCTGGCAACTCTGGCAAACATCGCCGAAGTTGATCTGCAGGCTGCAATTACTGCAAAATATGGTCAAGGGTGCCCAGCCTGCCAAACAATTCCGTGCGTATGTGGTTCCGGAGAAAAACCTTGATAAATACTCGTTTATTCATTGGAATCGCTGCCTTCTTTTTCTTCTGCCTTTCTCCACAGATCAGTTGGGGGCAGTTTCGGGAACGCGTTCAGTTAACGAATCTGAGAATTGGCTTTCAATCAGGGAATTCTCCCACAGGAATGGTTTTTCGTATTGGACAATGGGCCCCCGTCTCGGTTGACATCACCTGTCTGCGAGATACGGAAGAGCCGATTCTGATCACTGTTGGAACAATTGATGGTGAGGAAGCATTAACTTATGGCACCATTGAGCTGCCACCAATGACGAAAGGGCAGGTAATTTCAGCAAATGAGCTGACCAGACTGGCCTACCTGAAGCCTGGTGGAGAACAAGTCAGTGTTACAGCAAGCGTCACGGGCAAAAATAGTGGCACCAATTTTGGCTCTGGCATGAAAATTTCTGCCAGCCCTCAGCCGAATTTCCGTTACATTGTGGGTACCATTGGCTTCAGTGCTGCGGATGTTGTTTTCCCGACTTCTGGCGAAAGTACTACGGAAACAGTCCGGTCCCGCAATGGCTGGGTGGCTACTGCCTCACTCACCGAAGTGGGGCAACTTCCGGATCGCTGGTTCGGTTACGATGCGTTTGACGTGTTGGTAGTTGGTACGGGCAGTAATGCTGATTTCTGGCAGAAAATTGCCTTGCCTGAACATACTTTACGTCGACAGGCACTCGCCGAATGGGTGGCACGTGGGGGTAAAGTAGTCCTTTCCGTTGGCTCCCACCCGGAAAGGTTGTTTCAGATTCCTGAATTGGTGGGGATGTTACCAGTAACGATCAATCCCACCACCAGAAAGATGGTCAATACGCTTTCGTTGAACTGGGAAAACTCTACTGGCTTTCAGCGACAAGGTTTCCTGCAGACACCTGGGAAGCAATTTGGCATTGTTGAACTTGGTATAAAAAAGAGCGCTTTGGTCTCGCCATTGATTGTTTCGCTCAACGATAGCAGCCAGAAGTATGCCTATCAGGGAAGTTTCGGCTCTGGTAAAGTTTCGGTTATCGGTTTTGATCTTGATGGAGAAGCCTTTACTGCCTGCAAAGAATCTGAACGTCAGAAAGTATGGGAGAACGTGGTTCAGGAAGGCGGTGTCTTAATGCCTGACGTGGCGGAAACATCTGGTGCCTTCTCAGATAATTTTAATTTTGATGCTGCTTCACTCAATACCAATCTGGATTATTTCGAAAAGATTCCCACGATTTCATTCAGTTGGGTAGCTGGTCTGATTTTCCTGTTCATTTTGTTGATGGGTCCTGTTGAGTATCTGATTCTGAGGCGATTATTCAAGCGTATGGAGATCACCTGGATTACCATGCCTTTGTTGGTAGTGGTTATCAGCGCCACTGTTTATCTAGTGGCCCGCACCAACAAAGGTGATCAGCTTCGGATTAATAAGATCGATCTGGTAGATATCGATCTGGTTCATCAGCGAGTTGAAGGCCAGACCTGGTTTACACTCTACAGTCCAGTCAAAAATAATTATTCAATTACCACCGAGCCAAATAATGGTCAGACAAACCAGTTCCAGTGGGTATTACCAGATACCGAGCAACAACTGAGTACCAATATCAATTGGTTTGCCCAGACCAGCCGAAGTGGTGCTGGGAACGGTATCTTAGCCAATGAGTACTACTACCATGTGGGCGACTATCAAGAAAATGGAGCCTCCACCAAAGTTTACGCGGATGAATTGCGCGATGTGCCTATCCAGGTCTGGTCGACAAAAGGCTTTACAAGCCGCTGGAATGGCCGAATAGACAGCAATAAACCACTCATCACAGCAGATCTTCACCATACCGCGGATCCAAATGTAATTGCAGGTAGCATCACCAGCAATTTACCAACTCATCAGTATTCCGAAGTTGCGTTGCTCTGGAATGATGTGGTTTACGATCTGAGTTCGTTACCATTCGGGGTCCCACAACAGATCGTGCTTAATGGAAGTTCGACAAACCAGGTAAGAGTATGGCTGAATTCGGTTGATCGTTATCCCGAATTAGCAAGTAAAGTACGCCAGGGGTCCAATCCCAACGACAATGGATTGTTGAATCGAAAAGTGACCCCGATGGACCCCAGCAACCGGCTTTGGTCGGTATTGTTTGCTGATGCTTCCAAAAGCAGGACTTCCAAGTGGGAAGAGCGGATCAGAAATGCCAATCTTCGACATTTGGATCAATCCTGGCGGATCGGCAAGAACCACAAGGAATCGGCGGTGTTGGTGCTGCGAATCCCAAATCAGCTGCTGCAGGAAACCGACAATTTGCTCTCTGCCGATGCACCATCCCGAGTGGTACTTCGCGAAATGCAGAATGGAGCATTGAGAGTGGTCGCAGAGCCACCAGAAGTTCGACAGGAAACGTACATTCGTGTGTTTATTCCAATTCAACCACGAACGCAACAAACGGCCGAGTAACCACAAATGATTGAAACCAACGACTTAACAAAAAAATATGGTGATTTGTTTGCTCTGGAACGATTGACTTTGCGTCTGGAACCAGGAGATGTCTATGGCTTTATTGGTCCCAACGGTGCGGGCAAAACCACCACGATGCGAATCCTGGCAACGCTACTGAACCCCAGTTGGGGTGAAGCCACTGTTTGTGGGTATTCCATTTACAATTCTTCGAAAGAGATCCGCCGAGCGATTGGGTACATGCCAGATTTCTTCGGTGTCTACGATGATATGAAAGTAACGGAGTATCTGGAGTTTTTTGCGGCAGCTTACCGCATCCAGGGGCCCGGCAGACGCGCCAAGGTGAATGAGGTACTGGATCTGGTTGATCTTGGGTACAAAAAAGACGCTCTGGTTACCAGTCTTTCGCGTGGGATGACTCAACGGTTGGGATTGGCCCGTGTGTTACTGCACGAACCACAGGTGTTGCTGTTGGATGAGCCTGCGAGCGGTCTGGACCCACGTGCCCGGATCGAGATGCGTGAACTACTGAAAGAACTGCGGAACATGAAGAAAACCATCATGGTTTCCAGCCATATTCTGCCGGAACTTTCCGATATCTGTAATAAAATCGGCATTATTGAACGTGGGAAACTGCTGTTCAATGGCGATGTGGAAAGCGCTATTGCTCAGGTGCGGCCCAAGTTAATCTACCTGATATCGGTGGGTGCCCAGAATAACGAACGAGCGGCGAAAGTGATTTCTGGAATGGCATTTGTAGAATCTGTTGAACTGATCAAAGATGGTTCCATCATCAAAACCATTCTGAAAGAAGGGGTGAAGGAAGGGTTTGAGATTCCCACAGCATTGATCGCTGAAAAATTTACGTTACAGATGTTCAAAGAAGAAGATGTGAATCTGGAAAACGTCTTTATGGGAATTACCAAGGGGATTACCAATTAGCCTACAAAGCAGGTACATTTACAAAATCGGCAATTCCTGAAATGATAACCCCATTTCTCGGCATACTTGTTTTGCGATAGTGGCACCGATACTGATCGATGCTGTTGCTGCGGGAGATGGCGCATTCAGAACGTGGGTCATCTTCTTGCCGTTGATGATTCGAAAATCATCGATTAATTTTCCTTCATCATCGACCGCCTGAGCGCGGACACCAGCACCTGCGGGAATGATATCATGATAACGAACGGCAGGCACAAGTTTCTGTAAGGCACGGACAAACAAACGCTGGCTGAATGATCGAACTAACTCTGGGATACCTGTGTGCCAGTTTTTTGCGGCCATTTTCCAGAATCCCCGATATCGCAGCAAATCCCACATATCGCTGGCAGAGAAATTCTGTTTGCGATAGCCTTTGCGGGCAAAAGCCAGCACAGCATTTGGTCCAGCTTCAATTTCTCCAGATATTCGCCGGGTAAAATGCACACCCAGGAAGGGCAGTTTGGGATCAGGCACTGGGTAAATCAAATTCTTCACAAAGTGACGTGCACGGGGGGCTAGTTCGTAATACTCGCCCCGAAATGGAACGATCCGGACGCCCGGTTGCACGCCACATTTCTGTGCCACGCGATCAGAAAATAATCCCGCACAGTTTACCAGATATTTCGTAGAGATTTTTCCCCGGTTAGTTTCCACCTGCAAACCCAGTGGGGTGCTATCTGCGGCCATAAATGTAGTATTGAGTTGAATAGAGCCGTTTTTCTGCTTGATCAGATCTGCAAAAGTATCTGTTACTAGACGATAATCAACAATTCCGGTTTCCCCCACGTGGAGGCCAGCGATACCTGAAACAGATGGCTCAATTTCCAGAATTTGCTGCGGATTGAGGCGCCGTACCAGTTTCAGACCATTTGCCTGAGTTCGTTGATAAAGCATTTCCAGTGCGGCAAGCTCCTGCTCATGGGTGGCGACAATCAGTTTGCCACATTGTTCATGCGGAATGGCAAAGTTACGACAGAATCGGTACATCAATTCCCGACCCGTGGCGCTATTCAATGCCTTTTCGGATCCAGGTTTGTAGTAGACCCCGGCATGAATTACCCCGCTGTTGTGTCCCGTCTGGTGCTGCGCGATTTGTGGTTCTGCTTCAATCACATGAACCTGCAAGCCATTACCCACGGAAAGGTGTAGAGCTGTTGCCAGACCTACAATACCCGCCCCAACGACAACGACATCAGTATCCATCCAGACCTCTTAACACGTGGTGGGTGGCATCGGATAGGTAAATTGCTGGGCAGTGCTTTGCGTGGTCCATTGCTGCAACGTCCAGCCATTGCGGTCTTTTTCCGTCAGTTTGTCCGAAGTGTGGCAAACTTCCTGATAAATCGAATGCAACGCAGGCTCGCACCAAGTCCAATCAAGATCATTGGCAAGTGGGCTGATGCAGCCTTCACACCCAGGACTATATTCACTGGTACAAAGATATTCGATCATCGAATCCTGTGGAAACAGTGCACCGTGGGCAAATCCGGGTGGAATCCAGATCCACTCGGAATAATCTCGTTCGGGACTGTTTGGCATATCACAGCCGATGATTTTGCCGAAATTGGGTGAATTGAGTCTGATATCCAGAATAAAATCAAGCAAGTGACCAAAAATTGGTCGAACTAATTTCCCTTGAAATGGATTCCATTGAAAATGGAGCCCACGTACGGTGCCTGCCAGTGAAAAACTCTCATTAATTTGTGGGAACTGGTAGCCGCGGAGTATTTCGAGGGGGGCTTGATTAACCAGATCGCTGGCCTTCATATTTTCCGTGAAATACCCACGGTGGTCGCGGAATCGAGCGAAACGGATCAGGTGGATTTCAGGCAGGGCAAGCGGAATCACTTCCAAAATTTTCATAGTTCTGTTCAGCAGCAGGATGACATTTGCAAAGTGTTTAAGTAGCGGTTTTCCCCTTCTGTGTCATTTTTTCTTTGGTTTCATTTGTAAGACGCCACGAATGAGACGCACCAGTCCACGCACTCTTGCAAATAGCCCACGAGCGTAACTCCATTGCAACATGCCATTTAGGATCATACTAGTGGCTTCGGACCGATCAAGATCGTAGTGGGGGCGAAATTTTCCTTTTACCTTCACGGTTACTTGCGGAGTAGTCATGGCCAACAGACCTTCCGGACCCTGGGTCACCCCCCAGCCACTGGCACCTCGAGCGGGAAATGGTGTCGCAGGGTGGGCTGTGGCATTGATGACATCGTTGTAAATCACTGTTCCAGTCTGCAATTGGCTCACAATTGCTTGATTGTTCTCAGCTTCCGGATGCGCAGAAAATACGCAAGTGCTTAAATTGTAACTGGTTGCGTGAAATAGTCCGGGGATATCTTCAAGTTGTTCATATTTCAGGATCGCTGCCACCGGGCCAAATGCAGGTTCTTGACAAACCTGCATTTTTGGTGTGGCATGAAATATCAGGCTGGGACGTACCTCTTGCGGGTCTGATTCTACGTATCCAGGAAATATCTCCCCACCTTGGGTGTGAGCATTCTCTAATAAATCTTTAATCTTTGTAGCCTGTTCCATCGTTTGCAAATGACATATTGGCAAATTTTGCATTTCTTCTTGAATTGCTTTCTGAAACGGTTCGAACAGATTACTGGGAACCAGCACCCTGCGGATGGCGATGCAGGTCTGGCTGTGATTGAGCAGCATGCTATACCGAATTGCTTGTACAACCATTGGGATGTCGGCATCGGGCATGATGATCAGACAATCGCACCCCGATAATTCCAAAGTGGAAGGGATGAGCCGAGGTGCGAGTTCCCTTGCAATTAATTTACCCACATGGTGGGAACCAGTGAATACCAGATAATCCAGTTCTTGATCCAGCAAAGTCTTCCCAGCTTCCCTTGTCGCGGGAAACATAGTTAGCATTTGCTCTGAAATCCCCACCTGCAACAGAAATTCCATCAGCATTTTGGCGGTTTCAGGTGCCTGTTCTGAAGGTTTCCACAGAACTCGATTTCCTGCCACCAGTGCCTGAAGAATTGGTACCAGATTCAGAAAAATGGGGTAATTCCAGGTGCCAATGATGCCAACTGTTCCCCACGGTCGCCTGCAAATTGTGGTGCGTGTGCCCATCAACCAAAGCGGGCCGCGACCTAACTTCTTATCCCGCAATAGTTTCGTAGCATTTTTCTCCAGAAAATGGATCGCACCGATTGATGGAAGGATATCTGTTGCCAGAACTTCCACGGGATGCCGATTCAACTCGCGTTCGATGCACGTTGTAAGCTGGTGGTGTTCTTGCAGGAGTGAATTTCGCAAAGATGAGAGCCATTTCATTCTTTCAGCGAGTGGGGGAGGTTTGAGAATTTTACCGGTTCCCTGAGTAGTTAGAAAATCTGACATTTGTAGAGGAATATAGTTAAACAATCAAAAGAATGTCTGCGTGCAGCTGTTTCCGCTTCACTGGTATACCTATTTTTGCCAATTAGGACGAATTTTCCAATTAATTGGCCTCTTCAGTAATGATTTTTTCGGCTATTACCGATTTTATCAGAGGGAAGCTTCAGGTGGATGCATGCGAATCGTTGGCATAGTCTGTTTATTTGCGACGTTGCCAATTTCAGGCGCGGATTTGCAACCACCCAAATGGTTACCAAAATACCAGTTGGCAATCAACCTGGACGTTGCTGGGCACCGCGCCTACGTTGCTCAACAGGTTTCATGGACAAATCGCACAGGAAAGCCACTTTCTGAAATTGTTTTCAATGTGCATTCTCATTTTGCCCCACCAAAATCGGAAGAGGCGTATCGACAGTTTGGTAGGTTGCTGGAAATTGTTCGGGTGCCTGGCAAAGAAGCAATTTTCAAAGAGCCTGCATTCCAATTAAGCAAAGTTGAACGAATCAATGTGGTTGACGATCAGACCACTCGTAAAGAGCTAAAGCACCAGTGGAATGAGCAACTCGCTACTGCACTCATGGTGGCACTGGATGAGCCACTGCCCGATGGGCAGACAGTCATTTTGTCGTTAGAATATCAGATCGAATTGCCACAGAAGAAAGGGCGTTGGGGACAATGGGATGGAGTTACCTATCTCAGTAACTGGCATCCAGTCGTAGCAAAATATCTGGAAGAAGGTGGTTGGGCCCCCACGCCATTTATTCCTTGGCACCAACCTTTTTATAACGAAGCGGGCGAATTCACGGTTCAAATTCAGTTGCCAGAAAATGAAAAAGTCGCTTGCACTGGCTCGATCGCCAACGAAGTGAGTACAGTTGATGGCAAGCTGGTTTCGATTGGGCCGGTGGTAGCACGCGACTTTTCCTTCATGACTTCCGCACGTTATCAGGAATTCCGCACGGAAGCCGACAACGCAGGCAAAAAGGTAGTAGTGAAGTGCCTTGCATTCCCAGAACACGAACATTACGCAAATGTATTGGTTGGTCAGGCGGCAAAAGCCCTGGAGGCTTATGCACGTTGGATCGGTCCCTATCCCTATGCAGAACTGACCATTGCAGAAACTTTTTTTGGCTGGAATGGTAATGAGTGCTGTGGTCTGATTATGATTGATGAGCGGGTGTTTACCATGCCCAAGCTTGCAGAAAAGTATGTGCAATACCTGATTTCTCACGAAACCTGCCACCAGTGGTTCTACAACGTCATCGGTACGGATGGTTATCGGGAAACATTCATGGATGAAGCGATGGTGACTTTTCTTGCGCACCGCTTTCTTGATGAACTCGAAGGGAAAAACAACGAACTGTTGAATTATCCACAGGAAATCTTCTTTCTGCCAGGAATTAAACGGGAAAACTACCGTTATACCCAGTTTTACAACGTCCACCGTAATGGTGGGTTGCAGCCTGCGGTGCAGCAGATGGAAAAATACGGCAACGTGGTGGGGCTGTTTGCCTCAGTCTATGATCGTGGTTCAAAAATCATGATGATGATTGAAGAACGAATCGGCAAAATGGCATTTAATGAATTGTTGCGGCGGATTTACAAAAAGTACTACTTTCAGACGATTACAGTTGCTCAGTTCCAAAAAGAGCTCGAGGAATACACTGGAAGATCGTGGAAGAATTTCTTCGCTGAATGGCTGACTACGGCCGGTGTTACCGACTGGGCGGTCGACCAGGTTCAAGTGAATCAGGCAGCAGATCAACCGGAAAATGGACCAGTAACAGTGACAGTGGAATTGTCGCAACGTGCTGAAATTACGGAAGATACGATTCTTGGAATTAGTTTTGATGACGAAACATATCCCCTCAAAGTGCCAATTCGTATTCCCCAGCAGTATCGAACATTTTCTGATGGAAGCGGGCAAGCTGTCGTTGGTGAAGAAGTTAAGCAACCTGGTATTGAATTTCTGGACAAGAAACGGGTTCGCATTGAGTTGGAACTGCCACAAAAGCCGGCCCAGATCATGGTGGATCCTGATCTCATTGTGCCAGATGCCGATCCTGTGAATAATCGCTGGCACACCCCCGTTGCAAATCGCCCACGGCCGATTACAACGTTTCTTGATGAAAGTGCTTTAACAAATGATTATGACAAATGGAATCTGATTTACGGTCCATGGTTATTTGGCACTCCCTACGGCGAAAGTTGGTTTACTCGTTCTTCCGTTGTGGGGGTGCGTGGCAGTGCCTATAAGCTGGAAGAGTTCAAAGGTGGAATCTATACTGGTTATCGCCCGAATTTTGGTGATTTAGCAATTGGCGTAGATGGCCAGTTGCTCCACCAGCCTTGGCCGAAAAGTGAAATTGGCTTTTTTGCTGAAAAATCCTTAACAAGATTTCTTGCTCGTGAAGAATTTCGGCCGGATCGTGCAGCTGTGTGGCTTCGTCAAAACATCGAACAGACATCCAGTCTTTACCTGTACCCACGGGAGTTTGTCGATATTTATGCCGCTTATCAGAACGATTTTCTTCCTCCACCTCGGAATCCAAATATGTCGGGTGTAGCGGTGGACCCATTGACCACAGTGGGGCTGCATTACCGCAAAGAAACATTGATGCCCTACTGGAACCCCGACGATGGCTACTCCATTGATGGCAATGTTGCGATGGGATTACCGCTATTCGGTGAAAATCGTGTTTCTGGACTGGCGTGGGGTCAGGCAAACGTGGTGGTGTCACCATTTGATGGTATTTCCTGGTGGGAAGATGTGAAAGTCGCTGCAAAAGTTTTTGGCGGCGTAGCATTCCCTCAGAATGGGCGATTTTTTTCGTTAGGTGGGAATGTCCTGTTTCGCGGTTACGACAACTCGGAACGGCAAGGCAGCAGTATGTGGTTAGGCAGTGTAGAAGTGCGACTGCCAGTGGTGCCCCGACTGAACTGGAATATCGTAGACAATGTGGTGCGTGTCGAAAGTATTTATGTGGCACCGTTTTACGATATTGGCGACATTTATGTCGATGGTCATTCAATGGGGCCAGTCGCCCATGCTGCAGGCCTCAGTTTTCAATTTAATGTCGAGTTTTTCAGTTTTCTGGAACGTGGCACACTGAAGCTGGATGTTGCCCGCGCATTTCAGTCGATTGACAATGCTACCCAGTTCTGGGTCACCATTCTGGTTCCTTACTGACATTGGCTGATGCCATCTTTCCTATGTTAACATCATGCGAACCTTTCGATCGTTCAAACATTCGAATTATCGTCTATATTTTGCTGGGCAAACTCTGTCGCTGATTGGTTCGTGGACCCAGATGACCGCTCTGATGTCTCTGGCGTACGAACAGACCCACCTTGCACGATGGTCCGGCTTCTTGATTATTGCCCAGATTGGTCCCACTGTGCTATTTGGGGTTCTGGGTGGCAAAATTGCCGATCGCTTTCCTCAACGCCTTGTGATTGCGATTACGCAGATCATTTTTGCCGCAGTGGCATTGTTGTTACTGATTTGTTACCTGCAAAATCTGTTGACTGTCCAAATGATGCTGGTGGCGATGTTGATTCATGGGGTTGCGCAAGCGGTCGATTTACCGACCAGACTGGCATTGGTCCCACGTCTGGTTCATCGCGACGATCTGATTAACGCCATCTCGCTCAATTCGCTGATGTTCAATGCCTCGCGTGCTCTGGGGCCTGCAATTGCGGGAATCCTGATCACCACTATCGGTTTCAGTGCCTGTTTTGTCTTCAATTTTGCCAGTTATCTGGCGGTACTGCTTGCAATTTCATTAATGAGATTTTCTCATGAAGCACCTCCTTTGGTTGATAACCGTGAATTTCCTGTCGCAGCCGGTGTCATCCCCACCCAGATCAAGTGGTTGATTGTAGTTGCTGGCCTGGTAGCTGTTTCTGGCTGGCCGATTCTTGCATTACTGCCCGCATATGCAGACCGTGTGCTCCAGGGTGGGCAGGAACTGTATTCTCAACTACTCAGTTGCGTCGGAGTAGGGGCACTTGTTGCCGCACTGGTAACTGCATCCTTCGGAAATGAGGCCCGCCGCCGAAAGATTCTGCAGATTGGTTTGGTTTTTGTTGCTTTTGGTCTGCTTTGGCTCTGTTTTTCCAAAACGATGGTGCTCGCCTGTTTCGGGTGTATGATTCTGGGATTCGGGATGATTCTGTTTTTTTCAACAGGACAATCTGCCGTTCATTTGAGCGTTGACCAGCACCACCGTGGGAGGGTGATGGGCTGGTGGGCATCCGTGATGAGTGCCGGTGTACCGGTTGGGAATCTTCTGTTTGCACCGATTGCAGATACTCTCAGCGTTCCGTTGGTCATTGGATTACAGGCAGCAATGGTGACTGTTACTCTGGGAATTACTTATTTTCGCAGGATTCCCTAAATTTTGTTCCCCCACCTGAACATCGCACGTTTAGAATTATTCTCTATAAAAATTGGTTAGTTTTCAAAATTAGAGGATTTCACGTGGCAGTCCGATTGGCGGTGGTGGGTGCAACTGGTGCAGTGGGTGAACTGATACGTTCCGTTATTCTGGAATACCAGATTCCATTTGAATCGATCATATTTCTTGCTTCTGCTCGAAGTGCAGGTAAATCGATCGAATGGAATGGCAAAACATATCATATCGAACCGATTTCACCAGAAAAGTTTCGCGATGTCAATCTGGTACTTTCCAGCACCCCCAGTTCGGTCAGCAAAGAATTCAGCCCTGTTGCTGCCGCCGCAGGCGCAATTGTTGTCGATAATTCTTCTGCCTGGCGCATGGATCCCCAGGTGCCATTGGTGGTGCCTGAAGTAAACTCCCACGAACTCGCAAATATCCCAAAGCGAATTATTGCTAACCCGAACTGCGTTGCAATTCCACTGACGGTTGCCTTAAATCCGCTGCGAGCGATCGCTCCAATCCAACGGGTGGTAGTTTCTACTTATCAGTCTTCTTCCGGGAAAGGTGCGAAAGGTTTGGCTGATTTTGAAGCTCAAGTGGAACCATGGGCTCAAAACCAGCCAGTGCCGGCTCCCACGTCTCATAAAGCACAATTAGCGGGCAATGTGATTACCTTGGATTGGACTTTGGATGCCAATGGATATACCGAAGAGGAAAACAAGGTCATCGCAGAAACCTGTAAGATCCTAAATCAACCCGAACTGAAAATCTCACCTACCTGCGTGCGGGTGCCGGTGAAAATCAGCCACAGTATTTCTGCCAATGTTGAATTTTCTACTCCTGTCTCAGCGGAAAAAGCGAAGGAAATTTTGGCTGCTGCCCCAGGTGTGGTGCTGTTGGATGAATGGCGGGGCGAATTTCCTCAACCACTTCTGGCAACCGGAAGTGATGCCACATTTGTGGGCCGGGTGCGACATGACCCAGGCAATCCCAATGCACTGAATCTCTGGATCGTAGCCGATAATCTGCGGAAAGGTGCTGCCAGCAATGCTGTGCAGATTGCCAAAAAACTCATTCAGATGGGCCTTGTGGGCTGATATCGCCTGATTTCAATGCATAAATACAAGTTATCAATCAGCTACGATGGCACAGATTTTCATGGTTGGCAGTCACAGCCAGATCACCGAACGGTTCAGGATCAATTAGAAACGGCGATAACTAAATTACTCGGCCACCGCCCCCACATGGTAGGAAGCGGGCGAACTGATGCAGGAGTGCATGCCCTTGGTCAAGTGGCGCATTTTCAGACATCCCTTAAACTATTGCCTGAGGTCGTCTTAAAAGTATTCCGGTTTAACTTGCCGGACGATGTGGTTGTATGGGATTGTGTTGAAGTGCCGTTGAGTTTTCACGCAATCAAGGATGCAGTATCGAAGCGTTACCGATATGTCATCCAGGATGGGGATATCCGCAACCCATTTACTCGCAATCACTGCACCCGCGTGCGTACTGTTCTTGATATTGAATTAATGAGAAAAGCATTAAAGGCGATCCTTGGCACGCACGATTTTCGTTGTTTTGAAACGAATTGGCCTAATCGTACCAGCAGCGTACGCACCATTATCGACGTGGCGGTGGAACGAGTTAATAATCTTGTACATATCGAGGTGGAAGCGGATGGCTTTCTCTATAACATGGTGCGTGCCATTGCAGGAACATTGATTCGAATTGGCAGAAAATTCTGGCCGGTGAACGCCATGGAAGAAATAGTCATCAGTATGGACCGAAATAAAGCGGGCCCCACAGCGCCAGCTACAGGATTATTTCTTCTGTATGTGAAATACCCGGAACAGAATTTGGAAACAGTTAGTCAGTCACTAATTTGAGGTGGGGACTACTTCTTTGGAACGAGACGGGGTGTCGGGCCATCTTCTGTAGGTTGTTTTTCACCTGAAGGTAAACTGGCTTTCAATTTCATCGCTTCTTCCAGCGAGTTCTGAGCAGATTTTAATTTCTCCATGGCTGCAGTGCGGGCAGATTCGGCATCTTTTAATGCATTTTCTGCTGCCTTTACCGCTGCCTGAGCTTCAGCCACAGCCTCGTTTACGTAGGTGGTTTGACTCGATTTGATCATATCAGGCAACAATTTCTGCACTGTTTCAGAAGGAATGGCATACGATTCCGTCCTGCCGGCACGTGCGATGTTGATTCCAAGTACGTTGCCATCGAGATCTACCAACGGACCACCACAATCTTCGGGAGCAATCACAATGTCGTGTTGCAGAATGATTGGAAAGCCATTTCGACGTTCACTCAGTTTGCTACCCATTGAATTTTGGATATCACCCCGGCTTTTCCCTTTCGGCAGCAATTCTTTAGGTCGAGCACCCAAGGTTGCTTTCAACACCAGCACTTTGGTTTCGCGTTCGATGGTCAACTCGATGGTTTGCCCTGCTTTGGTGCCGAGCAGCGTATTAATAAGGCTCTCACCATTGGTAATTTTTGTGGCATCTACTTTCAAAATCACGTCGTTAGCTAATAATCCCGCTTTGGCGGCGGCAGAATCAGGAGTAACGCTCGAAATTTGAGCATTCGGTGCCTCAACATTAAGCTGAATTCCCAGAAAACCACTGTTTGCAGTAGGTGTCCGTCGCATCCCATAAGGTGGGGGTAGATCTCTGGTGGCAACGCTGATGACACCCACGCCAGCCGGTTTATCGCCATTACTGACAGCTGCAACCCAATTGCCTACCAGGCCCACTTCACTTTTGGCAAATTGAATGGGAACAATGTCTTTTGCTTTGATTTTGATTAATGCTAAGTCATAAATTTCATCTTTGGCAGTAACCAGGCCGGTAAGTTTTTCACCTTTGGCAGATATCACATTTAATTTAACCGCATCGCCAAGTTCGCTGGCTTTGGTAACCAGATAACCATCTTTGGTTACCGCAGTTGCCAGGGCAACATTTTTGTCATCAACCTGCAGACGATAAACGGAAACAGATGGATCTTTGACGACGGTCCGAAAAAGGTCGATGAATTTATCGTTCGATTTGACCGTAATTGGTGGGCCATCGGACTGTGCAAATAAGGCGGTTGTCCAACCAGCCATCAGCACCATGAGGATGATTTTTTTCATGGTTGCTCTCCTGATTTATAAGTTCGAAAAAGTACTTGTTAAAGACTCGTTATTCCGGGCGCTTGACTAATTTGGCAGTAAGTTCAATCTCTTTGCCTTCACGTAACACCAGAAACTTAGCAGATTGCCCGGGTCGTTTCTTTTTCAGGAGGTTAATCATGTCTTCGTAGAGTTTCACGGCAGCGCCATCGAATTTTAGAACAACATCACCTTGTTTTAAGCCTGCTTTTTCTGCGGGCGATTCTGGAGTAATTGCACCCAGGAGACATTTATCTTTCGAATCACCGCTGCGAACACCTAACCATGCCAGTGCTTCACCAATGGCGTCGCCGGCAACCAGTTCATCCCAGGTTTCTTTGAATGTTCCACATGGCACATGGATGTTATTGACAATACCACCACCAATCCGGCTGTGGATACCAATAATTTTTCCTTCCATGTTGAACAGCGGTCCGCCCGAATCGCCACCAACAAGTGTGCAATCGGTCTGAACGATAAACTTATTCACTGTTCCAATTCTTCCAACACGTACCACTGGGGAGCGACCTTTGCTGTAGCCACCTGGATGGCCCGTAGCGATACACCACTGACCCACTTTCACTGTATCGGGATCGGCCAGTTCAATAAATGGCCACTCGCCAGGAGTGGTTATTTTTGCCATGCCACTATCGATCTTTCGATTAATCCCCAGCGACACACCTTTGACTCGTTTACCGTCCGGCATCACAATGGTGATGTTCTTTCCCGGCTCTCCAGTGACGTGGGCTGCGGTCAAAATTAAACCATCTTTGGAAACAATTACCCCACTGCCACTACCCGATCCTACTTGCAGGCAGACAGTTGCAGGAATTACTTTTTTCAGAATAATCCTGGTCTGGTCCTGAAATGCTTTCAGATCAGAAATCGATTCTGGCAGACGATTCAGAACTGCGGGAGGTGGTGTGGGTATCGAAATCGTATTGATGTCATCGCCACGAACAGAACTGGCCGAGGTGAGTACCAGCACCAGTAAGGAAAATAAAATGCGTTTCATAATTCCCTCAAATAAACTTCACAGTTATTTTATTTGCGAAAACGGTGCCATTGCAAATGAACTTGTCACAAAATGGGTAACATTTTCACAAATTTAGTTGGAAATGTCCTTTCCGGGTGGGTTTACGCAGTCAGGTAGCGTTTAGGGATTTCCGCACCTGCAACGTAATTCAGTTTGCCGATCCGACACATCTGGTAAACATTGATCCGAAAATCCGGACAAGTACTTACCAGACAATAAGCATCAACTGGTCTGAACCCATAATCCTTTACTAACCATTCTATCAGAAACAAGGTTGCCTTTTCGACAGCAATTTCCAAAGGTCGGTAAGCAAATAAAGCGACGATCGATGCTTCTTTTTCTAACCGCATAAATGGAACTCGTGTTCCTGGATATTTCTCAATAGAGAGCACGACTCTGGAGTTAGTCTCTGCTGCAGTTCCTGTGAACTCGGTATCACCCTGGCTGGCATGAACATCTCCCAGAGAGAGCAGGGCACCAGCATGAAATACTGGTAGTATGATTCGATTTCCCGCAGCTACATCCCGCACATCGAGATTCCCGCCCCATTCTCCCTGTCCATCGTTGCTGGTCGTCACTTCTCGATCAGGTGCGACGCCGATTGTGCCTACAAACGGCGTGATCGGCCACGAAATAGTGGGGCTGAATGGCAGGCTGCCATCGGAATAAGTTCCGCTGGGCCCTTTCTGATGGCGAAATATTTTTGTGGTGTAGGATTTCGAGCAATCTGGAAATTTCTGCGAATCACCCAGCGGCCCTCGGCCAGGCCCCACAGCAACCCATGAAAAATCACCCACTTCAATGGAATGAATGGTGACTGCGATATTCTCACCTGACGAGACTCCTTCCACAAAGACTGGACCTGCAATAGGATTCACCAGTGGCGGGGTGCGGTCAAAACCAGGTCGCAAGCCAGGAATCGCCAAATCCGATTCGCTCTGAAAATAGCCCCCGCTGGCATCCCACGTTTCAATGAAGAATTTCTCACCAGGCGCTACGTGTAATTCTGGTGGTTCCCGCCAATCAAAAGCATATTTTTTGGTACGATCTCGGGTAATGCCCTGCATAAACACCTGTACAATAATTTGAGGATGCGATGGTCCGTTTTCTGGCGAACCTTTGCGGTTTAGCACTTGTCAATTACGGCATCTGGCTGTATGAAAATATTTCTTGGCGACGTAGCTCAGGGGTTAGAGCAGACGCTTCATAAGCGTCGGGTCACTGGTTCAAATCCAGTCGTCGCTATTATCACTTCTTTTGATTAAAAATTGCAAGTAATTCTTTTGCTGTTTGATCGGAATAGCTTTCATCAAATCTATTTCGAACGTCCCAAACCTATGGGATCGAAATCTTCATCACCAAACTTTCTCGGTTTTACATTTTTAAACCAGTAGTATTCGACTTCCCTTCCATTGCGATCAACTGCATAAATCAGCACAGGAAAATCGATGGAATCACTTCCTTGAAGTTGATCAAAGAGAATTGTTCGTTTCCCACCCTGCGGCAATAATGGCTCTTCACCCGGAAAAATCAGCTCTTCAACACCCACCAACCCCTGACGCTGTTCCACACGGCTGACAGGTCCGATATAACGATATTTCTGTTGCCACTGGGGATCTGCATTCTCGCGAGACAGTTTTGCCTGCATCGTCGCAATTGTCCGCCCGAGTGCACTGAAGCGAAAATCATACCGGGCATTCTTTTGAATTCGGGGATCATCTGGCGATAGCCGTGTTTTTTTGCCAGCAGGGATCAACAAGCCTTCGCCTCTGCCCGTCATCAGGTGTACCTGGGCGTTGGGACTTTCTGAAAATAGCAACTCCCGCCCTTGATATTCCAGCCCGATCCACTTCATGGCAATACTTTTTGGAGTCCGTCTGTAGCGGTATTGAATGACTTCTTCTGGTCGGGATTCGCCATGCACCACTTCTCTTCTTGTGAGAATTGTCTCATATGCTTCCAGCTTTTCGTGTCTGACTGATGCCCGCTGTACCAAAGTGTGCACTTCCTTACCCACAGAAACAGTATTGGGCTCTTCACGAAGTGGGTTGACCTTGCCTGCATCAAAACCTGTTTGAACTACCTTTTCAGGTTCTTTCGCACGAATTTCGTATCCATTCTGATCTTCAGATGATCCTTTGACAATAGTTGTGGCTGCTCTACTGTCCCACCGTGGGATATCCATGGCAGGTGGTGGGGGAATCATGGCGACGGGATTGTCCATACTGCCAGAAGGATTCGATGTAAAGTCCTGCGAAGTCTTTGGTTGTGGCAATTCCACCTGTGGCAGCGGGGCCTGTTTCGTCGTGCGTTTCCACCACGACAGGCAACCGGTGCTGCCAAGGAGCAGCACAACAAGCAACGATTTCAACAGGATTGGATACATCCGGAACCGCTTCCATGCGGGTTTCAGCAACCGCTGGAATAAATCGAAGTGGTAAAAAATACAACCCCACTTCCTGGCTGGTTGCGAAGTTGCTTGTAGCATGTTAAACTCGTCCCTATATATTTCATCCGAGAACGATTGATGTCAATCCGCTTGTTGCTGGTACTTTTATTTTTTTGTCACCCTGCACTGAATGCAGAAAAGCCAAACATTGTGCTGATCATGGCTGATGACTTGGGGTATGAATGTTTAGGTGTGAATGGTGGTGAATACCGAACACCGAACCTGGATCAACTGGCAAAAAGTGGCAACAGGTACACGAATTGCCATGTGCAACCGTTATGTACTCCTACCAGAGTGCAATTGATGACCGGATTGTGGAACGTGCGTAACTATCGACAGTTTGGCTACTTAGATCCGAAATCGACAACGTTTGCACACCACTTTCAGAAAAATGGCTATCGCACGGCGATTGCGGGTAAGTGGCAATTAGGGCAGGGGAAGGATCTTCCACAAAAACTGGGTTTTGAAGAGTCCTATCTTTGGCAACACACCCGCAGACCGCCACGTTACGCTAATCCAGGTCTCGAATGGAATGGAAAAGCACTGGATTTTTCTAATGGCGAGTACGGCCCTGATCTGATCAATAAATTTGCCTGCGATTTCGTTCGATCGAGTAAAGACAAACCATTTATGCTCTATTACCCAATGGTACTGACCCATGACCCTTTTCAACCCACCCCCGATTCGCCTAAGTGGGATCCAAAAGCGGTGGGAGAAAGTGTTAATCGAAATGTGAAAAACTTTTCATACATGGTTTCCTACATGGACAAATTGGTGGGTAATCTGGTGAAATCAATCAAAGAGACTGGCAAAGAAAAAAACACGCTGATCATCTTCATTGGTGATAATGGTACCCACCCGACAATAACGACAATGTTCAATGGCAAGCCCTATCAAGGTGGCAAAGGAAAAGGCACAGCCGCTGGAACACATGTGCCGTGCGTCGTATCCTGGCCAGGCGTTATCGCGTCGGGAGTTCAGGATCAGATTGTTTGTAGTTGCGACTTCTTTCCCACGATGTTGGAAATTGCCGGGCTGAAAGTTCCTGAAGGCCTCGACGGGATGAGTTTTGCACACCAGTTAATTGGAAAGCCGGGAAAAGACCGCACCTGGTGGTACTGTTGGTACGCACGGAACGGTGGCAAGAATGCCCAGGTAGAGTTTGTGGGCACGAAAGACTACAAAGTTTATCAGGATGGTAGGCTTTTTAGGCTGAAATCCGATCCGCTGGAGCAGAATGCAATCAAAGACAATGAGTTAACCACAGCTGAAAAAGCGATCAAAATGCAGTTAGCTGGGCAACTTGAACAATATCGCAATGCACGGCCGGAAGAAATAACCAAGCCGCTTCCGAAGATGAAGAAAAATTAATTAATCTAACGTCAGCACTTGGCCATCGTTGATGACACACGCACGGAAGAATTCGGTGGGATTAATGCTGCCACGGATAAATCGTACAGAGCCATCAGCAAAAGCGAAATTGGCACCACCCGTGTGAGAAGATCCAAACCTGCGTGACCAGAAGGTTGCAGCAGAAGAATTCGGGTGCAAGGAGTCTGCTTGCAGGCCACCTTGATTCCCTGCCCAGTCCGTGGAGCCAAAGCGGACAACGCACTCATCCCAGCCAGCGTTGTTGTAACGTTCGTTATCGCCACCAGCAGTACCGAGTGTTGTCGGGTGGACTTGTTTTTCACCAACATAAATTGTGTTGGAAGTGCCGTCAATGACATCGGCCATCCTGCGAAACTGATTCACTGCAAGGTCAACAGGGTTGGAAGTGCTTGTACTAGACCATTGACGCACCATCATCCCATCGCGTCCGATGTTGCCAAAGGTGCTACCGCCGTTACCGGCGTAGTCATTTCGTGTGGTACCCGAATAAGCGGTAGGCCTACGACGAGACGGGCAGAAATAGGTTTTGATCGGGGTGGCGGCCACGATTGAATCGCTGGGATTATCGTAAACGTTCTGTTGTTCAATGTAAGGCAGCAGGTAATATGCCCAGCTCCAGCCAACACGGGTGGTCGCATTACAACAGGTGATGTTTGGGCCATCAGAACCTGCATGGGGGAAATAGCTGTTGGCATCGTGAAATGCATGACCAGCAATCCCAATCTGTTTCAGGTTATTCTGGCATTGTGTACGGTTGGCTGCTTCCCGCACTTTTTGCACGGCAGGCAGCAATAAGCCAATCAGAATGGCGATGATGGCAATTACCACCAATAATTCGATCAGTGTAAAACCATTTCTCTTGTTCATTTCAGATCCTTGTTTTGTCTAGTAACTAAAAAATAATGAAAAGTTAGCGACGATCTCGAAGCATCTCTTCTTCGTTCGCTCGCTGTTCGGGTGATTTTGTGGGACTTTCCTGAGGACGGTTCGATTCTTCGTTTTGAACCCTTTTTTCTGCTTCAGCCTGTTCGCGAAGCTGTTCTTCTGTTAAAGTTTGTGGCATGGTAGGTGTTTTTTCGCCACAGCCAATCAATAAAAATGTGCTCAACAACATCAAACTACAAACGTATCTCATTGCACTCCCTAATAGTAACTACAAAATAAAAACTAGAAGAGTGTGGTGTAGATTTGATGTATTTCAGATGTAATGATGATGAATGTTCGATCATCATTTTTCTCTCATTTTTTGAACGTACTTACATTATGATGCTTGCATGAACAACCAACAGTGAAGTTAATGCTGGAAGATGAAAAGTGATTGAAAATAAATGAGAGGTAATTCAAGAAAAGTCAGAAAAAGGGGTATGTCTTCGAGAAGGATCAGGCTGCTTCCCGACCTTCTTCGTATTCACTTTCGAACAATTTGCCTTTGGGTGCGGGCATTTCTTTTGGACCAACAGGGCCATCTTCGACACCATTCCAGGGGTGGCGTTGCACACTTGCCAGAATTCGATCCGCAAGCGAAAGGGCATCCAGTCCATCCTGACCAGTCACACGTGTTTCACGATTTTCACGTACGCACGCGACGAAGTCAGACAGTTCGGCTGTCAATTGATCGTGGGGAGCTTCGCAAAAAAGCTCCAGGTGTTCCATGTGCTTGCCAAAGACATCGGCTTTCAACTGTTCACGACGCGAACGGTCCAGATGAAGATTGCTCAAGCCATGCCGACGAACTTCGTCTGAAGGCTGCACAAGATTCAGCCGTTTCTCGACAAAATCGATCCCCGCATAACCTTCAGGAGCCCAGATGCGTAGTTTTCGCTTTGGAACTGGACTGACCCGGCTGGCAGTAATGTTGGCCATACAACCATTTGCAAAGCTAATCCGGGCATTGACGATGTCTTCGTGGCCTCCAAACACGGATATACCAGCCGCATAAACGTTTGTGGCAGGGCTACGCACTAAAGAGAGGATCAGATCCAGGTCGTGGATCATCAGATCCAGAACCACACCAATATCGGTTGATCTACCCGTAAAAGGGCCGTGTCTCTCACTTTCGATCAGCTTTGGCGTGATGGGGCGTCGGATCAGTTCAAGAAAAGCTGGGTTGTAGCGTTCAATATGCCCCACCTGCAGTGGGGTATCGTTTGCGCGTGCAATTTCAACCAGTTCCTGTGCCTGGGCCAAAGTTGTAGTAATCGGCTTTTCCACCAATACCGGAACCGACCTCTTTAAAAAAGCGCGTGCGATTTTGTGGTGGTAAAGTGTTGGTGCCGCAATTGATACTGCATCAACTTGATCGAGGAGAGGCTCGTGATTATCAAACGCCTGAACGCTGTTTTCCTTATTTGAACAACGTTCGGCAATCACACGAGCGTGCTGAATATCAACATCCACCACGCCAACCAGTTTGACATCCGGCATCGATGAAAGTACTCGGGCGTGTTCCTTGCCCAGGTGACCTACACCGATTACGGCCATACGAATCTGTGTCATAAGTTGAGTATCTCCGGCAGCGTACCTGAAGAACGCATCTTCCTTGATGGCCAGTTCCCCGGACAGTTAATGGTCTACGATCCGCGTTAAGGCTTTCGCCAGTTCAATGTTCATGGGGTGGCCGGATCGATAGGCAACCACATGACCAGAAATATCAAATCCACATAGCGACAGATCCCCAACGATGTCGAGAATCTTGTGCCGTGCGGGTTCATTTGGAAATCGCAGGGTATTGTCGATCAAACCTTGTTCGCCAAATACCAGCAATTCCGAAGCTTTCAAATGTCTGCCGACTCCCTGTCGTTGTAATTCTAATGCCTCTCGTTCGAGAACAAATGTTCGACAGTGAGCGATATCTTTCTGAAACGATTCCGGTGTAAGCACTTCCGTGTGAGACTGGGCGGTAATAGGCGAGTCTACGCCATAATCCAACAGATAACTGATAGCCAACCCTTTTCCCTGACGAGGATACAAGGTAAGCGAAGCACCATTTTGCTGTACCGATATGGGGTGGTTCAACTCCAGTAACGGCTTGAATGTCTGCTGTTCAGACACCCCAGCCTGCAACAAGGCGTGTACGTAACCTTCAGAGGAGCCATCCAGGCCAGGTGGTTCTTCCGCATTCAGTTCGATGATGCAGTTATCCACTTGTAGGCCAGCCAAAGCTGCAAGAACGTGCTCAACCAGTGTTACGCGAGTTTGTCCAACTCCCAGTGTTGTTCGGCGCGTGGTGTCCAGAACAGAGGAAACCCGCGCCTGGATGGTGGGTAAACCAGGCAGGTCAGACCTGCGAAACAACAATCCTGTATGCTCCGGGGCGGGCAGCAGACTGAGAGTTGTTGGCACGCCAGTAACCATACCAACGCCAACAACCTTTGCAACTGATTGCAGAGTTCGCTGGCGTCGACCTGATTTTAGGGATGGCATCACACCATTTGGTGCTGATTGTTCCGACAATATTGCTTGCAGGGATGCCATCACTTATTATTTTTCATCGTACCAAGGGAAAAGGCGATTGTCTCGCAGAATTATCGACTTTACCCAAATTAAAAGTTTACCCAAATTACCTAAGATCTAAATTATTTCCCGCCACTAGCACCCGGTGTGGGAGTAGACACTTTCGGCAGTTCCGGTTTTGCTTCAGGATATTTTTTGTTCAAAAACGTAATTACCATGTCGGTCAGGTCCATTCGGTCATGATAAAACGGAATCATTGCAGGTGTCTGAAGCATCAGTCGGGCAATTTCCGGGCGATTTTCATCGGCTGGATTGGATGATGCGGGGTACCCAATAATCATGTCGATGCCATTGGCTTTGGCAATATCGGTAATCGCACCTTTGACTTCCAGATAGATCTGAACAATCACTTTGTCTGAATTTTCAGCCAGTTCTGCTTGAGCACGACGTTCCAGGTCTTCTAATTCCCGTTGGATCTGGACAGCTTCCTGTTGCATCAGCTTTTTCTTTTCTGGGTCAACTGTCTTCTGAAACTCGGCATTCTTTTCGGCAAGTTTTTCTCGTAAAGGATTCATCTTTACGACATAACTTTCTCGGACCTTGGTAACTTGTAAGCCAAGGTTGCCCGCTCTGTTATACTCTTTTAAGATTTTGGGGATATTGACGATGTAAATCTTTTGTGATCGTGTTTCCTGGGCGGTCACCACCTGGGTGCTAACCAAAACTCCGGCACAAACGACAGCCATCATGGCAAATTGAGTGAAAATCCGTTTCACCTGCATTCTCCTAATTGTTTCGGTATTGGGTACCCGCCCGAATAGCGGGGCAACAACGACCAACTTTACCGCAGCCGCTGTTATCGTGCTAATCAACCCTGAATACCCCATCGTTAGAATGCCGTCAATCCGAACCCTTGCAATGTTTTTTCCGCTTTTGTAATTCTTACGCAGTTCGGGATAAAGCTTATTTACCTAATTTACCGATTTACTCTGGTTTTCTTACGTTTCCAGAATTAACGCAATGACCATAATAGTATCCAAAATCCTTCGTTTGCTGGGATTGGTAGTCTTCTGTCCACTCCTTGGTTGCGGGGCGGGAAGCAACGAACCCGTAGCAGTTAAAGGTAAGGTTTACTTCCGTGGTGAACCACTTGCAGGAGGAATGATCATATTTTCACCTGATCCTGACCGTGGTACCAACGGACCTTCGTGTAAGAGTGTGATCCATGAGGACGGAAGTTATTCCCTGGAATCTGTAAATAATGACAATATTGTCAGCGGGTGGTATCGTGTGGCGATAGCGCCAGCACCAGGAACGATTCCTCCACCTTCCGTAGAGCATCCTGAACCAGCATTCCCGGTGCACTTCCGCAATCCAGCGCGTTCCGGAATTCACCGCGAAATTAAGATGATCCCAGTAAATATCATCGATTTTAATTTCGATGATGCCTGATTTTCTACCATGGAAAAGAAGAACTTATTTCCTGGCGAGTTTGTGGTGCAGCTGCTTTTCTGCCTGTTAGTGATACCCAATTTTTCATTTGCTGACGAAAAATTGCAGGTTGCAGATGATAATTTTGTCAAAGGATTAGAAAACGCTCATCAAACTTGTGTTGCGAAAGGTCATTTTCAGGTTGCCGCACAATTCTATGCGGAAATTTTCTCCAAAAAACCTAGTACCCACGTAGCACTTCGTTGGGGCGATTCACACCGCATGCTCAATCAACCTGCAGAAGCGATTCGGGCCTATCGATCTGGCCTGAGAAAATTTCCACTTTCAGCTGAATTGTGGGCCGCACTGTGTTCTTATCGAAGTAGACTTGGTACCAACAATACCGTTAAAAATGAAGAAATACTCATTGTATTTCAGATGTGGTATCCCCGCTTGCGCTGGTTGCAGTTTGTTATTCCAATCACGATGGCTTTTCTGGTCTGGAGATGGTGGTACCGTCGCAACCCCATCTTGTTTGGTGCCTGGGTTGGACTGGGAATATGTTACTTAATTGCCATATTGCTGCATGAGTATATTTTCATTCGTGCTAAAGCCTATTGGGAACCACCTGCTGTCGTGGTAAAAAGTGAAATTCCGCTTCGCACTGGCAATGGGGATGAATTCCCAAAAATCAATGAGGGCAACTTGCAAATTGGTGCCGAAATGTCCCTTATTCACCAGCGTGGGGAGTGGGTACAAGTTCGAACGAACTTGAATGAAACTGGTTGGGTGCATCAAAAAAATATTCTCATTATTGACTAGTCTTCAACCCGGTCTTTGGCACCAGGGTGCCCCACATGGGGGACCTTGACCACAGGGACCGCCGGAACCACCTGTCGTGGCTTGTAATGGAGCTGCAGGTAAACTCAATAGGCGGTGAACTTGTTCACTCCCACATTCTTCACAATGAATCTCTTCGGAACTGTTTGAATTTCGAACGAGAACTTCGAATTGATGGGAACAACTATCGCACCGATAATCGAAAAGTGGCATGGAAAATCCTCTTTGGAAATGAACCAGAAATATCTTGTACTCACAGATTACGAGAACGTAGTTGGGAGTAAAAGAGTGTGAGTGGATTCTAATTAGTGATAGATTCTTAATTATCTGGAATCACTTCTGGCTCGATTGCCTGCCCGCGCTGATTGACGCGGGTTAATCGAATCGTGGGGACGTATTCCCCTCCTTCGACAGGGTGGCCAGCAAGAACAACTACCAGTTGGCCAGCTTCAATTTTTCCCGCTTCAAAAGCAGATTCTACTGCACCACTGATGCGGTCATCGCCAATCCGACGGCAATAATCCATGAGAACTGGTTCAAGGCCCCAAACAATCGCCATTTGTCGCAAGATCTGCTCACTGGGTGCAGGTGCAATGACGGTGCAATTGGGTCGATGCCGTGCCAACAAGCGGGCTGTTCTCCCACTGAGGGTGGGGGTAATGATCGCATCAGCCTTTACTCTTTCTGCCAGAGTCACTACGAGCTCTGTGACATGATCATCAATCGAATGGTCCTGCAATTTCAAACTTGCAACGGGATCGCCGCCGTCTTTCAAATGTTTTTCAGCTTCGATGGCAATCTGGGACATGCACTCGACAGCCAGATGGGGATGTTTTCCCACAGCGGTTTCGCCAGAAAGCATAATTGCATCAGTGCCATCGTAAATGGCATTTGCCACATCGCTTGCTTCCGCACGGGTAGGCCGAGGGTTATCACGCATCGAATCGAGCATGTCTGTAGCCGTAACCACTGGTTTGCCCGCAATTCTTGCCAGTGAAATAAGTTGTTTTTGCACGGTGGGAACTCGTTCCAGAGGGATTTCTACACCAAGATCCCCACGCGCCACCATGATTCCATCGAATGCGGCAATAATTGCTGCAGCATTTTCAATTGCTTCAGGACGCTCCATTTTGGCTAAAATCGGTACATTCATTGAATGCAATGCGGCTTCTTCACGAAGTTCCGAGGCTGCTGCTGCATTTCTTACAAACGACAATGCCAACCAGTCTACTTGTGCCTGGGCTGCGATTGCCAGTGCCTGCCGGTCTCGATCCGTCAGTGCCGGGATGGTTAATTTGGTATCCGGAAGGTTAAGCCCTTTATTGGGCAGCAAAACCCCACCGACAATAATGCGACTACGAACAAATTGTCCATCGTTTGCTGTGACTTCCAGTTGCAGGCGACCATCATCCAGCAAAACACGGTGCCCAGTTTGGGTTTCGCGTAATATTTCTGGTTCCGTAATGCGAAGGTAGGATAATTCTGGCTGGTCGCGAATATCGATCACCAGTTCCTCACCTTCAATCAACTCAAGTGGTTGTTCAGTCAATACACGAAGTTTCGGGCCTGGCAAATCAGCTAACACAGCCACATGAAGTCCCAGGCTGGCTGAAACGGAACGTAATAACTCAATTCGTGCCAGATGTTCTGCCGCACTGCCATGAGAAAAATTTATTCTGGCAACATTAACCCCCGCCTTCAGCATTTTTCGAAGCATATCTGGACGATCGGTAGCAGGTCCCAATGTCGCAACTATTCGCGTGCGTCGGTTCATCAAACATGTATCCTTATGAAAGAAAGAGTGTCCCGGTTCATGGTGTTATGTTAAGGAATTCTCTCAGCAAGTTGGTGTTCTGCGTCGTCGCGCTCGTGGTGGTGGAAATTATTTCTGCTTTTTCCCCAGTCTGGTGGCCAGTCCAGAATTCCGCAGATTTCCACACACGTCAGACCGCCAGAATTGCCGTAATTCTCTGGTTTATTGCGGTTGGCTGTTCATTGCTGCAAGTGAAAGGTTGGGCTCGTGCAATCTATTTTTGCGGAGCAGGTGCTTTTCTGTACCACGTTCTGGTAGCATTCGATCAAATCCATGATTGGTCACACACAGCAGCGTGGGAACACGTTCAGGAAGTAAGTGGCTTCGGCCATGGAGTATTTGTCTCTTACGCATTTTCGTTGATATGGCTGGTGGATGCAATCTGGTGGCAATTCTGGCCCTGGAATTATGCTCTGCGCAATAAAACGATGCACTGTCGCATTGAAATCTTCATGGTATTCATCATTTTCAATGGAACGGTTATTTTTGAAGCAGGTATGATCCGCTGGATTTCGCTGCTGGGTTTTTTGATACTGGGGCTTCTGGTTTGGAAATATCGAATTTTTACCAAAGCAACGATGATGAAGGATTACGTATAACCACCAATTGTTTGTACCAAAACTTCTCTCGTTCGAGGGCCATCGAACTCACAAAGGTAAATCCCCTGCCAACGACCCAATTCCAACATACCATCGTCAACGATGATTGTGGCACTTGAACCAACAAAACTTGTCTTCAAGTGGGAATCGCTGTTTTCTTCCGCATGTTGAAATCCTGGCTGATGCTGGGGAATCGTCCGATTCAGAAAAAGCAGCATGTCATGAACAACATCTGGATCGGCATTTTCGTTGATGGTGATCCCTGCCGTAGTATGCAAGGAATAAACCACGCAAATTCCGTTGGTAACCCCACTTCGCCCCGCACATTCCTGGACCTGACGGGTAATTTCGACAAACTGATTCCGTTGTTCTGTGCGTATTTTAATCCGTTCCATGACCTTCATCCAATTGTGGAGAAATGAGTATTTGTTTTGTTTGTACTGTTAATCAGACAATTGTTGTGCCTGCAACAACATTTCTTTCGCTTCTTTTTTCGTCGAAGCCGATTTTGCTTCGCCTCGCAGCATACTAGCCAGTTCTTCGATTCTGTCCTGTGTTTTCCGTAATTGCGTAATCGTGGTAATCGTTTTCTTGCCGTGGATAGTTTTGCGAATGCCCCACTGATGTGTTGCATATGCGGCTACCTGGGGAAGGTGGGTTACACAGATCACCTGATGACTTTTTCCAAGAGCTGCGAGTCGCTGGCCAACAATATCCCCTAATCGACCCCCGACATTCGCGTCAATTTCATCAAATACGAGTGTCCCAACCATGTCATGTTCTGCCAACACGGTCTTCAATGCCAGCATCGTGCGGGACATCTCCCCACCTGAGGCAATTTTTCGCAGAGGGCGGGCCTCTTCACCCGGATTTGCTGCCAGAAGAAAATCCATCTGATCCGCACCACCAGAAGGTATCGGACCTGCAAGTGGATTGGTGCCCAGATCGATTTTGTGAAAACTACACGAAAGTTTTGCCTGTGGCATACCAAGAGTTTGCAGGTATTTTTCAGTTGCTTTGATCAGTTTTTTGCCCACCGCAATTCGTTGCGTGCGTAACAGGTCTGCCTGCTTCACTAAATCTGCAAATGCTACCGCTAATCGTTGTACGATTTCTTTTGAATCTGCGGTCGCTCGTTCAAAGGAATCCAGTTTTTGTTGTACTTGCAGCAAGTAACCTGGCAGTTGATCTGCAGGCCGCCGATACTTGATCTCCAGTCGTTTGATCAGTTCCATTCGAACTTCTATCTCAGCCATTCGTTCAGGATTTGGCTCTGATCGATCGCCAACAGCTCTTGCCAATTCAACAACAGATCGGGTTTGAAGTGCAAGAGCATGCAATTGTTGAACAATGTCGGCAAAATCATCAGAAAAATGTTGCCATGGGTGGGCTGATTTTTCCAGTTGACCAAACCGCTCTACCACTGATCCATCATCGTCGTAAAGAATCGCCTGCAATTCGTGGCAGTATTCCTGAATGCTTTGCGAATTCGCCAGTGTCTGGTATTCGCTTTCCAGTTGCGGCAGTTCTCTGGGCTTAATTGCTGCTGCTTCCAGTTCTTCTTTTTCGAAATTCAGCAGTTGTAATTCACGTTCTGAATTCGCTTGAACTTGCTTTTGTTGCTCGATCTGTTTTCGAAAATCCCGCACCATGACTGCAGTGCGGTCGTATTCCAGGCGAAGTTCCTGCAAATTGCCGTACGAATCCAATAACTGAATCTGGTAGGTGGGCTCCAGTAATGAGTGGTGCTCTCGTTGGCCATGGACATCTACCAGCAATTCACCCACTTTTTTGAGCAGGTTTAAAGTTACTGGCTCATGATTGAGGTAGGCTTTGCTGTTACCCCATTTGCTTACTTTTCGTGTAATGATCAACTCTGCAGGTTGCAAAGTTTCCTCGAGAATTGTTTCAATTGCCTGCAGCAAACGGTGATGTCGTAGTTCAAAAACTCCAGTTACTTTCAGTTCTTCAGCCCCACTTCGAATCAGATCGATTCGCCCACGATCACCCAGGAGTAATCCCAATGCACCCAGTAACAACGACTTCCCTGCACCCGTTTCACCTGTCCAGGCGCAGAACCCCGGTTCCAGTTCGATGTGGACATCTTCAATTAACGCAAGATTCTGGACAGTGATTTCGCGCAGCATTTTCTGGTGTTCAACTAAACAAAGATTTCTATCATCTCCTGGCAACGATACGCAATGTCAGTTGCAGTGATCTTCAAAGCTATCTCAATTCCGAGGCTGCTTTGCTGGATCAAATTCAGGACGAATTTTCCCATTGAGATCAATGATTGGTCGCGGGTTTTCCACTTTGCCCAGTTCCCGCACCCCTGGCCCAATCCCTTTCACTCCAAGGTCTTTGTCGATTACTTTTATCAGTGCCTCCATCTTCTCTACGATCTCAGGATGATCAGCAATGATATCATTTTGTTCGCTGATATCAGATGCCAGATTGTAAAGCCGCATCGGTGATTGTGCATCCTTCCCAGGAGTATTTTTCTTTTTTTGCACTGTCTGTGGTAAATGCAATTTCCAATCACCCTGTCTGATCGCCTGTAATTCCAGTCCGCGGTAATAATACTGCACGGTGCGTGCCATTTTACCTTGTTTCGGATCTTTCAGGAGTCCTGATAAATCAACACCATCGATCTGAATTTTCTCTGGAACCGTCCCACCAGAAAGAGCCACAAAGGTGGGTAACAGGTCGATCATTCCAGTAATGGCATTCGTCGAAGTGCCTGCAGGAATGGTTTTTGGCCACCAGGCAATCGTGGGAACTCGCATCCCACCTTCCCAGGTGCTGCCTTTATTACCACGTAATGGTGTATTTTCCGCTCGCGGCGTGCCACCGTTATCGCTTGTGAAGATCACAAGCGTATTTTCCGATATTCCCGCCTGTTTAATTGCATCCAATACTGTGCCCACGCTCCAATCCACTTCTTCTACCCAGTCCGCATAAATACCGTGTGGGGAACGGCCTGCCCATTTTTTGCCAGGATAAATCGGAAAATGCACCGCACTGTGGGGCAGATACAGAAAAAATGGTTGTGCCTTGTTATCAGTAATAAATTTTACTGCTTCTGTTGTGTAAAGTTCTACCAATGATTGCTGATCATCGGGAAGTACCCGCTTGACTACTTTGCCATCTTTCAACAGTGGCAGTGGCGGCTGACCAGCACCTTTCGGTTTCGGTAACGGCTTTCCGAGATCACTTTTAATCCCATCTTCTGCAGGGCCCATATCGTTAGAGTAGGGCAGGCCGAAATACTGATCAAAGCCGTGTTGCTGGGGCATGAATTCCGGTTGATCTCCCAGATGCCATTTGCCCACAATTGCTGTTTTATATCCCCTGCTTTTCAGCAGCTTTGCAACTGAAATTTCTTTTGAAGAGAGCCCCACGGCATTGCCAGGAAAAAGTACATGGGGAATGGGTAGCACCCGTTTCGGATAACATCCGGTGATCAGTGATGCCCGCGAAGGCGAACATACAGGTGCTGCATAAAACGATGTTAGTTTGCAGCCTTCTTTCGCCATCGTATCCAACGCTGGTGTACGATTCTTTTTAGAGCCAAACGGCCCGATATCTGCATAACCAAGATCGTCGATGTTAATCAGAACGATATTCGGTTGTTGCTTTTCCTGTCCAGTAAGGCTGGAAACAGTAATTGCGAGGAAAGCCAGGACGATTGAGAGGTAACGCATAGATTTTCTCGAAGTGGATCGCTTGGAAATTTACTGAATGTCGGAAAGTTGAAACTTAACGCCGATGACAGTGGTGGCCCAGATAGAACGATCCTGGTTCCCTTCATCTTGGTAGGTCAGTTTACCTTTTCGAAGTTGAATTTTCCAAATGAGCTGGGTGTCTTTTGGTTTCGGTTTCAGGTAATTCAAAACAGATTCTTTGGGAGCAACATGTACGTAGTACGTGGCCTCTTCGCCAGGTTTCAGGGGATCTTTCCGACTTTCATATCCCACCGCATATTCATTTATAACTGATGGTGCGTGTGGCCAGTCAAACGTACCACAGAAGGAGCGTTTTTCATGCCAAAGGCTGGTTAATGGCGTAGGTTGCGAATCTTTTTTTGCACGATTAAAAGCCGGGTCATCTGGGTGAAAAGCAAGGTCTTTGGATAAATTTTGAATGTTCAGCTGCAGTATGATAGTCTCAGGTGGGACTGGTCGTTCATTTCGATTCTTTTTCGTCTCTGTAACGCAAACCAGCTTATCTCGAACAATCTTCTGTGGTACGATTTTCAAATCTCCTACCGTCAGTTCATTACCTAACGTCACCTGTAATTTTTCTGGCACAGAAAGCTCTGCCACTGGTCTTCGATCCAGCGGTAACCAATCTAGTGACGTCTGTTTGGGGTCTGCTTTTTGATATTGCCCATAAACATCGGGAATATTTTCGAATGGGTGGGGAGTAGAATCCGTTAAAAAGTAGCTGTAGCCAAAAAAACCAGCAGCACCTGTCATGAGGAGGCCATATGCAAGCAAAATCCACGTAAATGCGGAAGACCCGCCCGAACCCGCTTTTGATTTTTCCGGTTTTGCCTTAGTGGCTTTTTGGGTGCGTGCCTGGTAATTGGAACCGGCTTCCTCTTCTTCGACATCATCTGAAGGCGGTTCATCCAATGCTTCGATGCGGGGTGCTGCCAGTTCCGATTGCCCGAAAAGGTCGAAGGTCTGCGGTTGGGCAGGAAAGTGCTGCTCAGGTGCTGCCTGTTCCACTATTTGTGGGGCTGGTGCAGAAATTGGCTTTGGGGCCTCATTAGGTTGCTCATTCGCTACAGAATCAGAAAAATCTTCAAACGGATTTGTCGGTTCTATAGCTAATTCTGGCTCTTCGTTGGCAACAAATTCTGTTGTTTGTTCTGTGTTTGGGGGCAATTTTAGTTGCTGGTTCTCAGTATCGTCCAGAGAGTAATTTCCTCGAATGTTTTCGGTCTGTGGCACTACTGGTTTCAGTGGCTCATCAGCAAAAAAGTCATCACCAGAACTTTGTTCTGAAAAAATGCTTTCCGTTGACTCGGTGGGCTGTTGGAACTTTGGTAACTCTTCATCAGTTTCTGGTGTCAATACCTCATCGGCCACAGGTGGTGAAGCTTTCGGATCATGCGCTTTCACGACAGATTTACAGTGGGGGCATCGGACATTTTTGCCTATCAGAGCAATCCCCACTGCCATCAAATTGCCACAGTTCGAACATGGAAAATTGATTGTATCCATAATTTCTCTTTGCTATCCGCTTGATGATTTCGTCGTTACAAGACATTATTTTGGTACTGGAACAAACGATTTTTGCAATTTTCCAGTCATGGGATCGTGCAGTCGAACGAGCCCGTCAAACCCAGCAGATGCGACGGATTTTCCATTAGGGTGGTAGCTTAGGGTGTAAACAGGCGAAATTACGTTTTCAAATGTAGATTTCGTCTGCCCAGTTCGCACGTCAAATACCTTGATTTCTCCTTTCCCATCCAGGCTACTGCCAGCGGCAAAGTATTGCCCATGTGGGTCAAACGCCAGCGCATATATCCGGCCATTCAACGCAGGAAATTCTCTGATTTTGTTGGCATCGTCACCAATCTGCCGTTTCACTTCACGATGGATCTTATAAAGACGTGCTTTTCCATCAGAGCCAGCAACAAGAATTTCGTCATAAACCTGTGCAGGTTGACCAGGTGCGTCGTTTGGAACAACCGCCATCTTTTGTTTGAATTGATGATCTCTTATTCCCATCAAAGGAACATTGATTCGGCTTGTCTGCGAACCAAAAAGAGCAACGGCCTTCATGGTTTCCAGTAAATCCGGACGAATTGTGGGTCGTAGCTGAACTGCCAGCAGACCCCCCGTCAGTGCACCAGGTGTAATGCTGGTGACATTGTCGATAAATCGATTCGTCTGAACTTCTGTCAATTTCACCGATTGATCACGGCTGATCGATATCAGGTGCTTCCCGGTCTGCGAAAATTCGGTGCCAAGAACCCAATCGGAGTGGGCTCCCTGAAAGAGTACCTGCTTACCATCAGCAACGGTAAATGCCCTCAGGGTATTGTCTGCACAGCCACATGCGACGATTGCACTATCTGGAGACCAGCTGACACCATAGACAGTGTCGTAACCTACTGGAATCGAAGAACGCAATTGGCGTTTCGCAACATCCCAAATCTGGATTTCGCCGAATCTGCCTGGATCTCCGCCAGAAACAGCGAGGTATTTACCATCTGGTGAAAAAGCAACTGCCTGGATTCGTTCCGACAGGCCAATTAATCGGCCCACCAGTTGGCTGCCGTCGGCTTTGTGCAACAACACCTCATGGTGTCCGGCGACAGCCAGTAATTCTCCATCTGGTGAAAAAGCCAATGATGTGATCACTGGCAGCGATTGATATTTAGGTGGGTGGTCAGCATCAATCAGCTGTTGTTTTGCCGCAGCGGGGGTATCGTCTAGAGCACCTTCTGCTACCCAGCGGGTAATCAGTTCGATTTGTTCTTTGGGTAATTCTGCCTGGCCTTTGGGCATTCGGGCTCTACCTTTCACGCCATGTAACAGTTGAACCAACAGACTTTTCGATGGATCTTTTTTCACAATGCCCGGTTGATCGCTGTCTCCAGAATCAAACAATTGCTGGTAGCTCGTCATCAGATAACTACCACCCTGCTTTGCAGGCTGGTGGCAGCCGTTACAGTGAATTTGAAATATCGGCCGGACATCGTTGTAATAACTGACCGGTTTTTCTGCACTGTTGGTGGTAGCAACACATGCCAACACCAAACTGATTCCAAGTAATCTGTTAAAACGCAACATCGTACCACCTTCGCTGAACGCATCCAGTTTACGCGGGATGCGACTCGTTTACCAGTAAAATTCTATACGATCAACCGATTCACCTTGATCACAAGGCACTCGCTGTCTTCTGCAATCCACTCTTGCTGTTCCCACTAATTCGTACACTATCCGTTTGCGTACGAGGAACATTCGTGAAAGGCGATATCTGTTTAGTGACCGGTGGTGCCGGATTTATTGGCTCCCACCTGGTTGATGTACTTTTCCAGCAAGGGGCCACTGTTCGAATTCTGGACGATCTCAGCACGGGACTTGCCGAAAATCTGTTCCACGTGCGTGAACACATCCAACTGATTCATGGTTCGATTCTTGATGAATCTGCTGTGAAGCAGTCGATGCACGGAGTGCGTTATGTCTTTCACCTGGGTGCACTCGCATCAGTGGCACGTAGTGTTGAGGCCCCCATGGTGAGTCATGCTGCTTGTGCCACGGGAACGGTAATGGTACTGGACCAGGCACGCCTTGCTGGAGTTCAGCGCGTGGTTTACGCAGCCAGTTCCAGCATGTATGGCGGTAGTTCATCCGCCAACGGTCAGCAGGAAAACCAGTTACCATGCACGCTGTCTCCATATGCTGCAGCAAAACTGGCAGGTGAGTACTACATGCAGGCTTTTGCCGCAACTTATGGAATTGAAACCGTTCGGTTGCGTTTTTTCAACATTTTTGGCCCACGTCAGCGTTCTGATTCGCCCTATTCCGGCGTCATTGCCATATTTATCGACAAAATGTCGCGCGGGGAAGCTCCTGGCATCCATGGTGATGGATTGCAATCCCGCGATTTCACATATGTGGGCAATGCTGTGCAAGCCTTAACCAAAGCAGCCACGGCACCTGGTGTCTCAGGCAAAGTCTTTAATGTGGGTACGGGTAACAGTACCACGGTGCTGGATTTGGTGCAGGCATTGAACCAGATTTTGGGTAAATCGCTGCAGCCAAAGCACTTAGACCCGAGGACCGGGGATGTACGCTACTCGCTGGCTGATATTTCCAATACGATACAGGAGCTTGGCTACCAGCCCCACGTTTCGTTCTACGATGGTCTGGAAAAGACCGTCCAATGGTATCAAAAGTCCCAAGGATAGTCAGATATTAATAATAAACTCATTTATTGCTCCGTTATGTAGGAATGTACACAAGAAATAGTGGCACATAATCACTAATATACAATTTAACACATCGATCAGGGATTTGTTGGCATTTTTTTTGGAAAAAAGTGTTGGATCGTTGTAAGTGCTTACGAATCAAGTGGTTATGACTGGAATAATTGCATAATTTCTTTCATATTCGTCATTCTGCATCTTCAGTGGGTTCCTGCTTGCTTGATTTGTTTAATCCGTATTCTTCCAGCTTTTTGTGCAATGTATTTCGATTGATTCCCAGACGATCTGCCGCCACTACCTTGACGTGGTCGCTGGCATTCATCACTTGTTCCAGCAATTGACGTTCCACTTCCCGCACCACTGTAGTGTACAGATCCTTTGATTCAGTACCGGCTGACTGAAGTGCTGTCTGGATCAGCATGTTCACTTGTGAAGACACATCCTGCCCCGATCTGGATTTTCTGGTGCGGAGTGAATATTTTGGCCGGTTCAACTGGAGCATGTCCAGCGATGGGGCTTTGTCGGCAGACAGCACTACAATTCGTTCGATAGTATTTTCAAGTTCCCGCACGTTACCCGGCCAATCGTGGGCTTGCAGGGCACGAATAATGTCCGCAGGTAGCTGTTCTGCACGTGGGGTTGATTCCAGAAAACGCTGGTAGAAAAAATCTGCAAGCAAGGCGATATCTTCCGGACGTTCCCGCAAAGGCGGCAGCATGATTGGTATTACATTCAAGCGATAATACAAATCTTCGCGAAATCGCCCACGATCGATCTCATCTTCCAGTGATTCGTTGGTTGCGGCAACCACGCGAACATTTACTGCGATGGTTTTCGTGTCACCAACCCGTTCAAATTCCTGTTCCTGGAGCACCCGAAGCAGTTTTACCTGTAGTTTGGGTGACATACTGTTAATTTCGTCAAGAAAAATAGTCCCGCCGTGGGCAGCTTCGAATCTACCCGTTTTGTTCTCGATTGCCCCCGTAAATGACCCTTTGATATGGCCAAACAGTTCACTTTCCAGAAGATTTTCGTGCAGTGCCCCGCAATTGACCCGAATGTATGGTCCACTGGACCGTTTGCTACGTTTGTGAATTGCTTTCGCGATCAGTTCTTTCCCAGTACCTGTCTCACCAATCAACAGAACGCTGGCATCGCTGGGTGCAGCCAGGCGAGTCATTCGGTACACCTCCCGCATTGCCGGACTGGAACCAACAATCTCTGGCAGCAACGGTTCCGACATAAAACTCCATTGAACAAACTGGTCAACAATCTACAGCACAATCCCATGCATTGTAGCACGCACTGCCTAGAGATTAAACTTTTGCTAACCAGACTCTTTGCAAATAGTGTGCGAAAGTACAAAATTGGTATGTTTTGTACCGTTTTTCGATCCCACCACTAGAAAGTATATCCAAATTCTGCCTAATTATTGTGCACAGATGCTCAAATAATAGGCAGATTGGTGCGAGTGGGATTCTACTTTTCACCAAACAATGCCGTACGTGTTGCAGACAGAAAATATGGCTGTAAACCCCCTGCTTTAGGGGTCAAAACAGCACCGATGTTTGACAGTTGGTATCTGTGCGGCACTTTGATAAGTTTTTTAGAACAGATACCTCTCTCAATCATGGGAATGAAACATGCACGCAAGTATTGAAAAACTGTTCGATTTAAGTGGTCGGGTGGCACTTGTGACAGGTGGCAACAAAGGCCTCGGGCGGGAAATGGCTCTTGGGCTCGCACGAGTGGGTGCCGATCTGTTGATTGCCAGCAGAAATGTGGCTGAGTTGCAATCCGCTGCCAAAGAAATTGCAGCTGATACTGGTCGTCGTGTCGAATGGGTGCAGACCGATGTCAGTGATCGCTCTCAGATTGCCGCACTTGGTAAAGAAGTAGTCACTCGAATGGGCCGCGTGGATATCCTGATTAACAATGCGGGTATGAATCAACCCCAGGCAATCGATGAAATTACGGACGATGTGTGGGATAGAATCGTGGAAGTCAATCTTTCTTCCATCATGGCACTGACACGAGCTGTCGTTCCAGATATGTGTTCCCGCAAGTGGGGCAGGGTGGTGCACATTTCGTCAATCATGGGGATCATTTCCAAAGATCGTCGCAATGCTTACTCCGCTACCAAGCGGGCATTAATCGGACTTGCACAGGCAAGCGCACTCGATTTAGGTGCCCACAATGTCACGGTGAATTGTATCGCACCTGGCCCATTTCTGACCGACATGCCGATGTCGTTACTTTCTGATGTTGAAAAGCAGCAATTTGCGGCAATGACCGCACTGAATCGGTGGGGACAACCATCAGAATTAGTGGGTCCAGCCTTGTTCCTGTGTAGTGAAGCCGCTAGCTACGTTACAGGAGAAGTGCTAGTCGTGGATGGGGGCTATACAATACGATAGTTGTACGACTGTGTGGAATTCTGGTGGCACTTTTCAGAATTCTGTTGCGTTCCAGAATAACTGCTGGTAAAGTGTAATTAATTATCCTGCCACATGATCAATTTGGGGACATTCAATGCTTGTTGTACCAGGGCTTACTGGAAAAGATACTTGTGATGGAACCACTCGCCGCGATCTTCTACGTATTGGCGGCTCGGGCCTGCTCGGGTTTACTCTGGCCGATCTCTTTCGGGCAAAAAGTGTTGCAAACGAAAAAGTATCCGAAGGTGGGCCCGGCTTTGGCAAAGCAAAAAGTGTCATTCTTGTTTACCTGCAAGGTGGACCAAGCCATCTGGATTTGTGGGATCCCAAAGATAACGTTCCTGAAAAGAATAAAAGTGTTTTCAAGCCGATTGCAACAAAAACACCAGGTGTGCAGTTTACCGAACTGCTTCCAACACTGGCAAAATCTACTGAACGCTTCAGCTTGATTCGATCCATGAGTTACACGCCTGTCGGGCTGTTTAACCATACTGCAGCGATCTATCAGATGCTGACTGGCTACACTACAGACAAAGTTTCACCTTCTGGCCAATTAGAGCCACCCACACCAAAGGATTTTCCCAACTTTGGCTGCAATATCATTCGCTTGAAGCCACCCACCGAACCGGTGCTTCCATTTGTGATGATGCCCCGCCCACTGCAGGAATCGAACGTGGTTGGGAAAGGTGGGACAGCCGGTTTCTTAGGGAAAGCATACGATCCCTACACGCTGTATCCAGCAGGCGACGATAACGATATGGCCAAGATGAGCCGTATCCGCACCGAGGATCTGGAATTACGACCTGATGTGAACGAAATTCGTTTGAATCGTCGTGCGACGTTGCGGGATACCATTGTTAAAGGGATGCCCGAACTGGAAAAAGCCACCGAAAAGTTTGAATTGAAAGAGTATTACGGCAAGGCTCTTGGCTTGGTGCTTTCCGGGAAAACTCGCGATGCTTTTGATTTGACCAAAGAAAACGCTGCGATGCATAATCGGTATGGCAAAAATACGTTTGGTCAGTGCTGTCTGCTGGCCCGTCGGCTTGTAGAAGCGGGTACCCGCGTGGTGGAAATTAATTGGCCCAAAGTTGCCAATTCGGACAATCACTCGTGGGATGTCCATGCGGGCCTCTCAGGTCGAATGAAAAACAAAGCTGCCCCCATGCTGGATACTGGCCTCGCAGCGTTAATTGACGATCTTGATGAACGTGGCTTACTGAGCGAAACCCTGGTTGTTGCGGTCGGTGAATTCGGACGCAGTCCTCAGCGTGGTGTCAGCACCAGCGGAAACCAGAATCAGGATGATGGTCGCGACCACTGGCCATACTGCTACACTGCAGTCATCGCAGGTGCAGGCATCAAACGTGGTTATGTCCATGGAAAATCGGATAAAACTGGCTCTGCTCCACTGGAAAACCCTGTTCATCCCACCGATCTGCTAGCCACAATTTACCACAGTGTGGGGATTGAGCCTGAAACGATCGTTTACAACCACCTGAACCAGCCACGCGAGTTGGTCAAGGGTAGTGTCATCGGCGGATTGATCGGCTAAATGTTAGAGTGCTTTTATTTTTAGACGGCCTCTGCAAGCTATTCCAATATCTTCGTGCGAGAATTTGCATGAACAAAACTCTACAATGGTTTTCATGTTTAAATTAGATCGCAGACGACAAGTTGCCGAATTAATGGATGATCCCCAGGTGCCGGTGGGTAACCACCACCAGGCACTGCGTGGGTTGAGTCGGATCAACTGGTTCAGCAACAGTTCCGGTATCCTTTTTAAACCAATCCAGCAAATAGCCCAGTCTCATCCCGGGCATCAACTTACACTGCTGGACATTGCCACTGGTGGGGGTGATGTCGTAATTCGCCTGAAGAATAAATGCGAACGCCTGGGAATACCTATCAAATTCAGTGCCACGGACATTAGCCAGACGGCACTGGATATGGCTGCAAAAAAACCGGGTGCCAAGGGAATCCACTGGTTTCAACATAATATTATCAATGATGGAATATTGCAAAATTACGATATTGTAATTTCATCGTTGTTTATTCACCACCTGGAAGAAGAAGAGCTACACGTGGTGCTGCAGCGATTTCGGGAGATCGCCCGCAAAGCCATACTGATTAACGACTTGCGTCGTTGCGTGTGCGGCTGGTGGGCAGCAAAAATTATTCCCAGATTTTTGTCTCGGTCGCGAATTGTTCATTTCGATGGCCCCGTTTCCGTGGCAGGTGCTTTCACTTCAGAAGAATTACTGCATTACGCACGCCAGGCGGGCTGGGAAGGTGCCAAAGTCCAGCACGTTTTTCCGTGGCGCATGTTGTTGGAATGGCACACACCGAAACTGGAAGCTGCGTAACACAGAATCGCAATTACATATGAGAATATCTCATTTGATGATGTGTAATCTATTTTGCTGCGGCTTTTAATTCCTGAAATCGCTTCCGCATCTCTGCCAGTTGTTTGGCCGCACGTGGAGATTTGGCCATATCACTTTCTTCCATTGGATCATTCTGAAGATCAAACAATTGTTCATATTCAAATTCTGGCCAATACATGTATTTCCAATCTTTTCGCACCAGTGCTTCAGAAGACGGGATTCTGTCTTTATTGCTGATGGTGCCATGTTCGTAGAAGAATTCCTGCCGCCAAGCTGGAGGCTTTTCTGAAAGATAAAGCGGTGCAATGTCGGTCCCCTGCATCGTTTTCGGTGCGGGAAAACCCACGTAGGACAGAATACTGGGTGCCAAGTCTACGCTTAAGGTAAATTCCGCACTTGTGATGCCATGTTTGGTCTGATTCGCTCGTGGATCGGCGATAATCAGTGGCACGCGAATGCTTTCCTGGTGCGGGTACCACTTATCAGCAAGACCATGTTCCGCGTGGTAGTAACCGTTATCGGTGGTGAAAATAATGAGAGTATCATCATAAATTTGTTGTTTTTTTAGTTCTGCGATAATTTTGCCGCACGTGGCGTCAACTTCGGTGGCTAGCCGATAATAGTTCTTCATCATTTTCTGATACTTTTCGGGTGTATCAAAGCGCCAGCCCCAACGCACGCGACCTTCATTCTTGTTGGTGAAGAACGGAGGCAGGCGTTTCCAGGACTCTTCCGTTGCGTTCTTGGGCACAGGTATCGTCACATCTTCGTATAGTTTCATGCTTTGCGGTTGTGGTAGAAACTGTTCCGGATTGGGATCTTCCGCATGGGTAGCAAAAAAGGCAACCGTCAGACAAAATGGCTTATCAGCGGGGCGTTTTTGGAGAAATTCCAGCGAATCCTGTTCATTTCGTTGCGTAACATGGATTTTTTTGCCATCAATCATGTACCAATGTCTGCCAGCATAGGATTTGCCAAAGTCGTACTCTTTTGCCGGGAATGGGCCGTTGTGCCATTTGCCCACATGCCCCACATGGTAGCCATTGGCACGAAGTATCCCTGGATAGGTTTCGGAAAATGGCGTGTTGAATTTAGTAAATGCACGGCAACCATGACGCGACATCCATTGGCCGGTCAACAGAGTTGCTCGGCTGACCCCACAGATAGCAGTGGTGGTGCAATTATGGGTAAATCGCACACCTTTTGCAGCCAACTCATCAAGGTGCGGTGTTTTTACAACGGGATTGCCAGCCACACCCAGCGTATCAAATCGCCAATCATCGGCGTACAGCACTACTACGTGACGATTTTTTGCTTGAACGGTAGCAGTTGCCAGCCCACAAAAGGCGATCAGCACTAGAAATCTGCGTAACATGGCATCCTAATGGAAAAGGGGTGAATTTGTTTCTGTTTTACGGAAATGAAGCAGCAGAAAAACACCCATGCTCTTCTGAGCCGAATTAATACTTGCAAGGTGGTACAGCGTCTACCGATGGTGGCACCTTGCTGGTGCGGATTGATTACAATTAGGATTTCTTCGGAAATCGGTTGCGCCATACGGAATATGGCACTGTACCCATTGTGTCGTCCGAGCAGTGCGTTTATGATGGGCGAAGATGGTAGAGAGCGTCTGCAATTTAATACGGAACGAAAATTGCGATGTATACATCGATCATTGGCATTGGGGCCGAAAAAAATCAAAGCACAATAAATTGAGTGGTGCGTTTTTATTGACGCCAATTGCATTGAGCTACCAATGCAATAGCAAAATTGTCAGAAATCCAACTGTCTTGAAAAAAGATTATTCCATCCGATGATTCGATTACAGCTTCCAGCATCCATGTTGAAATTGGTAGGGATTGTGAATCTAAATCAATCTTTACAAATTCGTTCAGGACACTTCCCGACAACCAAATCCAATCTCTGTCATGGAGGTCACTAATCCATGCTTGAAGGCTGAATTTTGAATCAGCTCGAAACCAATCAGGGAGCATCTTTTCACATTCATCATCAGTAGGCCATTCACCAAGTTCTTCATCTCGCCATGTGCCCCATGACGCTACTGTACTCCAAACATCTTTGACCCGATTCAGTAAGGTAATAGCTGGCATTCCGTGCAATGGAAATGCAATTATCGTTCGGCCAAAACATTCCGGTTGTCGAGTATGCTCGTATTTCAAGTTAAGGAATTCCTGAGTTTGCATTTTTATCCTCCTGCTCTTGAAACTCGACCGGAAGCTGCCATCAAAAGTAATATGATTGGTCAACCTGTTGGCAAAGCCACCGTTACCACCGATTGCATTGTACGCAAATGTGCGCGTGCCATCTGTCAGCAACCGATCGACGGTATCTTATCATGAAAGTACAGTGTTCGCCATTCTCCACTACCAGCGGCAGGCAGGCATTGGTATTGTGAAGGAATTTTCATAATTCTGGTTGACAGCAGGGAATCGGATTGCACAGCAACGCCTTGCGAAAAATCCATAACAATTCCAGATAACATTCCGCTGCACAAGCAATGAGTACGAATATGTTTCCCGAAATACACCAGATTCACCAGAATCTCCCCCACACCACGATAACGGATCTAGAAGCCGCAGTGAGCGAAGCGTGGAAAAAATCACGTTCATTTGCACGTATTCAACCTGGAATGCGGATCGCTGTGGGCGTTGGCTCACGGGGAATCTCCAATATTGCCCGAATCACCCGGGCCACGATCATCACCTTGCAGGAAATGGGTGCCAAACCATTTCTTGTGGCTGCGATGGGCTCGCACGGTGGAGCAACCCCGGAAGGCCAGCGTACGCTACTGGCAGACTATGGTATCACGGAAGAATCGATGCAAGTGCCCATCCTGACCGATATGGACGTCGATGTGATCGGTACCAACAGTTGGGACGCACCGGTATACTGGGATCGCAATGCTTTACAAGCTGATGGCGTGGTGACGATTGCCCGCATCAAGCCCCACACAGACTACCGTGGGAAATACGAATCCGGTTTAATGAAAATGGCAGTTATTGGTTTTGGTAAACGTGCGGGTGCGGCACAGATCCATCTTTATGGTGCGACAGCACTACGGGACATGATCCCTGAATCAATGAATGTGATCCTTGAAAAAACCAAATATTTCGGCGGTCTGGGGATAATCGAAAACGCCCACGAAGAAACCCACCATCTGGAAGTAGTGGATCGTGACGATTTATTGACCCGAGAGCCTGAATTATTAAAAATCGCTCATCAACAGATCGGAAAATTGCCTTTTGAGCAATTGGATCTGCTCGTGATTGGCGAAATTGGCAAAAATTATTCGGGTTCGGGGATCGATCCTAACGTAGTGGGGCGATTTCTGGTGGAAACTGCACCCGATCTGGACCTTGCACCACCCCACATTACGCGGATTTGTGCCCTGGACCTTTCTCCAGAAAGTCATGGCAATGGCGTGGGGTGCGGCATTGCTGATCTGATCAGCAAACGGCTGGCAGATGCAATTGACCCGAACATTACACGTACCAACGTGTTGACAGCCTGCTTTCTCTGGCGTGCAAAAGTGCCGTTTTCATTCCCCACTGATCAGGATGGTATCCGGGTCGGTCTGGAAACCTGCTGGCAACCAATTTGGGAGAAAATTCGCATGGCAATCATTCCCAATTCTCTGGAAGTTGCAGATTATTATGTTTCGCAGGCTTTATTGGAAGAAGTGGGGAAACACCCAAATCAGGTAATTACAGGACAAAAAATGCATCTTCCTTTTGATGAATCGGGAAACCTGATTCAGGAAGAATTATTCCCACATTCGGTAAGATCCCGCCGAAGTCATTAATCGGTCAGGATTTGAAGCGATACTTGTCCGACGCAAGACTTTATTTGCAGTTTTCTCACGATTTCACCGAATAATAACAGTACCAAAATAACCGACAGGATGTTCACTCTTTGTTATCAATCGATCGCAAGATAGTTTGTTAACTTGGAAGTTGTTCTGCTGACAGGGAATCAGCACGGCCCCCGACGTGCTCCCTCGAGGAACTTACCTGTCCGGTCGCGGTTCTGGTGTTGAGAGAAGTGGTACTTGTACCATTTTTTGCTCCACCAGGACCGCTTTTTTTTCTGATCGCTTGAATCCCGATTCCCTGCCACATATCCCAACAACGTTCAACAATAAGTTTAATATTCTCTTAAACTTATATATTTAGTTGTTTATATAACCTCTTGTGAGCAGAATGAGTACGATTCACCAAGTGAAGGGACGCGAAATCCTGGATAGTCGTGGGAATCCCACGGTGGAAGTGGAAGTGATTTTGAATGATGGCACGATTGGGCGTGCCGCTGTTCCCAGTGGTGCCAGCACGGGTGCCCACGAAGCTGTAGAGTTGCGTGATGACGACAAAAATCGCTATCTCGGCAAAGGCACCCTGACCGCAGCCAAAAATGTGGGGCAGCACATCGCACCAGTGATCCAGGGATTTGATGTTTTTGATCAATTGGGAATTGATTCTGCCATGATCCGGGCCGATGGCACACCAAATAAATCTAATATTGGTGCGAATGCCATTCTGGGCACTTCGATGGCTGTTGCCCACGCAGCTGCATCAGTGGCAGGGCTCCCATTGTATCGTTACCTGGGTGGCACCAACGCCAAATTACTTCCCGTACCGATGATGAACATCATCAACGGAGGGAAGCATGCCGATAATACGATCGATTTTCAGGAATTTATGATCATGCCCGTCGGTGCGGCTACTTTCCGCGACGGGCTGCGGATGGGGGCAGAAGTTTTCCACCACCTGAAAAAAGTGCTGCACAGCAAAGGGCTGAACACCGCAGTTGGTGATGAAGGTGGCTTTGCGCCCGACCTGGCAACTGCCGATGATGCACTGGAAGTAATTGCCACCGCAGTTGAGAAAGCTGGCTACAAACTGGGTGGGGACATTGTTTTTGCGATGGATGCTGCCTGCACCGAATTGTATGAAGAAGCGAAAAAGAAAGGCCACGAAGGCTACTGTTTTTTCAAAAGTCAGCCAGACCGCGTGGTGTCTTCCGATGAAATGATTGATATCTGGAAGCAGTTGTGTGCCAAATGGCCCATCAAATCGATTGAAGATGGCCTTTCCGAAGATGATTGGGATGGCTGGAAAAAGCTCACCGTAGCTTTAGGAGATAAAATTCAGTTGGTGGGCGATGATCTGTTCGTTACCAATGTCCAACGTTTGGAACAAGGCATTCGCAATAAATGTGGCAACAGCATTCTCGTGAAAGTGAACCAGATTGGCTCGTTGACGGAAACGCTCGATGCTATAGAACTCGCAAAACGTAGCGATTTCAGCACAGTGATCAGCCACCGTAGTGGGGAAACGGAAGATGTGACTATCGCAGATATTGCAGTAGCCACGAACTCCGGACAGATCAAAACCGGGTCTGCAAGCCGCACCGACCGGATTGCGAAGTATAACCAATTATTACGAATTGAAGAGCAATTGGGTAAAAATGCCCGCTATGGTTTGAACTGATCATCCCAGATGAAATCTACCAGCTTTCTTCCATCGCATTGACAATTTTTTTTGCCAGTCGCTTGAGTACCATGTCAACACCCGTTGCGGTGGTTTCACCCACTTCAGGCAGGATCCGACCAGTATCTGTAATCACCACAGGGATCGGCACATCGGGCAAACGTTCCTTGGGTGGGTGATTCGGATCGAAAACCACATTCCCCATAGTAGTGTCTTCTTTGGTTTTCGGATTAGTCAGAATTTGGCCTTCACGACCGGGTCGGAGGTCGTGCCAGACAATTTCCACACTTACCACCAACTGAACTTCACGAGCTTCATTAAATGGAGTGACGTTGAGAATCTGTTTTTGAAGTAGCGCAATTGTCCCTTGTAGTTCTGTGTCGGCCCGGTCAGGATCGCTAATCACTTTCATTGGCGTTTTCTTTTCGATTTCGTCGCCAACGAATCGAGTCAGATGCATTTCCAGGTCACGATAAGGACCTGTCACAAATGCCCGATTTTTGAACACAGGAATATAAACCGACTGAATGCTGGGATCGAAATTTGGTCGCGTACTGTATCCCAGGAGCGACCATTGCCCATCCGAGGCACACCCGCACACCAATGTGGTGGCAAAACCCAGCGTAGTACCCAGAAACGTGCGTCGATTGTGCAAGGATGACATTTTCGTAAACTCTTATTTGATAACAACTTAGCGAGGTAGAATCTCTTTCGGTACTACCTGGCTTGGCGTGGGAGTTGCTGGTTGTTGAGATTCCGGGCTCGCTTCCAGATGTTTCAATTCAGGTACAGTAGTGCGATCCAGAGAAGGAATCGTTTCGCCCAGCACGTATTCTTTCCAGAATCTGCGGCTACGCCCCAAAAGTGAAGGATTTTTCATGTCTTCAACTTCTTTTTTCAACTCCGCCTGTCGTTCGACTGCTAAATCACTGAATGGTTTGATTCCCGGGTAAGTGCGTTGTACGAGCTCGTAATACCACCAGGCTGCACCTGGATGGCCACTTCGGCGGTAGAATTCACCCATCTGAAAATCTTTTTCTGCCTGTTGGTAACGCACCATGAGTGCCTGTTTGTCGAGAAATTCCCCACGGGTGCGGTTCATTTCCGGACTGGTGTTTCGTGCGGTGGTGATTAACCGCATTGCTTCCTGAACATCTTCGGAATCGTAAGTTGCACCCTGCGAAGTATTACTTCGCGCGACGATTGCCATTTCCAGTGCCTGATCCCGTAGTGGGCTTTTATCGTGGGTTTCGACTAATTGCTGGAAAAATTGTGCAGATTCTTTATATCGCCCACGTAAAAAGTTGACCCGCCCCAGCATGAAGAGTGCTTTATCGGCATATGGCCCGGTGGGATCACCAAAGTACGCATTCTCCAGTGTTTTCAGTGCTTCACCTTCCGTATTCACGAATGGCTTGTTGCGTTCGAAGTTCACTGGCACAATCCGGTCGTAGACGCTTTTAGGCTTGCGTTCTTCTTCAGGCAATAGTTCCTGGCGGGTATCGTCGAGCCACACATCAGCAATCTGGAACATTCTGCCAATTGCCTGTGTGCGATAGATCCCACTGGGGAAGTCCTGCAGCAATCGGTGGTAGGTGGCCGCAGCATCTGGCAAGTAACCATCGAGCCGCAGGCACTCACCTTGGAAATATCGCGCTTTTTCAGCGATTTCCGGTCGATTGCGAGTATCTTCTGCAACAGCTTCATATTTCTTTAATGCTTCGCTGTATGCTTTTTGTTCAAAGAGGGCATCTGCCTGAACAATGGGATCATTAGGATCCACATTGGGAGTGGCAACAGGTTCTGAATTGCCAGCCTGCACGATGGGGCTTTTTTCCGTTTCATCTTTCCAGAAAGGCGTTTTTTTATTGCTGGCAAGATCCGGGCTTGCAGACAGGCACCCAGAAAACCATGGAAGTGCTATCAGGAAAATGTTTCGCGTCCAACGCTTGATCGACCCTTGCATTCCCCCAACCTCCTTGTCGAAACCTACCGTGAAGTCACATCGGCAAATATTTGCAAACTCGTGACGGTCGCCCCAGAATCTCAGTCACGGTCAAATTTAATATTTCTCTCACATTCTGGTCTGGCTCTACCGCCGTTCCAGCATTCAGCGTTACTAACTGCTGCAACGTAGTCTCAGCAAGTACCATTCTCTGTCGTTGAGTGCCAGAACAATCTCGGCATACCAGCCCACCCCCGGAAACAGTGTAAAGCGCCTTCCCTCGGCCTGGGTATGGCTTCCTGCACGCAACACAACAATCAAGGCAGGGCTGGTAGCCGATTTCGTGCAACCAACCAACCTCGAAGAGTGCCACAACGCTTTTCCATGCTGGTTTCAGCCTCAATTGCTCCAACGCATGCACTGCCAGTTCAAACAGGCCAGGGTGGGGATCATTTTCCTGTGTTCCATCGCCCAGCAGTTCTGCAATGTAATACCCCGCATTCAGTGCGTTCAGATCTGATCGAAGTGGCGTAAAGCGATGTTCTACGCGGGCTTCAGTAAGAATATCCAGTCTGCCAACACTGTTTCGGATCAGGACGATACTGCAAATGTTCAGCAGGTCAAGTGCAACTTCAAAATTAGATTTCAGTCTTCGCCCACCTTTTGCAATTGCCTGAATCTTCCCAAATTCTCTTGTCCAAAGGGTGACAATCCGACTGGTTTCACTCCAATCGGTGCAACGAACGACAATTCCGACCGCTTTTTCATGTGACATGCGAAAATTATTGTTATCTTGGTATAGTTCCTGCTAACTCATAGCTTTTTTGTAAAAACCGTCAGGCATGTTCTATCGTACTGTAACAAGATTTGGACATACGTGAAAAGAACCAATGAGTGGGAATACACCAGATCAAACGGAAATAGAAATGGTCGTGCCGTGGCAAATCAGCCCCACGCTAATCGAAGACACTGCAGAAGTAACTAAGTATTACGAAGATGAACCCTCCACCGTTAAAGTGGCGGACTTCCAACTTGTCCTGGTGTCCCCACAAACGATCCAGCATGAGTTCAAACTGACAGACGGTCCAACTCATCTGGGTCGGTTGCGTGGAAGTCAGTTTGACATCGACTTGAGTGGTTTCGAAACGCCAGGAGAGGTATTAATTTCACGTCGACACGCCTTGATCATTCGGCGGGGGAACGATTTGCGAATCGAAGACTTGAACAGTTTAAATGGAACATTGGTGAACGGCGAAATGTTACCCCAGGGTAGTTCCATTGCCTTACATGTGGGAGATCAGATTACCCTGGGTACCCTTGTACTCGAAGTAAAATTGGGTAAATTGAGTTAAGTTCTTTAGGTAAAATCACTTAAGTCAGAACGTTTTTCATTTATGGCGAAACCACTCCCGACAAACGTCAGCACCAGTTTTGGTAATTTTCTCAAGCAGTTTTTTGAGAAAACCCCTGTTCCAGGTCAAACATTCGAACAGAATCAACTGATTTCATTTGGAAACACCAACCATATCATTGCAACATACCTGGGCAGTAACGGGCACACCGCTCGAATGGTGACGAAACCGGCTGAAGATAGTGATAATCGCCACTATTTAATGCTTGTTGAACAGGCAGGGCATTTTTCTGCTACCGAAGAGATTGAGGCCAGTTTACAGGCACCCCACACTCCTACCCGGTCACTGGTTGTTTCCGATGCCACCTTAATGGTGACAAAATCCTTTCTTCCGCCCGTACCATGGCCGAGTATTGAGTGGGAAAAGGCAATTGTCGAAACAGCTGGTAAAGAATTGTGCCTGCCAATTCACCAACACCACACGTCCCCACACGCACAATACCTCTTACAGCAAATTCCTGAAGGTACTCCGCTTGATCGTGCATGGGCAGCACCAATAACGCCATGGTCAACCAAATTTCGCTGGTTAATGGCTATCGTTCGGACTTTGCAACAATTTGCTGGCGTCGGAGTGTTATGCCCACTTCTCCGACCAGAGATGTTTCTGGTTGATCAAGCAGGACGCCTGATTTGGTGGGATTTGTCTTCATTGGTGCCTTTACCGATTCCAGAAGGCTATCAACCACCAAAAGTCATCGAATTGGCTCCTGAATTGTTGGAATCTCCACAATTAGCTGATTTTCGAGCCGGAATTTATGCTTTTGGCATGCTTTTTGCTAGACTCTCGTGTGGTCTGGATGCGATCCACGAAATGATTCAGGAAGATTCTTTTGTTCCATTGCTGAACGCTACTGCCATGACGATGCCGGAATGGATGCGGATCATGACGAAATGTCTGTTTCCAACCATTCCACGGCGTTTTCCCACGCCAGCACAAAAGTCAATCGATCCCACCGGTTTTTCGGAGTTGCTCGAAGCATTGCAAACTTGCGAGCTAGAAGTCTGTCGACATCATTTTGCGATAGCTACCGCAACGAACATTGGCACGGTGCGTTCCGGCAACGAAGATGCAGTGGGAGTCATGATCGAGCAGGTTCATCGTCATGCAACCCAAAGAGAGCGCGCGATTGTCGTACTGGCGGATGGCATGGGAGGGATGGCAAGTGGGGAAGTTGCTGCACGCATTACCGTTGATAAAATCCGCACTGAACTTGCCCGTGATTTAGGAATTACCAGTAGAGCTGCTGAGCAACAGACAAATCCTGAAGACATTCTGGCTGCGAGCGTTGCTTCAGAGAATAATACCGCAAAACTAGTGGCTCCCGATTCGAAGATCCCCACTGGCAAACACGTTCAGGAACAATATGCAACAAAGCTCTATTCGTTGATTGAAGCCACCAACATGGAAGTGTTGGCAACGGGTAACAGCACTGGTTCCGCAGGTATGGGGTGTACGCTTGAAGCGTTAATTCTTGACAACGAAATCGCCGTTGTGGGACATGTGGGTGACAGCAGAGTCTATCACTATCGGAATGGGAAACTGACTTTAATTACCACCGATCAGACTCGCGTCAACCGGATGCTGATCAATGGTCAATTGACTGTTGAAGAAGCATTGAACCATCCGAGACGTTCGGAGTTGGAACAGGCCATCGGCGGTAGACCGGCGATTTTTCCAGACATTCATCAATTTACCACCCAGCCAGGAGATCGCCTGTTAATATGTAGTGATGGATTGACTGGTGTTGTAAACGATTCTGTGCTCGAAGCGATCCTTTCAGAAGCGTGGACGGTGGAAAAAATGGCCAATTACATGTTAAGTGTTGCCATGGCTGCCGGTGCGGACGATAACGTGACGGTTGCGGTGATCGAAGTGATCGGTGCCTCCTGATTTACTTGGTTTTCCCAAGCTTTTTGGCAAAATCGTCCTGGAATTCCTTTACACTGAGACGTTGTTCACCTGTAACAGGGTCTTTACTGGCGGTTTTCATCACAATTCGGTGGGCTACCGGTCCATTTGCCAGCTTGGATTCATCCCCGCGTGCCAATGCAGCAAGGATTTCAACTGATCGGTAGCCAAAGTAATACGGATCCTGCACCACAGTGGCATAAATGAGACCTTCATTAATTCCTTCGAGGGTGGGTTCGTATTCATCAAAGCTGACAATTTTAATCTTGCCCTGCAAACCTTTTGATTTGGCGGCTTCGAGGCATTTTGGGGCGTTGTACGCCCACAATCCGACCATACAGATATTTTTTTCGGTTTCAGCCAGGATAGCCAGTGCATTATTGGCGTTATTCAGGGCTTCTGCAGGTTTGGACCCATCAGTAATTGCTTCGTTCTTGTAAAGTTTGTATTTGCCCAGCTCTGTGGGTTTTGTTCCTTTCTTGCCAGTAATCCCGTCTAAAGTTCCTTGAAATCGCTCTTGAGCATTTGCCTGGGCAATTTCTCCCACGAAAATGGCAACTGTGCCTCCTTCGGGCATAATTTCAGTCACCAGACGCCCAACAGCTTTACCAGCTTCATAATTATCGGTTCCCACATAACATTTTCGATTGCTTTTGGGGGCATCGTTATCCATGGTAAGTAAATTCACTTTATCTGCCACGAGTCGCAAACTTTCAGCTTGCTCCACAGGATTAATCACGCTCACCGCGATGCCGGAAACTCCCTGATTAACAAGATCGTTCACCATATCACGCTGTATTCCAACATCAGCTCTTTCTGGCCGGCGGAAAATCAGTTCAACGCCTTCTTTGGCTGCGGCTGTTTTGGCGCCTTCTTCACAAATGTTCCAGAAATCTTCTGGATTGTTGGTGATAATCGCGACTTTTATTTTGGCAGAATCTGAATTCTTGCTGCAAGAAACAGAACTCAGCCCAAGCAGTGCAACACAAAAAGTGCTCAACAATTGACGCAGTTTCATTTTCAAATCTCGGAGAGAAAAACTTGTCGAAACAACACAAATTGAAATTCTACTGATAAGACTGGAAAAATTAACGGGTCGGGGGCGGTTTGTTGCGATCATTCCAACCTGGAACCGGACCTGGCGGGTCATCACTTAGCGGAGGTGGCACACTGATATCTTTGTTACCTCCATTACTGCTGGGTACAAAATCAGCACCCGGGCGGGGTGGTTCAGGTCCATTTTCATTTGGAAAGGGTACTGGTGGGATTTTGGGCGGTGCAGGCCCGTTTGTTCCCGGTTGAAATGGATCGGGACGCGCAGGCCCGGGTGCTGCCCAATCCAGTACATTGGCGATTGGTGCTGTACTGCACCCAGATAATACGATTGTGAAGACGATGACAATTACGGTTCGCATCATTTTTCGAGAATAAACGAGATTTACCCCTCGATCAAGATCAAAATAATCATCCAGTTGTAGTAAGTTGGTTCGATGTAACTAACTAGCGGAAAGTAACTTACAGAAATCGCGTGCGTAATATCTCGATTGAATCATCCATTGAAATGGGCGATTTTGTGCCCAGTTTGTTTCCTTGAGACGCATACATCTTAAAGCTTTTTCTTTTCAAAATTAGAAAAAAATATGATGAAAACGGGATCATTTTTGGGTTTGTTCTGTGAAAATCTGCAAAAGAACAAGTTTTCCACCACATACCATAGACGCTTGTTGCCAATGACTGTAGTTTGTAATACAGGGAAGACTCGTTTGCTAAGTTGTAATGTACAGCGTAGCACAAAGTTGTTTAATTTAATCTCTTTTGGAGAAATGAAATGCTGACGTGGATTCAAGAGAACTTCGTGATGTGGATCATTATCATGGTAGTAGTCTTGGGAGGCTTAATCGGTCTCTTGTTGTATCTACGTAAGAAAAGCCAGGATGATGATTGATCACATTGTTATTCGTTTATTCCCTGCCACAGTGCCCAGAACGCTCGCTTCAATTTCCGAATCTCCTGACCTTATTTTTACATTGGTTCCAGCATTCTGGAATCCTCTGCGCAGGTAAGCACCGACAATCCATCCATCGAGCCCTGGTGACCAGGCAGTCGAAGTCACTATTCCGATTGGCGCCAGTTCTTCAGAAATCACTTCCGATTGTGGTTGGATTTCAATTGATGAGATTGCTTTCATTAATACCCAGGAGCGGTTCACAAATCCCGTGCGGTCCCGAGACATAACGATCGGCTCTTGTCCAAGATAGCAGCCTTTGGAATAACTGACGCTTTCGAGGGCTCGCCCAATTTCCATAACAAATCTGTTATTGTCAAAATCCTTGCCTAACTTAGGCATTCCTGCTTCCAGACGACAGGTATCGTAGCACTTCAACCCAATTTGCGGAAGAAAGTTGTCTCGAAACAACTGAATCAGCTGGCCTGCAAACTCTTCGCTGACATGAATCGCGATACCTGGAAAGCCCAGCCGGGAATCAGTGCATAGAGATACCGGAATGTCGGCGATTTTGGATTCAATTATCTGGCGCTGAGGCAATTGTTCTGCCGGAACTCCGAGATTTTCTTCAATCCATGCCCCCGCGGTGGCACCACAAATGAGAAAAACAGCTCGAGGTGGATTCAACATTTCGATAGTGACGACTTCCGAAATCAGGTGCTTGTCCAGATGTGCAAACAGTTCTGGTGCGTAAGGAGCATCAATCTTCAGTTCAAATATCGAACCTTCTTTAGAAATTTTCTTATAAACTTCACAGAAAAATAATGTTTTGGCACGATGATCGCAAAAAAACGTGGTGCACCAATGTTGATCCGATAAACCCATGATGTCATTGGTGCTGAGATTATGTAAAAAGGCAGCAGCGTCCCTGCCAGAAAGTTTCACCCATTGTGCGTGTGAACAGTCAATAAAACCAGACGATTGGTGTAATTGCCAGTATTCCTGCTCTAACCCACTCACCATCCAGGGGATTGTTCGATTCCCAACCAATACATCGCGTTTCGATTCTACTTCTGAATCATTTTGGGAATGCACGATACCGCCTCTCCTTCCATTTCATCAAGATAATTATTCTAGCAATGTACCAAAACGATAAATCAAAGAGAAAAATGAGTGATCCCTCATTTTTGTTTGCTGTACATGCTTCCTTATACCAAAAGTTCCTTTTTTCCGACACAAAATGAAAAAGTGTGATAAACTGTACAAAACTGTGCATCGTCACCGTTTGAGTACTTACTTGCACCCACATGGCAAAGATCGATCACGTATTATCCGTTATTTCTCAAACGCTGAATCTGCACGCTAGCGCATCTCTCGCCAAATTTGTCCCATTTGAAGACCACCTGTTGCAAGTCTGCAAAGTTATTTATGAGAATATTGTTAAGAAAATGTCTGCCAATGAGTTTCGGGCAACATTTCGTGAGCTGATTTATTCTTCTCCCACGACAATCGACTTGCTGATTCAGGACTGCCTGATGGTATCTCGTCCACCGATACCAGATGAGTTCCACGATACTGTTCGCGATTATCTCCAATTGATTCCAATAGTGTGTCGCCAGGTATTTCGACGTTCTGGCGATGTTGATGGCATATCGGTTCCAGAATCCTTTCAAGTTACAGACCATAAAGAATTACTGCCACTTTTGCCAGATCGGCTTTCGTTCTATCAGGAGTGGGATCGACCGCTGAATCTGGATAATTGGGAATTGCGTAGATTGCGCGGCCTGGGTATCCACAGTGAAATATGGGAGTCTTACGACGACCAGCAGCCGGAACTGTCTCCAGCAGCAATGAAATTCTGTACTGATAAGAAGTTATCGAGACGGATGCTGAATCAATTGGATTACATCCAGCAAATTCTGGATCTCGATTTTATCCAGGGGTTGGTCCCGCTGCGTTCGGTTTTTCTGGATTGTGAAAATCCATGTTTTGAATACGTTCAGATGCCCGGTTACGACCTCGTCAGCATTATGAACGAATTCCGCTGGCGACATAACAAACCAAGCATCAGTGATATTTCGATGATCGTGCGACGCATTTCTCGAATCATTGGAAAATTGCACCAGATTAACCCTAGGTTTGTGCATTGCGGGCTGAAACCAAGTAATGTGTTTATCATGCCACGGGATCGGGGTAGGGTAACTGCCTGGATTTCTGATATTGGTTGGTCGGGGATCGCTTTACCAGATTCATTACAGGCCCCAACAGTTGTGCAGATGTTACGTCGTGGGCAGAGAGGGAGTAACAGTTACTTGTATTTTTCCCCACAACTACGTGATGGCCATGCCCCGGTACCACAAGATGACGTGTATGCCATCGGCATGATCTGGTATCAGATGCTTTGCAACGACCCGACTGCGATACCGCGGGAAAACGGTAAACTGGCTGAAGACTTATCCCAGTTTCAATTGCCTGTATCACAAATTCAATTGCTGGAAGCCTGTCTCCATCGCGACGTTTCTCGGCGACCGAAAGATGGTTTGGATTTATCCGATTGTCTGGCAGCAAACGCCTCCATTTACAAAAGCGATTCCGGAACTCATCAAGTTAATCAGACTAGCGAAGATTTGCATTTGAGCGAAATCATGGATGAACCGATTCGCCCGAAATTAAAACTAAAATCATCAGTCGATTGATTTCAGATACGTTGCCAGTTTGTTGATGTTATCTGCAAATGTTTCGGAACTCAGATAAACAGTACCTTTCGCCATTTTCGTCTGCCCAACAAGTTGTTCACCATTCGCTACGTCAACCCACCGTCCCTGAGAGTCCAAATTTTTAATTAATTTTTGTGCATCCATGGCAGTAACTCTTTTGGATGATAAAAATGGATTCTTGCCTGCAGAACATTGTTCATACAATTGTTGCAGATTCTTTAGCTTGGAACGGGTTTTCCATCCATAATGGGAGGGCAACTGGTCATCTTTGTATGTGAGTTCGTACAGATTCCCAGTTCGAACAAAATACAACGGCTTGTTAGTGCCAAATTCGTAATATCGTGCCAGTAATTGATCGGGTAATTCAACAGATTGCAAGTACTTTAACGCTTTGGGAAACGGTTCCAGATATTTCTTATCTTGGGTAACAATGGAGATTCGTAACAGAGTTTCAATCACATCCTGGGATTCGCTTCCAGCAATTGCTGGTGGTTCAAATTTTCTGGCCCACACTGGTACCATCTCGTAATTGTATTGTTGTGCCCAGGCTGGTTGTGGTGCAGGAAGCTGTGCACAGATCAGAAAATTTCCGAGCTGCTGAATCGCCTGGAGGTATTTTTTGTCCTGAGTTTGCTGGTATACTTCGTTCAGGGTATGGAACATTTGCGAAGCTAGATTATCGTTCAGAGTGTATAAATCCCAGTAATTCTTGATTTTCCCTTCAGTTCGCCATCGTTCCGAAGGTAATGTCGCATTCTTTGCGGGGTATTCAGCTACTTTTCCCTGCCACCCTTGGGGGAAAGCACCATTCGGAAACTGGGAAGCCAGCATTGCAGACAATGCATAATTCAATGAATCATTAATCTTTGGGTGTTTATGCTCCAGGGCGACATCTGCTTTTAACAGAAAGCGAATCGCCAGTTGGCTGATACCATCATCCCAAGTGGAATAATTTCGCCCTGTTCCCATCCCGTTACGATAAGCAGCAGTTCGTCCGCTTGCAGGGGAGAAAGAAATGGAATTCGTCCAACCGCCAGATTTAAGTTGGCCATATACAAGTGCAAGCGCGACCCTTTCTACCGCTTTCAGGTATTGCGGGTCACGTGTCGCCTCCCAGGCTGCGAGATAGGCCATTCCCACATACGGTGTTCCTGGTGCCTGCACCCAGATTTGATCGGGTTGTGCAATTCCTTCACCATATCTTGTGCTGAGATCCAGTGAATAAAAATAGACATAGCCACCATGCTTTTCGACATGTTTGGTAAAGTATGCTGTCGCTTTGGCGATCGTTTCGACTACTTCTTTTTTCGTAGGATCTGCGGCATTTCCTGGAACTGCCATTTTGCAAAATAGTGCAAATAAGAATATCGAGATCAGATGCCGCAGGAATAAGATCATGGCTGTAACCCTTCAATTAATTCTTTATTTACCTTCGGCAAATTCCAATTTCCAAGGCGGAAGTTGTAAGTTGTTTGCTCGGTGGCAGGAAAATAAAGCAGGATTCGGTAGTTAGTTGCCGATTTTTTCACAATACGCCATTGTTCCGGAAGCTTATCACCCTGTATTTTCAGTAAAATATTCCCTTCACCTGATTTCACAATCAGTCCGTTTGTCAGTGGGATATTCGTTTCGTCACCAGTCATCGTAATGCTTTCCACACTACCATCCTTCAGCACCACCTGTGGCAATTCGGAACTTTCCGCTGCTTCAAACCAGCCACCTTTCGTAGTTAATTTGAAGGTGCGAATAATTCCATTCGCGAATGACTTCGCTGGGCGGGGAGTTTCCTGCACACTCAGCGGTGATTCACCATCGAGTACCTGGTATGAGAAAGTAGGATAGCCATTCTCATCAAGTTCATAACCATCGAACTGAACTTTCTTTTCGCCAGTAAATAGTTGCAATGCTGGCATATCAGCACCAAATGCAGGATCATTAGCCCTTTTTTCAAACTCGGGTGGTATCAGACTGTTGTTGCCTGACCACGGGGTTGCCGATGGTGCCTGCCAGATTTTCGGCCCCATAATATTGGCAGGACGTCCCCCACGATTATTCCACACAGGGTTTGCATCCACAAAACTTCCTGACCAGGCGTAAGCGAGCCGACAACGATTTGCATCGAACGCAATGTTCATCCCACCGGGATAGCCAACTGCGATGCCACGATTGCCCGCCTCTGGCAGAAATGTTCGAAGAACTGTGGGGCGGGATCCTACCTTCAGCACCAAGCCTTTTGGCGTTTCCAGACCCTCTGGTAATTTCATGCTCTTACCCAGGGACATGTATGCCCACATTGCTTCTGCCTGCAGTTCTGGCTTTCCTTCATAAGCTTTGGTAAACGTGGAAACGCCATCGATGAATACTTGTGGCATACGTGTTCCAGGTGCCATCCGCTGTGGCACTTCCAGCCATTGCCGGTACCATTCATATCGAACACGCTGTACTGTATTTGCAAGGTCTGGTCCACGTGTTCCAGTGTTTGGAATACCTGCAATATCGTGGCAACTGATGCACCCCAGCCCCAGCTTACCCAGCATCAATCGACCCACTTCAATCTTTTCGGCAGTCAGTTTAACTTCTTTGGTGCGGCTTTCCTCTGCGATGCCTTCGATATGCGCGAGTCCTTTCACTAACCGTCCGACATTTTTTTCACCAAATTGTGGCATTCGCAAACTCATCCATGGTCGGGACTTACCACCATTCACCAGTACCTCTTTCAACCAGGGGGTGAGCATTTTATGCCCCACTCCGGTAAGCAGGGGCGGCTTGATATCATCGACGTTTTCTGCCTTTTCCAGCATTTTCATCTGGTCGGCTAATTCGAGTGTTAGCCCACCATTGCCATCTCGTTCGTGGCAATTAGTGCAGTTAAATCGCTTCAGTGAAATCGCTGCATCATGGAAAGCAGAAATTGGTGCTGTTACCACTTTTGCCGTGCTCACAAAACTGGTCAGGCGGGCACGATCCTGTGGGGATAATCGATAATTCGGTCCAGCATGACTGGCTTCAGTACTCAGACAGCCATTTGTAGTTTTACCAACCAGATCCTGAAGGGAACTGGTTCGAAGTAACGGGAGAGTTTTCTGTTGATCGATCTGGTGGCAATTGACGCACCCTCGACTGGTGTAGAGCGACTTACCGATCGAGACCCACTGATCTTTCGCTGGGATTGCAGGATCAACTTGCAACTGATTTTCTTTCGTGAGTTTATCCAGTAAGTCTTTCGGCGGGGTATCTGGTGCTTTGAACGCTGGTAAACCAGGCTTTTTGCTGGAACTATCTGTCAAAAACCGTGCAATATCGTTTGCTTCCTGTGGGGTTAACGACAGCTCTGGCATTCGAGTATCTGGGTGTAAAGCAGAGGGCTTTAACAGAAATCCAGCCAGTTCCTTTGCATTCGTTTTACTCCACAGGTTCCCTAACTCATAAAACCTTTTCGGCACGGAATAAAGCGATTCATGCCCAGTTGTTTTTTCTGGAAAATTATTCGACTGGTGGCAGGTTGCGCAACCAATTTTCATGAACAGTTGTTGTCCACGGTTTCTTGCCGCGGCATCATCTTTCGGATTTTTACCACTCGGGGCATTAGAATAGTTGCCAGTGTTTGCCATTAGAAAACTTGAAACTGCGTACGCTTCCATTTTTCCGAGTTCTGTATCTTCAAAACAGTTCGGCATTGTCGTATTTGGACGAAGTTTCTCCGGATTTGTGATCCAGGCTACCATCCAATCAGGCTGAACTCGACTCCCGACCTTGCTGAGGTTTGGCCCACTGCGGGTGGTCAGATTCTGAATTTCATTTGTCGATTGATGGCATTTTACGCACGATAACTCTTCAAAAAGCAGACGTCCCTGATCAACATGAAGATCATTCTGAACTGATTCAATCGATTGTTTAAGTGTGTGACCAAGAAACTGATGTGGGATATTTTCTCGAGGCATTCTTGGGGGAGTCCACATCAATTCCAGACGTGCTACTGAAAGATCGCGTTGAAAGGTCACCTGAATCGGCAGAATGCCAGGTTCCAGGCGAACCGGTTTGCCACTAACAATCGGATTCTCTGCACTTCGATTGTTTGCTTTCAAAACAACCTGGTTATCCACCTTTACTTCAACAGCGCCAAGAAGCGCCGCTTCAAAAAGGTAATCGCCAGTACGCACCACATTCACGTATCCATTCCAAGTGTAGGTGCCTGTGGTATCGTTCATTCGTGGATGGGGCGTTTCGTTTTCTTCCAACAGGAGTCGGATGTGAGAATGCACCTGATGAACAGTCGTTTTCGATTTTCCACCGGTATATGTGGCGATAACACCAGGTTGAAGCATTTCTGGTGTAATCTCCTCCTGCGATAAACCGTAGTTGCAGTTCAGCAAAAGAATAATCAGCAATAATCTCTTCATAAATCCAACTCATCCTCGATTGAACCAGTAACGATTATGCACTTTTTGCTGGTAATTGAAAAGCAAGAAAATGAAAAATCTCTTCATCAATACCAGAAATCAGCTCTCGTTTACCAAAAATAAATCCGAAAAATCTACTTAGGAAGTGAACCTGCAATACTACTTGCCAATCATTGTTTGTAATGTAGGATAATTGAACGATTGAGTCACTGGAGAGGTGGCTGAGTGGTCGAAAGCACAGCTTTGCTAAAGCTGCGATGGGGTCAAACCTATCCGCGGGTTCGAATCCCGCCCTCTCCGTTTTTCACTTCCGTTTGCTAGGCTCACTTTCTTTTACAAACTATCAATTTGTACACAAATTGTGCTTGCTGACACTTTAATCTTATACCCTGGTTAAAGTGCCGTGGAATCCAGCAAATGAATCGGTTTCAATACCGAGTCTTTGCAGAATGGTGACGAATAGCTTCGCTAGTGGTAGTTCTTCCACGGCTACTTTACCTTGCCAGCCAGCATCAGTGACAATACCCGCACCAGCCTGATTGTCTTCATTTCCTTTGCCAAACTTCAGATAGCGGCCATTGGTGAACCCGAGATTTTTCCCGCCTGCTGAAATGATGGGGTAATTTCGGGACAGGTGGAAACTACTGGATGCTGAACCATGCATTGCAAAGGTGTTGTCGAGCATTGTGCCTTTACCAGTGGGTTCCAGGGTATCTTTCAATCGCTGGACAAACCGACCAAATTCTTCGGCTTGGTACCGATTATAGGTGCCAAGGTTCTTCCAGCCATTCGGCTTTTTGACTTCGTGCGTCAAACCATGGGCTCCGCCAAGACCAACCGCACGCGAAAGTAGATCGTGGGGACCTTCGCCATTTTCCCGCCCCAACTGGAATGTTGCTACTCGAGTGGAATCGCTGAGAAAGGCCAGATAAATCAGTTCGTACATCGTCTGAAAATACAATCGTGCTTCTTTAGGTTCTGCATCGAGGTGCAAATTGCGTGTATCAACTTTGGGAACAGGAGTGTCAATCCATTTCTGGGCTTTGCTGAGTTTCAATTCAGTATCGCGAACCGCATCAAGATACTGTTTCAGCGTTTCTTGATCTTTGCTGGAAAGCTCTCGAGACAGTGATCGCGTGTGTTCAATAAGGAGATCCAATGCACTTTTACTTCTCGCCAGCTTTGCTGCAGCATCTTTGTTGCTGGTAACGAACAACATGTCGAAAATTTCTTTCGGTTTATTCATTGCCGGGATTGGCCTTCCTTCACGGTTAAAGGACTGAGTTTGGGCCCCACGTGGACCGCCAATTCCCCCATTTGTCGACATGACCAGCGATGAATGTCGTGTGAAGTTACCCGCATACTCCGCAAAAACCTGATCCACAGAAATCGAATTTTGATAAGGGCCGGAACCACCAATTGCCGCACCTGTCAGGTACTGATCGGCGTTGGAGTGGCCATGCACCTGCCGAGCCGCGGGGTGCGATAAACCAGAATAGATCGTAATGTCGCTTCGTAGTGGTTGGAGGACATCGAGCACTTTGGTCAATTCAAAATCTTTTTCGCCACCTCGTGGGAACCAGCTCCAATCTTTCCACGCAGGATCCGATTTGAGTGGTAATCCCACGCCATCAGGGTGGTAAATACTGACAAACCGTTTTGGTGTTTCATCGTTTGTGGGGGCGGCTTTGGCAAATGTTTCAAACCATGGCAAAGCAAGAGCCAGACCTGTTCCACGCAGAAACGTACGCCTGTTGAACGACTGATTATTCATCTCCATCTCCTCGGTCCCGTTTAAGAGTTAAAAAGTTTACTGTTGATGATCAGGAAGAGTAAATCATGTAAGCCGTCACCACGCTTTCGGAATTGGGCGGTAATCTCGTCAATCTCAGCACGATCGCCAAATGTAAGCGGCCTTCCAATGCTATAAGCAGTAAGTTTATGCACCATTGCTCTGGCGAATTGATCCTGGCGATCCAACAGCAGATATCGTTTGAGCCCATCCATCCCAGCAAGGGTTTGCTTGTTGAATAGTTCAGAAGTAGCATCCACAGGTTTGTTCTGAATTTGCGTTCGGAAGATTCCTAAAGCATCGTAGTTTTCGAAAGCGATTCCCCACGGATCAATTTTCGAATGGCATGATGCACAGGCAGCTTTGTTTCGATGATCTGCTATACGTTCTTTCAAAGTCATTTTCAGAATTTCCGGGTTTGTCAGATCCACTTCCGGCACATCTGCTGGTGGCGGCGGTGGGGGATCGTGCAGAATGCGGTTCAGCATCCAGACACCACGTTTCAATGGGTGCGAATCTTTGCCATCAGAATTCATTGATAGAATTGCTGCGGTAGTTAATATGCCGCCTCGATGCACGGAAGGAGTTATGGGTACTTTGCGAAAATGCGGGCCATAAACCTTGGGCATTCCGTAGTGGGCAGCCAGCCGTTCGTTGACAACAGCATAATCCGAATGAATAAAATCCATGATGCTGTGGTTGTGACGAAGGACCTCTTCAAAGAATGCAATCGGCTCTTCCTGGATGTCCTCCCGCAGTGTTGCCGGAACATGGGTAACACTATTCAACCCGTCCAGTCCCAGCCACTGTTCAACAAAGTGCCGCGAAAACCGCTTCGAACGTGGATCAGCCAACATTCTTGTTATTTGTTGAGTCAATATTTCTGGCATTCGCAGCTTCCCTTGTTCTGCAAGGGTCAACAGTTCATCATCTGGTATACTTGCCCATAAAAAGATTGCCAGGCGGCTTGCAAACTCAAACTCGCTGATCATCCCTGGGGAATGTTGCTGTTTAACAGCTCGTTGCGTCAGGTACAGGAATTCTGGTGTGGCAAGTGCAGTTGCCAGCACTTCCACCATCGCGTCTTCAAAAGTGGTAAATTCAGGACGGTACTTTGCAAAAAGGCCCATGAATTTATCAACTTCCTGTGCAGTAGCCGGTCGGCGCCAGATACGTCTCAGGAAACGATTCAGAACCTCTCGTCCGTAGAGTTTTTCATCGTTCTTATTTGGGCTCTCGATAAAGATGTTTGTGTGGGTTTTCGGAGGCCACTGCTCGAAAAATGGTGCAGTAATCTCAATATGGTCGATCAATAGATTCAGACGATCTCTGCCAGTAGCGTTGGAAATATTCCTGATATGCAGAAATTCGTTCTTTCTGGGGAAGGAGGTCTTCAGCTTCCGAAACGGGTTGCGTTGGATGTCGCCCAGGGGGACATCGAAGTGAATATCCTCGGGCTGATCAGCTGCTGCTTTCACAGGTATATCATGTTGACTGATGACCTGGGAGAAGTTGGCATTATTGCTGGTGTGGGCACTCAACATCAGACGAAGGCTCGCGTATTGGTCGGGATCCATCGACGACCGACCCGCTCGAATTCGAACTCTCATGTTCCCTTCATCTGGCAAAAAACGATCCAGATCAAGTTTTAATTCGTTGGAAGCTGGCAGTACCAGAACTACTGGAGAGTCAGGCACTTGGCCCACCACAGGCTTTGAAACGGGCAGCGGGCTGAACAACGATCTTGTCGATCTTAAACCGATCCCCCTGCCAGTTGCCCGATCCCACAGATGTTGACTGTTTCTAAGCTTGTCCTGATTTGTTTCAATATTGGCATTCTTGACCTGCATTGCCTTTTCGAACTCCTGTTGCATCGAAATGATGTAGGTAACCGGTGCTGGTTTTTCCCCGCTTTCCGTAGCCCGTTTCAGTGCTTTGAGTGCAAGTTCGCGATAGGTTTCAAATTGCATTGCCGAAATTTGTAACAGTTCGGAACTGTTTTGGAAACCATCTTCTGTTTTTGCTTCCGGTGGTAACTTGCTTGCCAAAGAGTAGGGCAAACCAAGCAGATCCTGCAGGGCGTAATCATACTCGTACTTCGTCAATCGACGGAAGGAAGAGTGTTCTTTGCTGTTTCGCCTAACAATGGACGCCTTGTTCAGTTCATCGCTTAGCCATTCCACAACCTGACTCTTGTTTGCGTGAGCAAGTGCTGGTTCGCCTTCTGGTGGCATTTCCGATTTACTGAGGGCGTTATAAACTTCTCGCCAACGTTCGACATCTGGACCAGCAAGCAAGTCGGGATTGAGTTGATCAATCCTCAGCCTGCCCTTGGCTTTTTCAGGTCCATGGCAGTGCAGGCAGCTCTTTGTCAGGATTGGCAGAACACTTTTCTTGTACTGTGCAATGTTTGCAAGTGGGATCCCACCAGCGTCTTTCGATGCTGGATTCGCTGTCGTAAGATAGCTGGAATTTTTTCGCCCCTGAACTTTCGCAGACTCAAGGCTGATCGGTGCGTCCTGTCCAAAGGTGATTGATAACGCGGAAGCGATCAGAAATGTCAGCAGAAAAGTAATCTGGATCGTCTTCATAGGTAAGGTTCATCCTTTCACAAAATCGACAAAGGCCTGATGCGAACATGCACATTGGGGAGGGAGGTTGGAAGTTCAACCGATCACTAAAGGTACCGCACTGAGGTTGGTTCTCATGCTTTGCGGATAACACTGTTCTGCAAATCTGTTTTACTTCACACGGTTATTGTGCCACAAATGCTGTTCAAGTGCAAACCGTAATTGCAATCTGTGGCACAACACCATCAAAAACAGTGCAGTGAGCGTGGACACTGTTTCACATATAATATTACCACGACTGTGAGATACGAAGCGTTTTTTCTTGAAAATGCTGGTGAAAATACAATATTTCATCGCCGTAACTTATTTACAGACAAGCATTTACGTGGAACAAAATTATTTTTACAACTCTTCAAAAATAATGATCAGACAAATATTTGATTGCTGAATTTTCTGTTTGTCCTTCTTACTTTTCTTCAACAAAATGCATCGCGGCAGAGTTCATGCAATACCGCAGACCGGTGGGCGCGGGGCCATCGTCAAAAACGTGGCCCAGGTGGGCATCGCATCTACTGCATAGCACTTCGACACGCACCATGAAGAGCCCACGGTCTTCGTATAGCGACAGAGATTCCTCGTCAATGGGGGCCCAGAAACTGGGCCAACCTGTCCCTGAATCGAACTTCGTAGTTGATGAAAACAGCGGTTGCTGACAGCAAACGCATTGGTAGACCCCAGGCTTTTTGTTATCCCAGGTGGCACCAGTAAAAGCTCGCTCTGTTCCTTCCTGCCGTGCAACCCGGAAGGCTTCAGGTGGCAAGCGAATCTTCCATTCTTCTTCAGTTAATTCCAGGCGACCTGCAGCAGGTTTGCCAATTCTGACCGGTGTACCACGTGTGTGTCCCATGATCTGATGCCAAAAGTTTGTGGTGGACAGAAAGTAAAATGCTGACCCACCGAAGATTACTAAAACGATCAACTGGATAAGCTTTTTGCTCATGAATAATTATAGGTGGGGAATGGATCGCAGGAAAACTGTATGCGAAATCGACCTGAATTACTACCCAGTAAGAGATTAACAAAGTGAGGTGGCGAGATTACCCGAGATGGTGAATAATGCGATCTGCGAATTCACTGCTGCTGGCCCCATCTTTGTCTGTATAATTCGGGAATTGGCGGGCAATATCGTAAGTCACATATAACTTCTTGCCAGCACCACTGCGGGCAATTTCTTCACTTTCTGCAAAAGTCTTTTCAACCGCACGATTCACGAGTTCTGCAGCTTCAAACCAACGGAGATATTCTAATAGTAACACGCCGGAAAGCAGCACTGCGCCCGGGTTTGCCATGTTTTTGCCAGTGTACTTCGGTGCTGTACCGTGGGTGGCTTCAAACATTGCTGCTTTATCGCCAATATTGGCACCAGCTGCCAGTCCAATCCCGCCAGTCAGTGCGGCAACTGCGTCGGAAAGATAGTCACCGTTCAGGTTTGGCGTAGCGACAACGGAATATTCGTCAGGCCGAAGTTGAATCTGCTGGAACATACTGTCAGCAATACGGTCATTTATGAGAATTTTCCCATCTGCACTTGCGCCATTCCAAACTTCGTCTTCAGTGACGATCTGATCTCGGAACTCAGTCTTGGCGACTTCGTAACCCCAATCTTTGAAGGCACCTTCGGTAAACTTCATAATGTTGCCTTTGTGCACCAGGGTCACTTTTGGCAACTTTTTGTCGACTGCATATTTAATCGCCATGCGAACCAGACGCTTGGTTCGTTCCGGGCTGATCGGCTTGATGCCAATGCCGCTTGAATCAAGAATCTGACCAGCGGGGTAACCCATTTCACGCAACAGAGCAATTACCTTGTTGGCTTTTTCGCTGCCCGATTTAAATTCGATCCCACAGTATACGTCTTCGGTATTTTCCCGGAAGATGCACATATCGACTTTGCTGGCATGCTTATTGGGTGCATCAACCCCTTTAAAATAACGCACAGGTCGAACACAGGAATACAGATCGAATCGCATCCGCAAGAACACGTTAATGCTTCGGAAACCACCACCAATTGGTGTAGTCAGTGGACCTTTCAGGCCCACGCCGTAATATTCGAAAGCCTTTAACGTGTCATCAGGGATATACAATTTGCGTTGTTCTTCTTCTGAAAGGGACCCCACCTGTTCATCTTTGACCTCGGGATAGTATGTACTGCGAGCGACATCCCCTGCGTGCACATCAAACCACGAAATTTTCCGCTTTCCACCGTATGATTTGCTGATTGCGGCGTCCAGAACTCGAATTGCACATTCTGTAATACCTGGCACACCGTTGACGTCCTGACCAATACCATCCCCACGAAGAAGGCAAATGATGGGATCATCTGGAAATTGCCCACTTTCCAGGTTAATTCTTGTGCCAGTGGTGGGGGCAGTTACTTTTTCGTAGCTTGGTGCGCTCATAGCAAATCCAGCAAAAATAGAAGAGGAAACCCTTACAAAATCGAAACTTAAAGAACTGCTTTATTTATTTACAGTTGTATCTTTGTCAAGAAGAAGTCATGGTAATCAATGAACAGAAATGAGGAGACTTGAATAGGGTGATTTATTAATGAGAATTCATTTATTTCTGTGATTTTTTACATTGATTCTACTGGTGTTGCCATCGTGGTGGCATCGTTTTCGGTAATTGTCGGGTAAGTCATTCCCAGACCAGTAAAAATTTGCTGCATCAATTCGGTGCAACTAGCCCACCGGTGCTGCGGCTGTGGATTGAGTGCTCGTTCCAGAATTTTGGCTTCCACAGCACTGACACCACCGAGGTTGGGTGATTTTCGTTCGCTTGGATGTGAAAAAGAGGCTTTTGTAACCGCAGGGAAAGGTAATTCCCCCGTTCGCAGATAATAATACGTAACTGCAAATGAATACTGGTCCGAATTCGGAGTAATTTGATTCGAATAAAATTCCGGAGGGGAGAAGTCTGGTGTTCCAGAGGCATGACAAATCTGGTAGTTTGCATGAATTGGGGTGCAGAAGCCAAAATCACACAATTTCGCCTGTTCTCCAGACAAAAGGATATTGCTCGGTTTGATATCTCGATGGACAAATCCCACCGTTCGGTGATCAAAACGATGCTTCCGCGAATTTAAATGATCCAGAGCAGATGCTACTTGGGCCATGTAAATTCCTAATAATTCTGCAGGTATGCCAGTACCGTATTCATCTTTAAACACCTGACAGAGTTCCAGCAGGTTCCCATCCGCCAGTTCCATGATGATGACAATATATTTTGGTATGCTGCACACCTGATAGGTGGGCAATAAATGCGGGTGCGTAATTCGCTGAAGTGCCTGAATTGTCTTCAATTCCTGTGAAACAACACCATTTTTACCACCCATGAACTTCAGTGCAACACGTCTGCCGCTTTCATAACTGCCTTCCCAGACTTCACCAAACGCCCCCACACCCAGGCGGTGATGCAATTTTACACCTGGAAATGGCTGCATTGTTCGGTCGATAGTCGGTGTGGGAGGCATTCAGATCACTCACTGACAACATTTTCAGGAAATATAGCACGGAAATTTAGTGACAAATGCCAGTTGCCCATTTCTCATGAAATTTCGGTGTAGCAAAAAAGGCAATTTGGGTTAGAATGGAAGGTTGTATGGTTAGAATTGATGGAGTAATGGATGAGCCATTTGATGCACAAAGTGCTGGTTGTTGGATTGCTGTTGATTACCGTTCCAACGTTTTATGGTGCGGAACCGACCAAAGAAGAGTTAACCAAGACCGTTCTCGAATTGAATCGCTTGACCGGTACTACTTCGATGACAAAACGACTGGTGGAACTGGCTCGTGATGAACAACTTAGTAAAAAGCTCATTCCAGTTGCTGTTGAACTCAGTAAGGCAAAGAAGCGCGACATCAATTACAACGCACTTTTTGTAATGGGCAGACTGGCACAAAACTTCAAATTGTCGGACGATGCAGTTCAGCTATACCGCGCAGCATCTGAAGAAGCTACGAAAGTGGGGAGTGCATCCAAAATCGTAGATGTGTTCGATTCTTTAATCGACCTTTATGCTGCCACAAAAAAATACGACGAAGCAATTCAAGCCTGCCAGGAATTTCTGGAAATCCCTATCGATGATCCGGAAAGTCCAATCTCTCGGATGAAACCGTTCATCATGGAAAAGATGGTGATGAATGTGGCGCGTAAAGGCAAAATTGATGAAGCTGTCGCACTCGCCGACAGACTCGTCGAAGATGACCGTGGAGGCTGGTATTTTGTCCGCTTGAAAGGGGACGTGTTAAGAGAAGGTGAAAAATATAAAGAAGCTGCGGAAGCCTATGAACTTTCGCTCAGCAGGTTGAAGAAGTTCGATCGATTGGAAAAAGAGCAGCGAGACCGCATCGGCCAGCGAATTCGCTACATTTTAAGCAGTGTTTACGTATCGATGAAAGATCTCGACAAAGGGATTACTATTCTGGAAGAACTGGTTAAAGAGGATCCCAAAAATCCCACCTATCTGAATGATTTAGGTTTTACTCTGGCTGACCACGATAAACGCCTTGATGATGCTGAAAAACTGATTCGCCAGGCAATTGAATTTGATCGTGAAGAACGCAAGGCAATCGAAAACCTGCCCAAAGATCTTGATGTCGACAATGCTGCTTACCTGGATAGCCTGGGATGGGTACTCTTCAAGAAAAAGAAATATCAGGAAGCATTAAAGGAGTTGGAAGCAGCCGTCAAACTGGAGGACGGTGCTCACATCGAAATTTATGATCACCTGGCCGAGACTTATAAAGCGCTGGGTCAAACGAACAAAGCCGTCGAAATGTGGAAAAAAGCGTTAAAACTGGAAGATATTTCTAAAAGTGACCAGGAGCGACGCAAAGCGATTCAAAAGAAGCTAGACAGCAATCGGGACGATTGATCTCGCTTCGTAATTGCAGGATCATTTCAATACCATTTCAGTGATGGAATACTGGTTAGCCTGAGGGTTTCATGGACCAGTCTGAAGAGTTTAATACGAATCAATTGATCATTATCACCAACCGCTTAAAGGCTGGTGATGACACTGCCTACGATCAACTCGTCAAGCAAGTTGAAGTGCGTCTTCAGTTTTTGACTCGAAAGATGCTTCGTAGATTTCCATCTGTGCGGCAGATGGAAGAAACGGGCGATGTCATGAACATGATGCACCAACGGCTTTGGCGGAGGCTGAAAAGCAAAGATATCCAATCAACAAAAGAATTTTTTCATCTGGCAAGCTGGGAGTTGGCTAATGAACTCAAAAGCTTAGCCAGAAAGTACTTAGGGGCAAACGGGTGGTATCAGAACATCCGCGAAATTGATCCCGAAGTGGCTAAGAATATACCTGAAAATTTGACCTCTGCAGAAAATTCGGATCTCGATCACTGGTTTTCGTTCCATGAAACAGTGCTGAAACTCCCTGAATTGGAGCGGGACATTTTTTGCCTCGTTTTCTATCACGGTATCGATAAAGAAGCGATTGCTGAAATGTATGGTAAAGATTCTCGCACCATCCGGCGGTGGTATTGTAACGCCATAACACAATTACAGGAAAAGTTACAGGACAAACTGCCAGAATTAGACCGTTTGGACTAATGCGACATAACTAGCCCGATAAATTGGCCGACCTTCCTTGCGATATTTTCTTTCGAAATTGGTCAAAAAGTCTTTTTCGTGCTCTCCTGCAGGTAATGCTGGAAGTTCAATTGGTTGATAAATGGAACTCGATTCCTGCATTACCTCCTGCATTACTCTAAAATATTCTTCTACATCCGTTGCAATGTGAAAATGCCCACCTGGCAATAGCGACTGCCAGACGTGGTTCACAAATTCTACGGTAAACACTCGCCGCTTTCGGTGGCGAGCTTTCCACCACGGATCAGGAAAATAGATGTGCAATGTGCTGACACTATGTGCTGGAATCCGGTCTCTGAGAAAACAATTCGCATCCCCACAGGCAAGCCGGATGTTCTGAAGATCAGCATGGATTACCCGTGCGGCCGTCAGCAATTGATATTTCCGCACGATTTCAATGCCAAAGTAGTTTTTCTCCGGGTGTTGGGTGGCATTATTCAGCAGAAATAACCCTTTGCCAAAACCCACCTCGATTTCAATGGGATTGTTGTTACCAAATAACTGTTCCCATACCAGCCTACCAGTGGTTTCAGGAGAGGTTTCAAATAACACTGGAGTAAGTTGGTCAATTTCAAGACGTTGGCGGTGCCGCACAATAATTCGCTCAATTATATATTATGTTATTTATATAGTCAATATGATATATTTTTGGGCGGCTATTCATTAGATGTTATTTTCAAATAATCCTGTCCAGGAATCACCATACCGATTACATCGCACTGAAAAGCCATTTTGTCGTTGACAAATCCTTGTGCGGTAAAGTTCATCTGTCTACGGTCAACGCGATTTCCCTTGCAAAGCAGGTACAGTCGCTCGCCAGGGCGGACGCTGGTGCGAAAACGGGCATTTTCAACCCCACCCAGACCCAGAAGCACATCGGAAAGCAAGCCCGTTTTCAGCACGTAATAACACAATAGTTGTGCTGCAGCTTCGATCATTAAAACGCCAGGCAGGATGGGATAGCCTGGCATGTGACCGGAAGTCCAGAACTCATCTTCCAACACATCCTTGTACCCCACCAGAATGTGGTTGGTGGTATCCAAATGCACCACCGCAGTCAGGTGTTCCATGTGATCGCGGTGTGGCAGGAACTTACGAATCTCTTCTCGAGTTGCGATCGGGGCCGCATTGTAGTACGGTTGAAGATCGATGAAAGGCTGGTGTCTCATTGCTGTTAAAAATTAGTGACCCAAAAGCGGAATGATATCAATTAGCTGCGTTAACAGGGCATCGGGGCGAGAAGCAGGATGTTTTAAATCATCACTGGTTGCCTCCAAACTAGTTCGATCACCGGCAAATAACGCCGTTTTCATCCCCCACTGTTTAGCCGGCATCAGATCGCGAGGAATACTGTTGCCAATATGAAGCACTTGACCAGGAGATATTCCCATTTGTTCAATCATTTCTATTGATTGTTCGAAAACTTTGTCTTCCGGTTTTCTGGCAGAAGCTTTGAATGAAACAACAGAATGCTGTTCCTGCAAGATCGCCTGAAAATCGAATCCTGGGGATTGCTGCGTCAGGCAATACTGAAGGTGGGGTAAAGTGAACACCTGGCCGTTCGAGAGAACACCTTGTTTGATGCCCAGTTGCGCAATTTCTTTGATCGCCGTTGCAGCGTGGGGGTAAGCAGCAGTGCCTTGTAACGAGCGGTGAAAGAAAAAGGCTACTTTTTGCGAAAATTCGTTCGGATCACCGTAGAAAGTGGTGTCGTATTTGTACTCTTTCTGGAAGAGCTTTCCAATAATCGCCTCCCAGACACGATGGGAAGCAATTTCCGGCAATTTCACATCACTACCGGCAAATTGAAATTCTGTGAATACCTTTTTGTAGATTTCTTTCATGTATTCCGCAGGCTGACCAGGTTTCCTGCTCATTGAACCCCACATCTTAAACTCGGTGATCGTTTTATCCAGCGCGATGTTCATCATGAAGTCATCATCAACTTGATGACGCAAATCCCCACCTGCGATATTCAGTAGAGTTCCGTATGTGTTCCACAACACGAGTCGGATACCTGGAACAGGTGCGGTACTTGGTTTCGCCTTTACCGGAATCGGGGCAGGGGGAGAAGGCCAGGGGAGTTTCCTCTGATCAAGCGATTCCGCATACTGAAGTAAGGTAACACCCATTGTTGTCCGATAACAAGCGTATATGCTGGAAATTCAACCATTCAATGAATTACAGCATTTATTGTGAAATACTATTTGCACAGGTTCAACTGTATGGTTGAGTGAATCAGTATACACGAAATTGCGCGAGTTGCCAGAACTTTCAAGCAAGCGCCAATGGCACAGGTGAAGAGTCTGAACTGAATGGAGAATCCTGCAGCTCTTCTTCGCCACCTTTATCGCGGTAGATATGCATGATCCTTAACCTTCCAAGTGGTGCGAATTTTGGTTCGTAATATTTCGATTCCGACTTTTTCTGTTCAACATCCAGATCGTGGAACATCACTCGATATTTGATCATTTGTCGAAAATCTAGGTCTTCAGCACGTCTGGCGGGATGGGTGCGATCATAAACTTCGAATAATCGCCTGAATATTCGAATGATTGGGCCCGCACCGATGCCAATTTCAATGAAAATGACATCAATTTCCATTGCCCGCAGCAAATGGTAAAAGTACTTCCGTACAGACAAGGGATACAATTCACGGTAAGGCGGGCCGATCATTTCTGCCAGAAATGCCATTTCATCTTCACTGGAAATCGCTTCATCTCTAGTCAGGCCGCCGACAAACCAAAGGTGAGGAGCGAACCAATAGCCTTCAGCGCCATTGCGGGGTACCGATTTTGCCTGTTTGAACAATACTTCTGTGCAACGCAGGAACTTTCGCCTAGCCTGTAGTTCATAACGCCGTTTCAGTCGAAAATGAACATCGGCATTCTTCAAATCCTCGAGACAAAGTTCCAGCGGCCATTTGGGATCGAATTCTGTTGCCTGAGATGCTTCGGGATGAACGATTCGCACATGAATCGTACAGTAGTCCGTTTCGGTCACAGGTGTCGCCAGATGCCAACCGTGGGGACGAACCAGTCTGGCGAAATGATTGCGGGTGGGCTCACTGCCATTTTCCAGGTCGATGAAGCGGATTTCTTTACCTGATGGAGATCGAATCCAAGCGTACCAGGCAAGTATAAATGATGAAAGAAACATTCCTGGAGAAAGCCAAGCTACCCAGGTGCCAAGCATATTTGTCAGCCCCATAACCTGTTCTGCTTTTGGTTTACCGTAGAGGTAACTTCCCGAAGCACTTATTGTCAGTGCAAAAAGACCAAATATTGCGACTGATGTGCAAGCTAACAGCAATCGGGGCAGGGTAATGGCAAAAATTTTCTGGCTGCGGTAGGCTCGCCAGATCAATTGCATGTTGGAATTCCCAAATCCCAGAGTAAATTGCACGACCAGAGCACCTAGCCAAAACAGTGCATTTACTGTCAGAGGGATCCAGAGTGGGAACAACCAACTGAGAATGCTGATCGAAGAAATGTAGGAGGCAATTGCAATTAATCGACGACGATTATACGGCGTGCCTTCTGTTTGTGGGAACAGACGAGAAACCACCATCGTTGGCAGATAGACACCTGCCAGACATGTAAGGAACATTGCTCCCCACAACAGGCTGAGCAAAAACAGGTACGCGATATAAGAAACCTGCACAACAGGAGGTCGCCAGCCACTTGGAAAATAATACCAGGCAAGGGTGCCCAGAATACACCATGCGGCTAAACTTGCCAGCAACAAGTGGTAGCCGAGAGGCATTTTTCTTGGGATTTGAGGGGAGCCCCGCAAATCTGGACCAAAGGATAACTTCACGAAATCGGTTAATTTTGCCAGCCGCCAGACCAGCCAGCCTAATCGTTTCACCCAGGATGTTGGATTATTACGATGCCGGAGAGCAATCGTTGCCATAATCAGCAGCAATACGATTGCACCAATCGTGTCGTGGATGTCTGTGGTGGCCTGACGGCCATACATTTCCAGACCAATTAGCAACACGATCACGGATGGCGTGAACCACCTTCCGTGGGAAAGCGTATGCCTGAGTTGCGGGTAAACTTGTGAGAAAAGTTTCATCCAGCCACGGCTCCGATCATCCAGATCGTTGGAGAGATCCAAGAACTATTATTTTAACAATAGATGACAGCGGAAATGCAAAAAAAGCTATTCCCAGCTTGAAAATTGCGACAGCAACTAGTCAGCAGTGGAAACTATCCGCAACATCTGTTCGTCTGATAACACTCTAGTAATCGTGCGAACATTAATATACACTGTATCATATCTGATTCGATTGTGCCGATTTATTTTGATTTTTTCTGAAAAATTGCAATTTCATATTGAACTTACCTGCCGCATTCAGAAAGTCAGTTCAAGTACTTTGAACAAATCGTTGCTCTAAGTACTTAAGAGAATGCAACTTATGAAAAATTACTACAAAAATCAAATTTTAGTGAACTAAATACCACTCAATATCGTCTAACTAAAGTACACATAAATGTGGGCGCAGTTTCATTTCTTTCTCCAAGAAATTGGACATACTGATCCTAAATTGAGTGGGCACAGAAAATCGTATCCCGATACATCATTTAAACGATTCGAATTTGCCCCTTCACTTTTATCAGGGCATCAACAAACTGAATGAAACAGGAAACAGAGAGTAACAATGGGTTCGAAGAAAAATATTAATGATCTGAGTTCGATTCAAGGGAAGCGTGTTTTAATCCGTGTCGATTTTAATGTGCCATTCGACAAAAAATCTGGTGAAATAACCAACGATTTGCGGATTCGGGCTGCTTTACCAACAATTCGCTACTTACTGGAAAACGGTGCCTCGATCATTGCTATGAGCCACCTGGGCCGGCCAAAAGGTGATCCCACTGCGGACCAGTTTTTGAAAATGGACCGTGTTGCTGCTCGATTTTCCGAATTACTGGGCGTAGAAGTGAAAAAGCCGAGTGATCATGTAATTGACGACTCGGTGCGGACTGCGGCACATCAATTACAACCTGGGCAGGTACTGTTGTTGGAAAATGTACGCTTTGATCCGCGCGAACAGAAAAATGACTCAGAGTTTGCGGCACAAATCGCTGAACTGGCCGACATTTACGTGAACGACGCGTTCGGCACCTGTCAGAACGACAAGGATGCCTCCATGGTAGCAGTGCCAGCTGCAATGAAAACGGCTGGGAAATCGACTGTTCTGGGATTGTTGGTTGAAAAAGAATTACGTGTGATTGATGGTTTGATGGAAAATCCAACTCGACCAATGATTGCTGTGATGGGTGGGGCAAAAGTTTCCGATAAAATCGCTTTCATTAACGTCTTGCTGCAAAAAGTCGATCAACTGTTGATTGGCGGTAAAATGGCTTATACATTTTTCAAATCTCTGGGAATGTCAGTTGGAAATATGACCATTCCCGATGAAGAGCTAGTAGCCGCAGCCAATCTGGTTCCCTATGTAGGCAAAAAGATTCTGCTACCAACAGAAGTGATGGTGGCCAATTCGGGAAATCTCGACGACACCCAAATCGTTCAGGGTGATTTGCCTGATGGTTACGAAGGGGTTGACATTGGCCCAGCCACTGTAGAAACATATCGACAAATCATCCTGAATGCTGGCACGGTGATCTGGAATGGTCCCGTAGGATGGTTTGAAAGGCCAAAATTCAGTCAGGGAACACAGGGGATTGCAAAAGCACTGGCAGATGCCAGCAAAACCACAACCATCGTTGGTGGTGGCGAAACGGCAGAAGCAGTTGAAAAGTTTGGTTATGCGAACCAGATTACCCACGTTTCTACAGGTGGTGGAGCCTTTCTCGCCTATGTCGAAGGGAGAAAATTTCAGTCCCTGGCCCAAATTGAAGACAAATAACTGCGGAAACAGTTATAAAGAGTGTAAGCCTTGAATTGTTTTGTGTGTACAGGCAACGAATGACACCCCAGTTAACGAATCGCGGCATTCCAGAAGGTCTCTGGATGTCGTGCCCGAAGTGTAAAGCAACCCTCTTTCGACGCACCGTTGCGGACCAGTTGCACGTTTGCCCCGAATGTGGCTACCATTTGCCAGTCAGTGCCCGCGAACGGATTCAACAACTGGTTGACAGCGATTCGTTCGAAGAGTGGTGTGCCGATTTAAGACCCGTTGATCCGCTTGAGTTTAACGACAAAAAGTCGTATGCAGTGCGATTGAAAGATGAACAGAAAAAAACAGGCATGACGGATGCTGCTGTTGTCGGAAAAGGATATATCCGTGGGCGGCCATTGGTCATCTGTGTTACTGATTTTCACTTCATGGCAGGCAGTATGGGTTCTGTAGTGGGTGAAAAATTAACCTTTGCGATTGAAGAAGCGACACGACTAAGGTTGCCACTGGTGATGGTCAGTGGTTCCGGTGGTGGGGCACGCATGCAGGAGGGGATTCTCTCTTTGATGCAGATGGCAAAGATATCCGCAGCACTGGCAAAATACGATGATGCTGGTGGACTTTATATCTGTGTGTTAACCCACCCCACGATGGGTGGGGTGGCAGCAAGCTGGGCACTGCAAGGAGATTTGACACTCGCAGAACCAGGTGCCATGATTGGATTTGCAGGTGCCAGAACCATCTGGAATACGGTGCGAATCGAGCTCCCGCCTGGTTTTCAAACCAGCGAGTTTCTTTTGGAACATGGATTTGTGGACCGGATTGTCGATCGGAAAAGTTTACGCACAGAATTGGCACGACTGATCGACTATTGTGATATGCAGCATGCTTAAGTGCGCGGCCTCTCGCCAATAAACTTCATAAGTGGTTTCTTAAAACGCAGTCGTTTGCTGGGAGTTACCCGTATGGGATTGTTCGATGGACTTGCTGGCTTATTTTCCGGTGGTAGCAAAGGAAAGACTGTAGATATCGAAAAACGCTTTCGCCTGAGTGGTAAAACAGGTCAGGGGAGTATGTCAAAAGTTTTCAAGGCATACGATAGTGACCTTGGTCGGGAAGTTTGTCTGAAAATTCTTGACAAGGATAAAACCAAAAAATTTGAAGAACGCTTCAAAATTCAGGGGCTTAAAAAACCAAGCGAAGGTGAAATCTCACTCAGCTTGAAGCACCCGAATTGTTTGACGACCTATGAATATGGGAAAACCACCAAAGGTGAACCGTATCTAGTGATGGAGTGGATCGAAGGGTTTGGGTTGAATTACCTGATTGAAACCAAAAGCAGCCAGTTAAACGGAAATCGCGTTTACTACCTGACTCAATTGTGTGATGCCCTGGCTTACCTGCACGACAAAGGCTATCTCCACCGCGATTTGTGCCCGCGAAATATCATGGTCAACCTCGAAGGACAAGTAAAGTTGATCGATTTTGGCTTAACGATTCCATACACCGCTGAATTCTGTCGACCTGGGAATCGCACAGGAACTGCCGAATATCTGGCACCTGAAATCATTAAACGACAATCGACGGACCACCGTGTTGATCTGTATGCACTTGGAATTACGGCTTTTGAAATCCTCACTGGTACGCAACCGTGGGAACGTTCAGTTTCCAGCGAAGACACAATGCGGAAACGCTTAAATAGCCCCCCACGGGAACCGAAATCGCTTAATCCAGATCTGGAAGATGATATTTGTCGCTTCCTCAGCAAATCAATTGCCAAAGAACCAGCAGATCGGTACCGAACTGCTGCAGCAATGAAGGAAGTGCTGGAATCGTTGGGCAAAAGCGATTATTGAGATTTCATCCACAACGAAACTTTTTGTGCCACCGTGGGTTCATATTCCTGGTGATGATCAAAAATAACCTTTCCCGGAGTGGTATGATGCGACATGGCGTTTTATTTTCAGTTTTTGCATTAACCTCATTTTCATTTGGTGCTGATTCTGTGCCGGATCTCAAGCCACAGATGCTGGTCAAAAAAGAGATGATGCTGGAGGATAGTTTCAGCAAGCCACTCGCAGCAGATTGGAAAGTTGCCAAAGGAAGCTGGGTCGTTGAGAATGGATCGATCACTGGTAAAGAGTTGGCCGCCGACATGCATGGTGCAGTGATGCGCAGAGACATGGTTGGCGATTGCTATATCATTCAGGCAGAAGTTCAACTCAATGGTACAAAAGCAATTTCCTTCAGCTTCAATTATGCCAAGGGGCATTTAGGCCGAGTGCGACTCACACCCAAAGGGGTTGTATTGAGCAAAGACGATCAGGATGGTAAGAAAGGGCCAGATAAGGCAGAAGTTATTGGTAAGTTGGACTTTGCATTCCAACAAGAAACCTGGTATACCGTGATGATTGAAGTCCACAAAAAGGAAATGATAGTTCAATTATCAGATAAAGTGGTTTACGGTAGCCACGAAAAACTCGATCAGAAAACTGCAAACTTTGGTCTCACGGTAGCAGGGGAATCGGCGAAATATCGCAATTTGAAAGTATGGCAGGCAGAAATCGACCCCACGTGGGAGAAAAAACGAGCGAAATTCCAAAAATAGTTGTAGCTTATGAGAGCATTTTCATTTCAAGCGTTTCGCCCACCAGGTAATTTACACCTCATCGTGCGGCAAATTGTTGAAGGCTATCTGACTGGATTGCACCGCAGCCCATTCAAGGGTTATTCGATTGAGTTTGCAGAGCACCGCCCATACACACCTGGCGATGAAATCAGGCACATCGATTGGCGGGCATTTGGCAAAACGGATAAATACTACATAAAAGAATTTGAAGAAGAAACCAACTTAAATTGCCATTTGATTATCGATATTTCGAAAAGCATGGCCTATCGCGGTAAGGGACAGTCGCTTGCAAAGATCGATTTTGCGAGAAGGCTGGTAGCAATCCTGGCATATATGTTTCTCAAACAGACGGATGCGGTGGGGTTGCTGGCAGTCAGTTCGGAAGTCAAAGAAAATTTACCCCCAGCCACCACGGTGAAGCATTTGTTGCGAATGTTTCAACTACTGGAAAATGTCGCACCAGCAGGCACGACAGAATTAAGTCAATGCATTCAGACAGTTGCCTGCCAATATTTGAAACGCAGAAGTCTGGTAGTCATCTGTTCAGACTTTTTTGGCGATCTCGATCTGTTAACACAATCGTTAAAGTACCTGCGACATCGCAATCACGAAGTAATCTTGTGCCAGATACTTGATCCTGATGAGATTCACTTCCCATTTACTCGAGTCGCACAATTTCGCAATATGGAAACCCCCGATCAAATGGTGAAAGTCTCTCCCAAGCAGTTTCGAGATGAATACCTCAAAAACTTTGCCACATTCTGCAATCGATTACAAAAAGAAGCCAATCAGTTACGCATGGATTGCTGGCAGTTTTCAACCGATATTGATATGGGTACTGCTCTGGGAAATGTGATAAACATGCGTTTAAGGATGTTAAAAGGTGCAAAAAATTAATCCTTTTTTCTAATTTCGCATTATAATATATGTGTTATTTACCTACCTGAACCGGAATGCAATATGATTCATTCTCGTCGTGCGTTTTTGCAGCAACTTGGCCTGAGTTCAGCATCCCTCCCTTTTATTCTAAACCTACCAAGCTTGGGATTTGCCAATCAGTCTGCCAGGAAGCAACGATTGGTCGTGGTATTCAGTCCGAACGGTATCGTTCCCAACCAGTACTGGCCAGATGCAGAAGGTCCCATTGGTGACTTCAAAGAAATTCTGAAGCCATTGACACCCTTCAAGAACCAGACGCTGGTGCTGCAAGGTATCAGTGACAAAATACGTGGGGATGGCGACGGCCACATGCGTGGTATTGGCTGCCTTTTGACCGGCATCGAATTGTTCCCTGGAAATATCCAGGGCGGGTCTGATACGCCTGCTGGCTGGTCAACTGGCATTTCGATCGATCAGGAATTGAAAAATTACCTGCAGGCAAATCCCGCAACCCGTACACGTTTTGGCTCATTAGAACTGGGTGTGCTTGTGCCGGATCGTGCTGATACCTGGACGCGGATGTCTTACGCAGGTCCCAATAAACCCAACACGCCGATTGACGACCCTTACCAACTGTTCAATCGCCTTTATGGCAATATGAAGTCGAAAGAAGCGTTGGGCAGTGTGCTCGATGAGATTCAGGCGGATCTGAAAAAATTGTCTGGCAAATTAAGTGCAGAAGACAAAAAGTTGCTAGATGAACATGCCACTTTTGTTCGGGATATGGAACAGGAGTTGGCGTTGGGTAGCCAGAAAGCACTCACTCACCCTGTGCCACAATTGGACGCTGGTGTACGGGATGACAACGATAACCTGCCCAAACTCAGCAAAATGCAGATTGATCTGCTGGTAAACTCGTTTGCGAATGACTTCAGCCGAATTGCCACCTACCAGATCACCAATTCGGTGGGTGGGGCACGCATGACCTGGCTGGGTGTGAAAGAAGGCCACCATGCACTTTCGCACGAACCTGACAGCAATACCGATGCCCAGACCAAGTTGGTGAAAATTAATCGCTGGTATTGCGAACAAGTGGCATATCTTGCGAAGAGATTGTCTGAAACACCTGAACCAGGCAGCTCTGGCAGCATGCTTGATCATACCACGATCATCTGGACAAATGAGCTGGGTAAAGGGAACTCCCACACGATGAACAACATCCCGTTCATCCTTGTCGGAGGCGGTTTGGGCTTTAAGATGGGGCGGACAATTAAGTATCGCAATATCGCCCACAATCGGTTGTTGATGTCCCTGGCACATGCGTATGGGCACCATGTCAAGCAGTTTGGCAACCCCGATCACTGCAAAGAAGGTCCACTTCTGCTGTCGTAATTCTGCATTTCACTGAGAATCAACACGCGTCAGCGGCACATGTTTGAAAGTTGAATCCCATCTAAGATTTTAAGAGCAGAACGTTATTTAGTGCTCTGCCTTTATTTCGGTGGTGGGGTCTTTAACGTTTGCAAATACGCTACCAGATCACGTAGTTCGCGTTTCGTCAGTTTTTGAATGATGTCTTCCGGCATTGCAGATTTCGTTGGACGAGAGCTTTCGACGTTCTCTTTATCAATGACAATCATTTTCCCTTCAGGCGTGATCAGATTGATTTCCCCTGATTTTTGTGAAGGTCGAAGAATTCCGGAAACACTTTTTCCGTCCAGTGTGGTGATTAAAACAGAATCGTAGCCCTTTGCAATTTGCTTGTTAGGTACTGCGATTGCTTCGAGTAGATATTCCGCATTTTTCTCAACTGCAATTCCATCCAGCACTGGTCCTACTTCACCGCCAATACCACCCACGATGTGACAACGCTGGCACTGCACCGCAGAATTGTTGATGAACAACGCTTTGCCTCGTTCTGCATCCCCACCTGCAAGTGTCTCACGCCAGGCAGACAAATGATCATTTGGATTTCGCTTTTTCTCATATTGAGCCAGTAACTGCTTAACTTCGTTCGATTTACTGCTGCTTGCTGCTTCCAGAATATCGAGATGGAGTTCTGCAGGTTGTTGATTATCTAACAACAGTTTCATTAATGCAGTTTTCGCAGCATCTGCTTCCGGACGATTCCATTTCGTAAGAGTTTTCAGGGCTGCCTGCTTTTCAACGACCGAGTTGGAATGGAAACCATCTTCAATCATTGACTTGGTTCGCTTCTGGTCGAGATCAGCAATGATCGTTCTTGAGGTGGCACGCACAAGAGGCTGGTCAGCTTTCAGTGTTTGATCCAAGGTGACGGCCAACTGTGGGTCTTTCAAGCTGCTCAATGCATTCAACGCTTCCGATCGTTCGACATCCGGCGCCTTTTTGTCCAAAGCAATAGCTGTCAGAAACGGAACAACTTCTTTAATTCCCAACTTGGATGCGGTAGTGGCAGCCTGCTTCCGAATTTCTTCATTTGCACCGAAAAGTTTACCTAACTGCGATTTGATTGCATTCACCGCTGAATCTGCGGGACGACTCGGCAGAGCCTGGGTACTGCCATCGACAAAGTCCCGCCGAGGTGGTTTTGCCCAGTTAGCTAATAACTCCAATGCTGCTTTTCGAAGATATGGTGGCTGGGGGCTGTTAGCTGCAAAATCGACCAGTGCGTTGGCATTCGCGGGTTGACCCAGAATGTAATTTGCATTCAATGCACGATAAATAACCACGGGTGGCAGCGTGGGATTGCTCAGAATTTTCGCAAGTCCTTCCAGATTCGATAGTTTTGGCTCTTCATCGATGATCGCACGTGCTGCCTCAGCCACTACTTTGGAATCCACATCTGTTAAAAATCCTTGAATTGCGGCGGAATTTTGTGCAATTTTCTCATCATCCACACTGGTTCCATTCAATTGCAGAACAGAATTTTTTTTTCGCAATGCAGCCACCACTGCTAGACGAATCGCGGGGTCTGGTTCTGATTTTGCTTTCGCCAGCTCGGTGGTGTCCACCTGACTTGCCAGTGCAATGATCCCACCATGGCGGATGTAGGTGTCCTGATTGTTATTTTTGGCAATCAGATCAAACAGAGCTCGTTTCAAGGCGGCTGAATTTCTGCTATCGGGTGACAGATTCCCTAAGCCGAGGGCTGCATTCAATTGCACTCGGGGGTGGCTGTCTGAAAGAAAATTCATTAATATTTGATGAGATGCAGTGGGGAGTTCACCATATGCCTTGATCGCAGCTGCACGCACCTGGTTGTCTGGTTGTTTTAAGGATTTTTCGAGCAATTCCTGAGCCGCGTTCACATTTTTAGCGATCATCGCAACTGCCCAGAGTGCGTGTACTGCACCCAAAGCCGTGGGTTTTTCATCCAGATACTTTTCAAGATGTGGCAAGGAGCGAAACCCACGTAGAGCAAGTTCGAAGTGGGCCTCCTGGCGCACATCTCGGTGGGGGTGGGATAGCAACTTTATCAGTTTGGCAAATTCCATTTGTTCCAGACCATCTTTCAGGTAGTTCTGGGCTTCCTGAACTGCAGGATTCGACTGTGCCTTTTCATCGGAAACTTTGTAAATTCGGCCTTTCCCAGATGTATTCCAGCCTTCACTCCAGTCTGCCACATACAAGTTGCTGTCCGGGCCAAATTCACAATCGGTGGTCAGTGTGTTCCACAAAAATTGTTCTGAGCGGGCAAGCTCAAAAGTTGCCCCCTGCGGCTTCAGTTGAAATGCCCAAACGCCACTATTGCCGGACCCGCCACGAAATTCTGACAGGAAAAAGTGATTTTCATACTTTGAATCCAAACCAATGCCAGGGTAATAGGTCAGACCGGATGGACCGCTGGTAAAGTTTTTCCGTGGTGGCAGCAAATAGGCTGGGTGGTCAGCTTGATTGGGAACCCAAAGTTTCTCATAATTCCATGGCCCACGATTCCCCTGTTTGACGGTACTGTCGTGCATGCCACTACCGTATTGGTAGCCAATTCTCCAGCCAGAATCCCCACCTTGAACCAAGTCAATCAGTCGTGCCTGGTCACCAGAATCGGAATTGTTGTCGACTGTGATCAGGTTGCCGTAATTATCGAACGCTAATTCCTGAGGATTTCTTAATCCAGTGGCATAAATTTCCAGATCACTGCCATCCAGATTGCACCGCAGCACGGCACCGGAATCGGGATTAAACAGCCGTTTACCTTCTTTTGAAGTGACATTCAGTCCCCGATCACCCACGGTAAAGTACAGTTTTTTATCTGGACCAATTCGCAATCCGTGTAAATCGTGCCCAATGAACGCGGTATGAACGCCATATCCACTGGAAAGTGATTTGCGTGCTGTCCGATAACCTGTGTTTTTCGGATCTTCTAACAGCCAAAGATCGGGAATACATGTGAAGTAAACATTGCCTTTTCGAGCGAGCACGCCAGCCCCCAACCCATCAGCAGCTTTGCCGTATTCATCATCAAATACTGTAGAGCGATCTGCAGTACCATCACCATTCGTGTCCTGCAGCAAGCGGACCCTTTCTTTTTCGCTCTCATAAATCTTTAAGAAATTTTTCCCAGCATCTTTCTGATAAATTTTCACTCGATCTTCCACCGTTCTGGCAGCCAGTTCATCATCCAGCCAGTTCATATGGCTGCGATTATCGGTGGTGCCACGGGAGTGCCGAAAAGTCTCTGCAACGTAGCACCGACCGTGTTCATCAAAAGCAATTGCAACTGGGTGGGTGACCATTGGTTCTGCCGCCCAGACGGAAACGCTCAAACTTTCGTATGATTTTTTAAATCTTGCGATATTTTTCTGGGCTTCGTCAGATGCCTTGGCTAATTTGGGCTGATAGCCCGATTTTGGTGGCTCGGGATTGGCAAAAACGATGCACGCCATCCCCACCAGAAATGCTAACGGGAGAAGTTTCACTGTTCGTTTCAAAGAAGACTCCTGAACAAGTTTCGGCCAGTTATCTTACCAGATTTGTTAGTTCTGCGATAGTTTCTGAATGCAGTTGAACTGGTGGCTTTCTGAAAACTTGAAAGAGGCACTTTTTAATCGTTCAGCGAGAAAACAGGCTTTTGCTGTCCAGGTGAATAGTATCGTCGTATTGACGGGGAGAATTATCACAATTAAATTGGTAGTGCGGCGATATATTGGAACCAGATGACCTTCCTCAGGAAAGAGAGTGCGACCCATGGCAGAAGATTCCGGAATGGAGATGAACTTCCTGGAAAAAATTGGTGCAAAATTTACTGCATTCGGAGATGGGTTTGCAAGACTACTGACTCGAGTTTTTCGAACAAGTAATGAGCGATATGTGCGGAATCTGGGCTTTCTGGAAAGTAAAGATCCCAATCAGCCCCACTCGATTACCCCGAATTCCAAGTTAGCAATCATTAACGCATTGGAACCGCAGATGGCCGCACTTTCCGATGAGGAACTGAAAGGCTTAACAGTTAAGTTTCGAGAAAGATTAAAAAACGGTGAGAGCATTGAGGCGATTTTGCCTGAAGCGTTTGCCGCAACTCGGGAATCCGCCAAGCGCACCAAGAATATGCGCCACTACGATGTGCAGATTATTGGTGGGATTGTCCTTCATGAGGGGAATATTGCCGAAATGGTGACTGGTGAAGGGAAAACCCTGGTCGCCACGCTGCCTGCCTACCTGAACTGCCTCACAGAACAGGGTGTGCACGTCATCACTGTGAACGATTACCTGGCACGTCGTGACTGCGAGTGGATGTTACCGATTTTCCAGGCGCTGGGAGTTAGCGCAGGTTTTATCCAATCAGACATGGGTCCGATGGATCGTCGAAAAGCCTACGAGTGCGACATTACTTACGGCACCAGCAGCGAATTCGGCTTCGATTATCTCCGCGACAATATGAAAATGGCGGCGTGGAATGATGAGCGATTTCATCCCTATCACCGTCAGGTGCAACGCAAACTGCACTATGCCATCATCGACGAAGTGGACAACATTCTGATTGATGAAGCCAGAACACCTTTGATTATTTCTGGTGGTGCCAATTCTGACTTGCGGTTGTATGAAAAAGCCGATTCGATTGCCCGAACGCTGACCGATCTGGAAAACAAGGCACGTGCTGAACTGGCTGCCGCTGGAACACCAATCGACGCCCCACTGAAACCGGGTGAAAAAAGGGAGTTGGGCGTTTATTTTGAAGTGAAAGAAAAGGAACGCACGGTAAACCTTACAGATAAAGGGGTGCGGGAAGCGGAACGACTGGCTGGTGTGGAGAGTTTTTACACCCCAGGGAATATGGAATGGCCTCACTTGCTGGATAATGCGCTGAAGGCACACCACCTGTATCGCGTGGATCGTGATTACATGGTGATGGTGCATGAAAATGAGAAAAAAATCATTATTATCGACCAATCCACTGGCCGGGCAATGTATGGTCGCCAATGGTCTGATGGTTTGCACCAGGCAGTAGAAGCCAAGCACAAGCGCGACGGCGTAAAAATTAAGGAAGAAACGCAAACACTGGCCACCGTAACCCTGCAGAACTTTTTCCGACTTTACGACAAATTGTGCGGGATGACCGGAACCGCCATGACCGAGGCAAATGAGTTCTGGAAAATTTATAAGCTGGATGTGATTGCGATTCCCACCAATCGTGTGATGCAGCGGATTAATCATCCTGATATGGTCTATCGCACCGATGAAGAGAAGTGGAATGCTATTCTGAGTGAAATCAAAGAAGTGCATGCTACTGGTCGACCCATTCTGGTGGGCACCACTGATGTGGCAAAATCGGAAAAACTAGCCGCCATGCTCCGTAAAGTGGGGATTAAATACGAACTGCTGAATGCCAAGCCGGAATATGTGGCACGCGAATCGGAAATTGTCGCCCAAGCTGGGCGAAAAGGTGCAGTAACAATTGCGACCAATATGGCTGGTCGTGGTACTGACATTATCCTTGGTGGGAATCCAGAATACATGGCCTGGGCCCAATTGCGGCACCAGTATCCAAGTCGGCTGGAAGTCCCAGAGGATGTCTGGAAGCAGACCGTTGACGCGATTGAAGCACGGGAAAAGACCAAGATTTCCGGTCGTGAAATCATTGAAATGGGTGGCCTGCACATTGTCGGCACCGAGCGTCATGAAAGCCGCCGGATTGATAACCAGCTACGTGGTAGAGCAGGTCGTCAGGGAGACCCTGGTTCTTCCCGATTTTATCTTTCACTTCGCGATGACTTAATGCGGATGTATGCCGGGGAGTGGGTGGCAAACGTTCTGACCCGTCTTGGAATGAAAGAGGGTGAGGCAATTGAAAGCCGTATGGTTACCAAGCGGATTCAGGCTGCCCAGAAGAAAATTGAAGAATATCACTTCGAATCTCGAAAAAATCTGCTGGAATACGATGAGGTAATGGATGCCCAGCGGAAGCGGATCTATGGCGAACGCCAGCAGATTCTTCATGGTGCCAACCCACGATTGAAGATCGATCGAATGATTCAGCAGCAGTTGGATGCGGCAATCGACAACTATCTGGATGAAAATTATGCAGGTGAATCATTCCGAGCATTTGCTTCATCTCGCTTAAATCTGGAGTTTCATGAAGGTGACTTCGCTGGATTGAGCTTTGAAGATGCGAAGCATGCTGCAATCGAACGTGCATCCAACAATTTGCAATTGTTTTTAACCGAAGCGATGGAAGAGAATCTGTCGCTTTCTGATGATCCCAGTGATTGGAAGTGGCAGGAATTCACTCGTCTGATCAATTCCCGATTTCAGCAGAACCTGCAGGAAAGGGACCTTAAGAAAATTGAGCGCGACGACTTGCAGGTGATGCTGCTGGAGAAAGGTAACCGGTATCTGGAAACGATCGATTTATCGGGTGGGGCTCAGTTCTACGACGAAACATGGGGCTCTTTCAGTCTGATGCAGTGGGCACAGAACAAGTTCCACATGGAAATTCCGTTAACTGCTTGCCAAGGCACTGATTCCGAAGTGAAACAGCAGTTATTGAAATTGATTGGTGAACATTCCATCGAACGGGATATTGTTTATCCTGTCAGCGTGGGAATGTCCAACTTCATGGCAGAATCTGGTAGTGGAGAACGTTACAATCGTGCAGGATTGCATCAATGGGCATTGCAACGTTTCCCGAAATCGCAAAGCAAGTTCGACGAAAACACTTTCAGCAGCGAATCGCGTGGTGCCTTGAAAAATCTTCTTCTGGAAGCAAGCAAAGCAGAGTATCCCACAGTGCCACAGTGGGACGTACTGGAGCAGATCGAAGAGATTGTCGAAAATGAAAAAAAACTCACAAGTGAGCATGTCAGCAAGGTTCAGCAATGGATGAAGGACAACTGGGATCTCCAGTTGCCTGAAGAACGATTCGACGACCTGAAAACGGTTCATGACCTGCAGAACGCAGTATACAACCTGTTCGATGAGCATTTCCGCCACGAAATACATCATATGGAGCGTCATTTACTGCTGGAGTTGATGGATTCAGCTTGGAAGCAACACCTGCAGACGATGGAACACTTAAAATCCGGAATCGGATTGTGGGGCTATGCACAGGTCGATCCGAAGATCAAATACAAACAGGAAGGGATGCGTGAGTTTGATGTGATGTGGGAAGGATTGAACGACCGTGTAACCGATATGATTTTCCGGATCGAAGAAACCACTGAAGAAGCCCCACCGGTTGCCCAGCAGAATATGATCACAAAGCACGAATCTGCAGGAAGTTACGCGGACGAGCTAATGCAGCGAGTGGATGACCAGCAGCAAACCAACAGTGCACAGACTTCCCGTCCCGAACCGATCCGCAATTCTAATCAGAAAGTGGGGCGCAACGATCCTTGTCCATGTGGTAGTGGCAAAAAGTACAAGAATTGCCACATGAAGCAATCACCCAAAAGCTAATTGCCGAACTGCAATATTGCTACATGGCGATATGGTGGAATTTGGTGGCACCCTAACCAAGATGGAGTATGGTTTACATTTTGGACCTGTTTTATGTGCTAATTCTGGCACTGCTGGCACCTTTTCTGCTGAGACGACGTGCGAAAACAGGCCGCTACCGCCGATTATTGCTTCCCAAATTATTGGGTACTACTGTAAAGTCTTCTTCACAAAAGCCTTACGCACTATTCCATGGTGTCAGCGTTGGAGAAGTGCATCTGCTTGAACCGATCATTCGCAGCTTTCTACAACACCACTCAGGGTGGGGGTTTTATCTCTCAACTTCTACGGATGCGGGTTACGATGAAGCGTGTCGGATATTTGGAATCGAAAATGTTTGTGCGGCACCATTTGATTTTACCTGGGCTGTGAAACGCACTCTATTTTCAATGAAACCGAAGCTGATCGTCCTTGCTGAAAGCGATTTATGGCCGAATTTTCTAACTATCGCCAATCAAGTCAAGATTCCGGTCGTTGTTGTAAATGGCCGAATTTCTCCACGATCTGCAAAACGCTACCAGCTGTTCAAGTCAATTCTGTATCGCCTGTTGTTGAGAAAAGTCACTCACTTCTGCATGCAAAGCGAACATTACACCCAGTTGATGGCTGGGCTTGGGGTTTGCTCCAATCGCCTGACTATCACAGGTTCGGTGAAATACGATCGATCTTCAGTCGTGATTTCGCCTGATACATTAGGCAGGATGCGGCAAGAACTGGGAATTCATACTAATCAAGTAGTATTTGTGGCAGGCAGCACGCATGCACCAGAGGAAGAGATCTGCCTGCAAGTATTCCAGAATTTGTTAGCAAAATTTAATCAATTGCGACTCATTCTGGTTCCTCGTTCTCCAGAACGGTTTGTCGAAGTGGAACACCTCATTCGTGGTGCTGGTTTTGAATGCCAGTTACGCACGCAACAATTTCAAAAATCGGAAGTATATAACAAGCCTGTTATATTGATTAACCGAATGGGAGAATTGGGCACTGTCTGGGCATTGGCTGATGTTGCTTTTGTAGGTGGTAGTTTGTGTACCACACGAGGCGGGCAGAGTATGATTGAACCGGCTGGATTGGGGATTCCGCTTGTTTTTGGTCCCCACACCTGGAACTTTCGGGATGCAGTCAATGGGTTATTGCACCACAATGGTGCAGTGGTCGTCCACGATCAAGCCGAATTGGCATTTCAACTTGAAAAAATGTTGACTGACCGCACCACTGCTGCAGCAATGGGTGCCAATGCAAAAAATTATGCACATTCCCAACTCGGTGCCACCCACCGAACAGTTGAAGTGCTAACACAAATCGTTGAGGAATCTCAGTGAATAAAGATGTCCTCTGGTGGTTCGACGGACATTGGGTGCCTGCAAACCAGGTTTCCTTGGCATTCGATCATCCTGGGTTAATGTGGGGAGCAATTGTCACTGATCGAACTCAGATTCGCGACGAAAAACCTTTTCGCTTAGCAGCACACATCGAAAGGCTGATGCAAAGTGCTGAATTGGCAAAGATTCCACTAGTGGCAGATCATGAATCCATCAAGAACTTGGTTGAGGTTGGAATTCAGCTTAATTTGGGAAAAGCAGGTAAATTGTGGCAGGTTATTCTGTTGATGTTACCGAAATCATCGGGTGCTGCGTTATCGATTCAGTTTCTGCCACAGATCGTAGGATCCGATCAATACAAATTATTCCCTTATGAATGCACGCCGATGGAATTGTCATCGGTCAAACATCGCTCTCGACTGCATTGGTGGGTTGCAAGTCAATCTGTTCCAGCAGGATTTGAACCACTATTTACTTCGCGTCTTGCAGATCCGTTTATCTATGAAACTGCTCGAGCAAATGTCCTTGCAATTATCGATGGAGTGCTGGTGAGCCCACCTGAACGGGAAACTTTGCCAGGAATTGCCCGAAAACTAATTTTCGAATTGGCTGAAAGTTTATCAATTCCAACAAAATTTCGCCCAGTTTTGCTCAGCGAATTGATCACAGCAGAAGTGGTACTGATCACAAATTCCACTTTTATAATGAAGAAAGTTTCACAAATTGGTGCTCAACCGACTTCCCCAGGAGGCCCCACCTGGGAGAAATTGGAGAATTTTTGGCTGGAAATCAGTGCGGAAAATGGTTTGTGGCAGGACTATTTTTCGGATTGCCCAAAATTTCATTAATTTTATATAATCCTCTACCTAGATATGGCCGCCGACGCATCTCCAATGGGATACGGGCGGCTTTGTTATTCCTCCCCAAATAGAACAGGTCAACCAATGCCGTTGAAGATACCTGGACTGCAAAGTCGCAAACTACGAATATTGCTGCATGTGGTTGTCGTAATCGGTGCCGCAATCCTGCTGGGTGCAGCACCCCAGAACGACCTCACCACCGCACATACAGGCTGGCAGCCGTTTGCAACATTTTTTGACACCACTCATTTTTCAATGGTGGAACAACTTGCGTTGCTGGGAGCACTACTAACTTCCTGTGCTGCAATCGTTTATGCAGCAATACTCAGTAAGAAGGTGTTTCGTGCCGATTCTGGCACTTCCGGAATGCAGGCTGTTGCTGATGCGGTACGGAAGGGCGCAAATGAGTATATGAAAAAGCAGTTTCGGATAGTTTCCGTACTCCTTGTCATCTTAGCTGTGTTGATCATTGTTGCAAAATGGCCATTTGGTGATAGCACCAACACTGAAGTGCAGGCGATTGCTGCTTCCAGAGGTATTGCTTTTCTTATTGGTGCAATTTTTTCAGCCACAGTTGGATTTTTTGGCATGAAACTTGCTACCGAAGGGAACCTTCGCGTAGCTTCCGCAGCCCGCCTGGGCATGGCACCAGCGATGCGACTTGGTTACCAGACTGGTACAGTGACAGGTATGCTTACCACTGGCCTGGGTCTGCTGGGTGGGTGCGTAATCGTATTATTCATGGGTGAAAAAGCCTATGAAACGCTGCTAGGATTTGCATTCGGCGGTTCCTTGCTTGCACTATTCATGCGTGTGGGTGGGGGTATCTATACCAAAGCTGCCGATGTCGGTGCCGACCTCGTTGGTAAAATTGAACAGGATATTCCCGAAGACGACCCACGCAACGCTGCCACCATTGCTGACAATGTTGGCGACAACGTGGGGGATTGTGCAGGGATGGCTGCGGACGTGTTTGAAAGTTACACGGTAACGATGGTAGCGGCCATGATTCTGGGTTACGCAGCCTTTGGTACCAAAGCAATGATTCTCCCACTGCTCTTTCAGGCGGTGGGGATTCTCAGCAGTATGATCAGCACTGCGCTGGTGGGGAAAAAAGACCCAGGGCCGGGTGCAGGTGGTGCCATGGCTGCGATCAACAATAGTTTTCGAATTGGTGCACTGCTGACCGTTGCAGGTATATTTCTGGTAGGCTTCTTATTTTTACGTTTCGAGAAACCGTACATCGTTGAACAGGCCATTGAACGTGGCCTGGTTAACTATCCTGAATTTCGCGTAGCATTAGGGCTGCAGGAAAATGAGAAGAATGCCAAATTAGCCCACGAGAAATGGCGAAAACTCAGCGAAGAAGAGCAGAATCGAATCGCAGAAATTCCAATGAAAATAACTACCAAAGAGGGGGTTATTGAGCGGAGTGTATTCGAGGAGGCTGACAGTATCGTTCCGGTAAAGCATGGTTTGGATATTCGTCCTGCCGTCGCCTGCCTGGTGGGTATTTTGCTGACACTCGCATTGATGTTTAAGACAGAATACTGGACCAGCACTGAATACAGTCCGGTACGTTCGATTACAAAAAATTCCCGCACAGGAGATGCCACGAACATCATTCAGGGGATCGCCATTGGCTACGAAAGTACCGTGTGGGCGGTACTGCTCATTGCGGTGGGGATTTTTACTGGTGTCTACGTGTATTCGGGCGCAGAAAGCCCTATTTTCACTGCTTACGGTATTGCGATGTGTGGCATTGGAATGCTGGCACTCACAGGCGACACGCTCAGCATGGATGTGTTTGGTCCAGTTGCAGACAACGCCAATGGCATTGGTGAGATGGGCTACAATCGTGATACCAGATTCCAGCAATTATCTCCTACTGATCCCGAATACATGTCACCAGCGGCAATCGCGTCTTCCCGCCAGATACTGACAGACCTCGATGCCACAGGTAATACTACAAAGGCGATTACGAAAGGAATTGCGATTGGTTCTGCAGTGGTGGCAGCAGTGTCGTTGTTTGCCAGTTTTATCGCGGTGCTGGTGAAAGGTTCTGAAGAAAAAATCAATGAAATCACCAAAGGCGACTTTGCCGAAAAGACTGGTTTGCTTTCGATTGCGGTACCTGAAGTATTTATTGGCATGTTGCTGGGAGGTGCAGTGCCTTTTCTGTTCAGCAGTATGACGATTCGGGCAGTTAGTCGGGCTGCCTACTTGATCGTCAATGAATGCCGAAATCAGTTCAAAAAGAAAGAAATCTGGGAAGGAACGGAACCTGCGGACTACGCCCGAGTGGTCGGAATTTGTACCACCACCGCACAAAGAGAACTGATCGGACCAGGATTATTGGCAATTTTTGCACCAATTCTTGTGGGCTTTTTGTTGGGCCCCTACGCGTTGGGAGGCTTCCTCGCTGGCATGATGGTTGTGGGACAATTGTTGGCCGTCTTTATGGCTACCGCAGGTGGTGCATGGGATAACGCAAAGAAAATGATCGAAGACCAGGAACCATCCGATCTTTCTGGAAAAGGTTCACAGCAACACAAGGCAAGTGTTACTGGTGACACCGTTGGCGATCCATTGAAAGACACTGCAGGTCCCGCGATCAACCCACTGATTAAAGTGATGAATATGGTAGCCCTACTGGTGCTGCCATTGGTGCTGGTACATAACCTGAAAAACGGGAGTGAGCCAAATTATCTCCTCACGGCAGCAATTGTACTGGTAGGTTTTCTGGCAATCAGTTGGTCGTGGTGGCAATCGAAACGAGATACGATTGAGATGCGGGAATTGGATGCAGAGTATGAAGTGCAGTTGAAGGCCGCAATCGAGAAAAGAAGATCCGAGAAGGACCAGAACACCTGATTCGTTAATTTTGAGTAGGTCAGTTTAGGAGGCAGATTTCAGGAAAAGTGGGCCATCGACTGCATAACACAGTTGCTGTTGAATTGCCAGAATCAGATCCTCGTTGTTCTTGACGGGTGTTTTCATCATAGTAAAGCACCTGCCAAGCACGAACAGTTCATGTGCATCGCTGTTCCCCAGTTGGGCAAAACGTGGCTGTTGCATTGCATAGGCTGCGGCTTTTGCACGCACTTCAGGAAACATGTTGTTCGACATCATTTCCATACCATCCAGTTCTGGTTGATATTTTTCGCAAATGATATCAAATCCCTGTTCCCAGCGAAAAGGATGTGCCGCCACACAAACCCCACCCTGGCGATGCACTTCCTGGCATAGATCAACCCAGTGAATGCCCTTCGGTAAGTAATCGAGGGATTGAATCCCATAACAAAGTACATCACCTTGCTTTCCGGTTACTTCCACCCCACCCAGGATCGTCAACCGTGGGGCATAACTACGTAATTCATCCAATTCATCTTCTGGCCAAAGACGGTCATGTTCGGTCAGTACAATTCCATCCAATCCAATTCTAACCGCGTGTTCTACCAATTCGTACGGATCAATGACGCTATCGGGTGAATAACGGCACGTGTGCATATGGAGATCAAATTTCATTCGTTTACTTGGAGCTTTTCTTCTGGTTGTCTGAAATCGTCTGTTCAAATAATTGTCGCAGTTTTTTTGTTTCTGTGGTAACACAGTGGTTCGATTTTACTGCTTGAAAACCTGCAAAGCCCATTGCATTCAAGCGATCGTTAGATAGTGTCAGTAGCTGGATAATTGCTTTGCAGGTAGCGTCAACATTCCCCGATGGTACAAGGAAACCATTGACTCCATGCTCAATCAACTCTGGAATACCTGCAACATAAGTCCCCAGCACGGGTCTACCAGTGGCAAATGCTTCCATCATCGCAACAGGAAGGTTTTCAGCAAAACTTGGCATTATTAATGCCCGTGATCGATGCAATTGTTGTTGGACTTCGGTATTGCTCTGCCACCCCAATAATGTGACACAATCTTGTAAGTTCAGGTCTTGAATCATCTTTTCGATCGGCTCTCGCAGGGGCCCATCGCCAATAAACACCATCTGAAACTGGTGCCCCATTTCTTTGACTTTCTTGAGGGCAGGTAGCAAGAGCAGGTGGCCTTTTTGTGGCACTAGACCAGCTACAGAAAGCAATTTGTTGGTATCGGGAACGGGATCTGGTGTCGATTCCAGATAAGCCAGGTCGACGCCACAATGGACCACATACACTTTGGACCAAAACGCGGGGTCAATCCAGCGAAATATCTGACAACGACCAAAATCGGAAACTGCTACAACAAAAGCTGCCTGTTCGTATTTTTCCTGCAAACTCAACGCTTCTGGCCGGTCCCATTCTTCTGGACCATGCACCGTGATACTGTATGTGGGGCCACCCAGTTTGCGGCAAAGCAACGCAATCGACGCCGGATTCGTTGCGAAGTGTACATGGAGATGCTCCACCTCGTTCTTTGCGAGCCATTTTCTCAGCACGCATGCTTCGCAAAAGTAAAACAGATTGCGAAAGTAGCCATTGCTAGCTTTTCTTGCAAGACGCGATGCAATACCAAAGGCATTAAACCATCGACTTGGAGAACGAAAAAAGGTGACCCAGGTGATCCACAAAATACTGAGCATGTTCACAGAAAGGAGTGCCCGTGTCTGAGAGTATTCTGCAATGTCTGCCGAATCTGGGGAATCTTTACCGGAGTCTCGCACTGAGTAGCGATAAACTGTTTCCCCCAGCGATTCAAGGGCCTGAATTTCTCTGCGGATGAAGGTATGCCGGATGTATGGGTACTGATTCGTCAGGTATGCGATCTTCATTCTGCTATTCGATCCAGGTGGTCACGGCTAATTCTATTCCTTCCTTAATCAGTTTTTCGCGATTTGCGGGCTGCCATTGTAGGATTTCTTTGGCAAAGTTCGATTCATAGCGCGAAATGTGGTAGCGAGACTTCCAATCTCGGTAACTTGGCCGGCGACGGTTTGGGTGCCGAACCACAATTTTTACCAGCCATTTCAACAAATCATTCCTGAAGTGGTACCACGCTGAAGTGGGTTTCGTCGTAATCTGGCTTTCAGAAAATTCTGAGAGAAATTTCAGATATTCTCTGCCAGTTAACACCGGATCTCCCACCAGATTAAACGTCTGGAACTGGGAAACCTCGGAATTCTGTCGTAGTAGTGCTGTCAACGCGGTAGCCACGTCAGTTGCCAGTACAAAGGGCAGGGGGTGGTCGCCTGTGCCCCAGGTCAGGCAAGTGTTTTCGTGGTACCACATGCCAACGCCCCAATGAAATGGTGAACCACCAGAACCGATCACAATGCCTGGGCGTGCCACTGCGATCTTCAAACAGTGCGACAGTGAAAATTGCTCTAAGTTCTTTTCGCACAATGCTTTACATTGGGCATAGAGATTTCGGCGGTGAATTTTGGGGTCAAGTTTGGTATTATCTTGTAATACAGAATTGAGATCTCCAGAATAGTAACTGTCAATGGTACTGGAATAAACCAGTAGTTTCACACATGCCTGGTCGCACAAAGAAGCAAGCTCGAGTGTGGGGTATACCTCGCCTTTCAGGTAATCTTCCCAACGATTGCCGTAGGCACGTGCGAGGTGAAAAACGGTTTCGATGCCTTCCAAAGCTGTATGGATTGTTTCTGGTCTTGTCAGGTCTCCACGCACCAGATCCAGCGGTAATGCACTGATTTTCAACGGAATTCGATCAGGATCGCGAGCCAGAAGCCGCACGGAATGGCCTTCACGAACTAATTGTTGCACGAGTGATTGACCAATAAAGCCTGTCCCACCCAGAACCAGAACTGTGGGCTTACCTGTTGCAGTTTGTTTTAAAGGTGCGGGTTCAGGGAGACGGACTTCCACAGCACCAATTGCCTGTTGCACAATTTTTTCGCAACAATCAATCACCAGAGTCGCAAAATCAATTGTGAAGCGTGGGTCTAAAGTTCCAGATTCTCGTCCACGATAAAATTCCGACAAGCTGTGAAAAATACTGGCACCAAAGAGGTTGCCATGTTTCTTCAATTTCAACTTTGACAGCAGATAGGATCGCCAGTTCCGTTTTCCCTGCCAAATCAGCGTTTTACCATGCCGGACGGTGCGTTTCATCCTTTCCCAATCAAGCATCCCAGCACCATAACGATCCATAACAGCAGTACCTGATTCCAGATCTGCGATCACCAGCCCATTTCTACCACGTACTTCGATGCAATGCTGGCCGTAACTACTGCCAAAATCCCAAGTTAGGGAAACTTCCTCTCCGTTGGCACACTTGGCATGCACATTCCATTTCTGAAAAAAATGCCCCCCACCTGGGAGATGAAGTTTACCTGAGGTTGTCGAATGGACTTCATTCGGCATCCCGAAGAGGTCAATCAAAGCCGCAATCAGGTGCGGGCCCACTTCAAAAATGACATTTCCAGGTTGCCGCACGGCATAGGTGTGAAATGGTCCATTTTTAGCAAATGGCAATTCGCGGTGCCAACAAAGCCGGGCATCGCGAATTTTTCCTAATTCTTTATTGTGCAATGAGTTACGCAAAAAAACATAATTTGGATCAAACAAAAAGTTATGGCTGACTCCTAGATGCCGTCCAGTTCTGTGCACCACTTCAGCCAAATGCCGGCAGTCTGCTACACTGGTTGTAGCGGGCTTTTCGAGCAGCACATCAATCTGATTTTCCAGCAGCTTAGACGCTTCTGAATGGTGAAGATCAGCGGGCAACAGTATATGGGCCACATTGCAAATTCCGGCAGCAACTAACTCATCAATTGATTTTACGTAAGTACTTATTCCATATGATTTTGCAAAAGATTCTGCTCTGGATGCATTGCTGTCGCATACAGCCACGACCTTCAGATTCGGAATCGTTTTCAATGCTTTCAGATGCCAATCGGCGATATAGCCAGCACCCACAATAGCAACGCGATGTTGTGCTTCAGCCAAAATTCTTCTCACTTGTATTCGATGATGGTGGCTTGGCGAGAAAACAATCGATTACGATGGAATTTTAATACACCTATCAATTGTGGCAATTTATCGAGGATGCAACTGATCCCCCAGGCCAGGCTGATTTTGATGCTATAGCCCCTCTTGCGAGTTCGTTGGGCAATTCGAACTACTTGAAGCGGGTAATAGAGCAAGAAAATCAGACTGATTCCCCAAGTTGGCCAGGCAAGTGCCGATGCAAGAAGGGGTAACAGAAATGCAGTTCTCCAGATTCGGCGGATTTCTTTCCGGAATTGCTTTTCAGGCCCACTACCATGGAGCCAGTTTCCAAGTGCATACGCATAACCTGCACGCACTGCACGCTTAAACCACTGATGGAAACGGTACATTGCTGCATCATGAATGGTCATTTCGGAATCGATTCGCCAAATTTGCTGGCCAGTTCTTCTGATCCGCAGACAGATTTCATCATCTTCTGCCGCAATCACCGTGGGGTTGTATCCGGAAACGGCCTGCAGCACGCTTGCACGCATCATCACATCCCCACCAGCGGCTTTTGTCTCACCTATTGGAGTGTTCCATTCAATATCGCACAATGCGTTATAGATTGTTCTGTCGGGATATCTCTCCCGCCTCCGCCCACACACCGCACCCACTTTGGGGTGGTTCACAAGAATGCTTTTTGCATCAAGTAGCCAATTTGCTTGTACTTCACAGTCTCCATCCACGAATTGTACGTAACTAATTTCAGGATAGAGGTTTAGGAGGTGTTCCCAACCCGCATTTCGTGCTCGGGCGGCTGTAAATGGAAGCTGCAAATCCAATTCAACTATGGCAATTCCCTGTGCGGTCACCCACACCTGGCTACCGTCCGTAGAACCAGAATCGACATAAACGATTTTCTTTGTCAATGGTAACAGCGAGCGAATGCACGCCTGTAAACGCGCCCCTTCGTTACGTGCAATAACAACAATACCGATTTCATCCATGACAACCCAACTGTTGCCCGCTTCGTATGATGATGTTGTGATATTTGAAGATCACTCAAAAGAAAGTACCGATACAAAACGTTCTGCAAGAATGTCTTTGGGTGGCTTCCCTGATCTGAAAAGATCATTCAGGGATTGAAAAACTAGAGTTGGTTGGGAGCAATTACCAAGAGACATGAAGTTTCGCTTTTCCCATTTTCTTACCCGCACCCCGGCATTGAATAAGCTGCTCCATGGAATTTTCTGGTCCTATTTGGGCCAGATTCTCATGATTGGCTTGCGCTTTGCCAGCAGCATGGCCATCACACGACTGCTGACCCCGGAAGCGTTCGGGATTTTCGGCCCCGCCCTGGCTGTGATTTTTTTGCTGGAATTTCTATCCGACGTGGGTTTGCGTCAGGCAGTGGGCAGGTCTGAAAATGGTGAAAATCCAGAGTTTGTCGGCACGATCTGGACAGCACTTCTCATTAGAAGTGGGATTTTGGCAAGTGTTACCATCGGCTTGGCATATGTGTTACCGCAGTGGTATCACACACCGGAAATCGGCACCGCGTTGCTGATTCTTGCCGTGCGGCCAATTTTGCTGTCGCTCGGAAATCCGATGGTCCTGGTGCAATATCGCCAGGTGAATTATCGTGGGCCGTTCTGGCTGGATATGACGCAAACCATTGCAGGTATTGTCTTTACAATCAGCCTTGCAGCAATTTATCGGTCTTATTGGTGCCTGGCTGTGGGTTTGCTGGCAGGAGATGTGTGTCGCACAATTCTGAGCCACATCATCCTGCCTGCAGCACCCAGGTTTCGCTGGGATCGACGCTCCTGGCAGGAAATCAGTCACATTGGTTGGCCAATTTTCTTCAACACCTGCTTATACGGTGCCTGGATTAATCTGGAACGGTTACTTGGCCCACGTTTCATTGAAACGCAGACAATTGGCTATTTCTTCGCAGCCTGGACCCTTTACGAAGTGGTGGATAATTTTCTCAATCGGGCAGGGGATGTGTTGTTTTCAGTCACCGCCCGGAAAGAGCGAGATCAATCCGCTCGCATCTTAATGAGAGTTTCCTCATTAATTGCCAGGGTGGGGGTGCCTATTCTGTCTGTTGCAGCAATCATCGCGCCTTGGTTTTACTATCAACTGTACCCGACTCAGTATCGGCAAGCTGGTATACTTTTGGGCGTTCTTTCTGCTCGGTTGCCAATACGTGCACTTATCCAGGTTCAGGTGGTGCACCTCGTAACGTCGCACCGCGTCATTCTTGCGTCATGGTCTTACCTGATTTCACTTTTGGTGGGGGTGATCATCCTGAAGCCCCTGATTCTCGCCCACGGTGTGTTGGGAATGGCGTTTTGTGCCGTGATTGCCACCTACACACTAGGACTGAGCCAGACAATTCTGCTGATTTATGAGAAAGAGATGAGGATTGGCCCGTTTCTGGTTGCACTTGGCTGGTCGTTGCTTGCGGCAGCAATTATTCTGACAGTCTATTGAGTGTTTTGGTGAAATACTTTGTCTGGTTTCAAAAGGCCATTTTCTGAACTGGCAAGACCAAGCAGATTTCCATCTTGTTTCAAAACAACCACTATTGCAGCATTTGGATGGGAATAAGGCAGAAACTTGCCCTGACAAAATCCAACCACGTCTGCTTCTTTGATTTGCAAACTGGGAAAAGTAGTGAGAGCCGTGGATAATGGTAACAAATTTGCAATGACATCTGCCAAACTGTCACATCGTGGTGCAGCGTTTTTTAATGCGTATGACCCCACCTTGGTGCGTTGCAGTGCTGCAAGATAGCCGCCAGTCCCCAGGATTTTTCCCAGATCACGTGCGATGGAACGAATGTAAGTCCCTTTCCCACAAGTGATTAGCAATTTCAAGTGGGGCCATTCGTAATGCACGATTTCAATCGCATGAACCACCACCGAACGTGGGGACAATTCAACAGTTTGCCCACGTCGGGCGAGCTGGTATGCTCGTTTTCCTTGCGTGTGGACAGCAGAATATAGTGGGGGGATCTGTTCAATATTGCCCACAAATTGATTCAGATGGCACTGGATCGTTTCTATCGTAGGTGGATTTATCACCGGATTTTGTTCCAGCGGGCCTTCCGCATCATCAGTAACACTGGTCCAACCCAGGCGGACATTTGCCTCATAGATTTTTGGTTGCGCCTGGACAAATTCGACCAATTTCGTGCCGAATCCTATACCAATCACCAATACACCACTTGCTAATGGATCCAGGGTACCTGCGTGGCCAATTTTGGTTTTTCTGGGCAATAAATCCTGAATTTCATTAACAGCATCACGGGATGTAACCCCCAACTGCTTGTTGATGACCAACATTCCGTGTATTTTTTCCATGACAAGTATTTCCTGATTCCGCATTCATATGTTAAGGAAACCTGGATGAAAATTGAGGTTCTGCATTTCTTCCAAGTTCTTCCAGCAGACGAGAAGATTAAGAAAAATTCATGAATGAAATGAATAAGAACAACATTCCGGACTTTCTGCAAAAAATCGCTTGTCCCGTATGCCGCGCCAGCAATTCTTTTCAGCCAGTGTGCCGAAGGTGTACGACCGATCTTTCATTAATTTGTGGCACACTGATCAGCCTGGCCCGCCACTTACGGGCGGCAGTCCAGTCACTGCATGTGGGCGATTTCGTTAACGCACAATGCCACTTTTATCGATGTCAGGCGATTTCTTCAACAAATCAACTTCACCAGGCACTGGCAGTTGTTGCCTGGTTGAATGGACAATATCAGCAAGCCTATCAACAATATCGAGCAATCCACCATGGCTGAAACTGTTTTAATTGTGGATGATGAAGAGAGTGTCCGCAAAACACTGTTTGAGTGGCTCAACGCTTCACAGTGGAACATCGACATTCTGGTAGCATCCGATGCCGAATCTGCCTTGGTGCTGGCCAATGAACAGACCATTGACCTCGCAATACTGGATTGGAATCTGGGCAGTGGGTCCGATGGTCTGCAATTATTGGAAGATCTGTTTGAATTTCAACCCGATATCGTGGCAATTCTGGTAACAGGATTTGCCCACCAGGCGACGCCTTTAGATGCACTTCGGATGGGCGTTAGGGATTATCTGGATAAAAATCAGGATCTCAACAGGGATAGTTTTCTGGCAGCTGTTGAAAAACAACTTCGCAAAATTGTTCCAGCAAAAAATTATCGGCTTTTTCATGAACAATTACGTAATTTCCGTGATGCAGTGCAGGAATTGATTCCCCTGGTCGAAAAATCCAATCGCTTGTCATCCCATGTAGGATTGCCGGAAATCGTTCCCAACGCGCTGGGATTTGCAAAGTACTTGATTCCCTGCGAACAATTGGTGATGTTAATTCTTGAGCAGGCGGGGAATCGTCTGGAAGTGGTGGCTTATCAGATCGATGGTAGTCATGTGGAGGTTACGCCGGAATTATTCCCACATTCGATGGCCGCAATGGCATTAAGCATTGGTAAAAGTACGCTGGCTTCAAACTACCACGATGAATTACTGGGAATGAAATTATTGCCATTTGAAGTGGCTCATCGGCATGCATTGCTGGTGCCAATGATTATTGGCAATCACCATACAGGGGTTCTGCAGTTTTTACGAAGCGACAAATCGTTTGATTCTTCAGCCGAAAACTTATCGAATCTGCTTGGAAACATCGTCTGTGATATCATGCGGATGATTTTTGAAGACAAGAATATTCGCGAAAGGCTGTTGGAGGCGATCAATCGAGCTTTACAGGAAAGTGGCCGTATCGATATCCAGCCACAATCGACAACAGAATCCTCCGCAGCATATCAACGCCTGCAAGTGGGAGCGAAGTTGATTTCTGATTTACCAGGAAGCAGTGAAAGCGAACTAGAATTATTAGATGAGTTGCGGCAGTTAAATCTTCGGCATGGCGACATTGCGATCCAGCACGCACTGGCATCTATTCAATTGGTCAGGAAGCTACTCGATGCATACGCAGGATGATACGGCATTGCCCACGAGTGTGTTTCAGGATTTGATCGCCGGGATTCATCCTGATCGAATTTTGACTCAACCAACAGCAAACGGCGAAGCGATTCGCGTTGCAGTCGTGGACAGTGGTGTCGATACGGAAGTGTTGCAACAGAAACACCCCCAGATGAAAGTGGTAGCAGGTGGGATTTTTCGCCCAAACGAGCCACAGCCATTCCCATTTTTGGGTAAGCAGTCTTCCCCTCATGGCACAACAGTAGCAGATATTCTATTGCGTATTGCACCAGCTATTTCTCTTTACAGCGCGGACGTTTTTGGCAATACAGGCACTACAGACATTGACACGTTATTGCATGCATTGGAATACATTCTGGAAAAGTGGCCGTGCCAGATCATTAACCTGTCTTTGGGAGTTTCCGAAGCAAGGCTGATCCAGCCAGCCAAAAGGCAACAATTTGCCCGTTTAATTGAGCGAGCGTACTACCAGGGTATTTCTGTGTTTGCTGCCGCTCACAACGAACACCCACTGGTAAAAAGTTATCCTGCGGTATTTGGCACCGCTTTAATTTCTGTTGATAAGGGATTGTTTCCTACGCCGTTACAATTTGGTTACAATGTGGGCGATACCATCGAATTTCGAGCACACGGTCGTGGTTACCTGGGGCCATTTTCTCGCGAACCAACCACAAGCTGGGCGACACCCCACCTTGCAGGGATTGCGGCACGGATTTTATCGATGAAGCCCGATTTGAAACCATTTGAATTAAAGACCATCCTCTATTGGTTGTGCCAGCACTGGAACAATCGCTGCACCCAGGAATGAGAAATTAGTCATGAATTTGCCTGAAAACTTTTTGCAAACACCTGATTGCACCTTTAACACAATTCATTCCTTGCTGGAAGGTGCGGCACTGCCAGGGAAACCGTTCCACTGGTTAACATTTGCTACAACAAATCAGAGTGGGGCACCAAATCAGCGAATGGTAGTAATTCGTAAGTATGACAATATTGCGAATAAACTATATTTTCATACAGACATGCGTTCTGATAAAGTTCAGGAACTTTCCGCCCAGCCGCAAACGCACCTGCTGGGATTTGATCCCGCACTCCAGTTGCAGCTTCGCATCAAAGCTAAGTCAGAGTTGGAGCATAATCCCGCCATATGCGATGAAATCTGGCAACTTGCGGTAGAAACAAACCAACTCGCATACTCGCAACATGTGGTGCCCGGTACGGGATTGACAGCACATTTGATGTTGGAAGAATTTGTTGTTGATCCTCACCGTGCACGTGGGCATTTTGCAATCGTTTCTTCACAAATTCAGCAAATTGACTTACTTTGGCTACTCCCAGGTGGGCATCGCAGGTGCTTCGTTGCGTTAGCTCAATCTGGAGAAATGGAAATGAAACTGGTAGCACCGTGATTTATATAGCCGCTATGCTATATAACTACTTCGGTTTGCATGCCGTGGTTGTTGCCACTTTTATTTGCAGCTTCAATAAATGCCACAATTTCCAAAGTTTCTTCAATTGGGATTGGTGGCTTGCCTGTTTCAAATGTTTGAACAATCTGCTTTAACAATTCGCGGTAGATATATGTCGTTTTTACAGGTACATATTGGTTTGCTTTCGATTGAAAGAGCAGGGCACCAAAGCTGCTGGAACCCGCACGGATGCCACGAACAGTGCCGATGCGGCCATCTTTCCAATGCCCAGTTACCAGGTCGCAATTTTTGTCAGTGGTGGTTACGACACGCATGCAACCGGTACCCATAATTGTGTAGAGCATTTCAACCGCATGGATGCCATAATGAAACAGCCCAGGGTTTCGATCATGCTGAGAAGCAGGACCGTGGACCACCGCACCGTGAATATCTGTGGGCTTCAAACCTGCCAGAGACTCCGTCAGTTCTGGAGCAAATCGCAACGAAGAAGATGAAAAGATCGGCAGCTTTTTTTTCTGGGCCAGTTCAATGATCTTTTTGGCATCTGCCACAGAACACGTAAATGGCTTATCGATGAAACAGGGAATCCCAGCTTCCAGAAATGGTTTCGCGCGATCAAAGTGCACACTGCCATCCACTGCTTCGATCAGCATCACATCCACTTTGCCGATCATGTCTTCGGGTTTTTCTACCAAAGGCACTTTGTAAGATTTCATTGTGTCTGTAAAGCCAGGAATTCTTTCAGGTGACAGTTTCGATTCACCCGGGCAGCCAATGACTACCTGGCCACCTTTCACCCATTGGTCCTCTGCGACACCCACCTGGTTGAGGCGTCTGGTAAATTCCACTGCGTGGGAAGTATCAAAATCCAGCAAGCCAAAGCGAATCATCGCACACCTCAATGCTTTTTGAGTTCTTCAACGATGTTGGTACGTAACGACCAGATCATCGAAAGATACAGTGTGAACAAACCAAGGGATACCGCACCGCATATCGTAATCAATAATCTCTGCCAAGGGAATGGATTATTTGCAGAAAGGTGGGGAAATACTGCACTGAAACCGGCAACCACACCCAGAAGAACACCAATACCAACCAGCCAGGCATTTTCTTGAAACACCATTTGGCGTATCTGCCTGCTGGCAAAACCAAGGGAACGCAACATTGCCAGTTCGTGCCGCCGATCCCACAGGTTGCGTAACAGAACAATGGCTAATCCAGTAGCTCCCAATATCAAGCCAAATGCTCCCAGTAATTGAAATGTCGTGAGGTATGTATTCTGCACTTGCAGGAAAGCACTTAGTTTTTCTGCACTAGGTGTGATCCTGGCACCATAATCCGCCAATCCTACCGAAAAAATATCTGCTACGGGAATCTGGTTCTGATTTGTCTCAGGTTGTTCAATTAACCAAAGCTTCTTCCCATCCTGATGGGGGAAGTATTTGACAAATTGTTGTTGACTCAACAATATTTCGCTCTGAAATACACTGTCTTTGAGCAATCCAGCAATGATTACTTTGAAAGTAAACCCATTTTCATCAAGCAACTCAAGTTCATCTCCCAAAGATTTTTTCAACATCCACTTGGCAGTGTTCTCTTCCACAAAGACATTCGGCAACTCAGCGGGTAGTTGTAGAAGTGTCCATGGATTCTTCGTGTTCTCTGATAACGGTAAATTTGCAGAAAATTGAAAGCCACCACGTTCGATCAGTTCATTGGTGACACCAATAACTCTTGGGCGGGTCACTTGCTGCATATTTAAACAACTTGCGTCGTCGCCAGAACTGACAGGTAAACCGATAGTTTTCAAGTTTTGTAACTGGCTCGCTAGTGCGTCTTCCTTTTCCAATCGAACAGCACCGCTCAGCCCTTCGTCCTGCCATTTTCGTGCAAATGCATCCAGTATATCATCGCTGCGTTCCGACATCGCCCCGTAGATGGGGGTTTCGAGTTCCATCAAAAACGCAAATCCCCCACTGCCGCCTTCTTTGTTGGCAAAATCGTCTTCTGGACTGCGTCGGAACGATTCTACTGCAATTAGCAAGAAAATGGCTGCAGACAGGATTCCTGTAGTCAGTAAACTTCGCGTGGGTTGGCGAAAAACATTCCGCAATGCGTAACCCGAAGTGGATTTCATCGCAGTTCTGTACGAATTCAGCAAATACCAAAATAGTAGCAATAACGCTGTCAGAACCAGTGATCCACTGCCAAAAAAGGCACCGGCCTGCGGTTCTCCCGGTGGGAGGCTGGGTGCAAAACTCATTAAAATGGCAGTTACCAACAGACAACACCCTGCAAGAATGGGATAAAATCTGCGTCGCGAGCCTAGTTTTATTTCAGATTCGTTTGAATGTTTGAGCAATTGGATCGGGTTTTCGATGCTTTTTCTGCGAAAGCTAACGATGATTACAAGCATGCTCACAGCCAGCGAGCTAACAAAGCCAATGACTCCACTGGGTAGAGTGGGAGACAGTTGGAGTATTGACTTGGCTGCTGCGCTGGGCCAGAGAGTGGAAAGCATCGTCAACATGGTCTGACACAGCACAATACCACCCACTACCCCCAACAACGCACCAATAATGCTGATGAGCATGCCTTCACGCACAAAAATCGTCCGAATCTGGCTCGAAGTGTAGCCAATCGCCCGCATCAGACCAATTTCAGCACTTCGGCGTTCGACATTCAACTTGGTAAGTAGTACGACCAGCATCAGTGCGGCTACAATCAGGAAAAAACTAAAGCCAAGGAACAACATACCGAAATCGGTGCTGCCACCAGTACCTGCAAGCAGTCGTTCTTCTACCGGATCGAATACAAACCCACCTGCTTTGATGTCTAGTTCTGCCAAAATGGCAGTTTCCAGTTGATTTTGCTGCTCTGGGTTAATACCAGCACCTGTTGCAACCCGCACCGATGTGATTTTGCCAAATTTGCTGCCCCAAATTTCCTGGGCTGTATCCATCGAAATGTACGCTTTTGGTGTGGTGCGGTATTGCTTCCAGTACCGTTCATCTGCTGTCTTGATCCGGGTATTATCATAATCGAACGGTGGTTTCCAATTCCGAATGTCTTCGACTTCGGTGATCCCAGGGAACTCAGGTACCAGATCAGGATCAGCGCTAAGTCCTTGTAGAGGAATCAGTTGCGTTAAGGTGAATGTGGCACTTGTTTCCTGCAATTTTGTTTCAATTTCAGGTTCAAAAAATCGCAGTGTAATCTGATCGCCCACACGCACTTTCAGTGGGGAATCTGGCCAATTCACCAAAGCAATTTCATTTTTCTTTAATGAGAGATTCTCATCAACTTTAAGCGTACCTTTGGAGTTGGGTGAAATTGCAGCCACGATGGAATAAGGAATCGCTTTATTCTGATGTTCAATTGAATTTGCTAGATAGGTCAGGGTGGGGGACGATTCCCAGCGGAGTTTCTGTGCGGCTTTCTGGATCGCAGATACCATCTGATCGTTCAGGATCTGTTGCCCACTTTCAACAGAAAAGTAATTTCCTAACTTCTTTGCTGGCCGGACTTTAAGTGACCAATCTGCCGGCGAAATCTGCTGTTGAAATGCGGATTGTAGGGGTGCTAACGGTTGGGCATGGGAAAGGATTGTGTTGATTTTTCCCGATTGTCCTATTTGTGCTTGCAATTCCGGCAAATTCATGAACAAATTAATGGGTAGCGAACTGTTGGCAGTTAAGGAAAAGTATTCCAGCGGGTGATCTGGTGGCAAAATCGCAACCACTTTCACCTTGAACGTGGCAATGCTGGACGATTTATCCCGCTTGCCAAGTAACGAGGAGCGTGGGATGGCCGCACCTTTTTCTGCTGAAATTTCTAAGCTGTCGCCTTCTTTGGCGCGAATTTTGCTAGCAGTATTTGCTGGTAGAATTGCGCCATCGGGAAGATCTTTCAGATCTGGGTGAAAATTTTCCCCACAGCCAATGAGAGACACGGAAGTTGTTGGGTTATCTGAGCGGAAGACCGCACCCTGCAACAAAATTGCCGGGTGGTTGATGCCTGGAAGTGATTTGGTGATCTTTTCGTTGATAAAACGACCACCCATCCAGGAGTATTGGGTATTGTTTAATTGTTGATATACGCGATTTTTCAGGCTTGTTTTTAATGAATCGCCCACAAATAACGAGCCTGAAATGACGGCAGCACAAACAAAAGTGCCGAGGCACAGTGCCAGGCTTAGTTGCCAGTGATACCGAAGATTGTTCAGGACAAAGCGTGTCTGGTTCATTACTTTTGTGATCTTTTTTGAAGCTGATATTATTCTAGATAGATGAGCACGAAACTGGTGCTGGGAGTTGAAAATGTTCAAGAGTTGGCAACTGATGAGTGGCTTGGGTGCGGTTCTGTTGGCCTTACCCGCTTTTTCGCAAGAAGATGTATTAAAAGATCGTTATGAAGATCGACGGGATCTCACTTTACTCGTCCGCCTACCGAATCGCAGTGAAACTTACTACCACGAAGCGACGATGACCACCTTTACCGCACCGACCGGTTGGGAAGAAATTCGTCCGCAACGATTGACTCGCAAACTGGACCCCCGCACCCACACTTACCTGGGGATTGAAAAAAATCTCGATAAGTTAAAAGGCGATCGCACATTCGTTGCTACCGTATGGTGGATGCAATTGAATCCCACGACACGACTCTCGGAGTTCATTACCGATAACCCCATCAGTGGGGCTTATGGCGAAGAGCATGCGATTCTGTCAACGGTTTACGGTCGGGATCGCGTTTCCAAACCCACCAAGTCGTTGATGGGTCGCCTGGGCGATGTGTATAAAGTGAATATCGATGGTGGGCCGAATGAAAACCGCTATATCGGTTCGATGTACATTTTTGAAGCACCAGGCGAACGTGGCACTCGCTGGATGGTGAAAGTGCGAGTGTCTTACCCGAAGAAAAGCACTCCTGAAGATGAACGAGTTGCAGCCGAAGTAATTCGCGGCTTTGATCGGCTGGAAACCCGCCCAGCCTTGCTGAACCCCACAATCGCACCCAAGAAGTAATCATTTACTTCGCAGTGACAATGATAACTAGCCCAATCGATTGAAAAATCAATTCAATAAACCCCGCGACCATAGCTACTACCGAATAGCCTATTCCTGGCTTTCCCTTTGTTTTGCGGGCCCATCGAAAGCCAAAAACACCCAGAATGAGGCCAGATAAGCCAAAAAGCACTCCAAGTGGGGGAATTAACCCCAGTAATGCACATTGGTACGAACGATATCCGTACGGATTCTGATGATTATCTACTTCTACTGCGGTTGCTTTCGCCATGTCCACTGGTGCTCAAAATGGTTTCTTTTCACAGTCATTTTGAACGCTCAGAGACCAAAATGGCTGTTTCCCTGATACAACATCGTCATGTTACCAAATACAATTCAATGCGTTTATTTCGACGCAGTAGGCACACTGCTGCTTCCCAAAGAATCCGTAATGGAAGTTTATTGGCAAACTGGCCGCAAGTATGGCTCTCAAAAGACTTTAGATCAAGTACGTACCAGCTTTTTTCCGCTGTTTCATCTTCAGGAATCGTTCGATCAGCAGAATTCCTGGCAAACCAGCGAAGTGCGGGAAAGAGACCGCTGGCAACAGATCATTCGTGGAATTTTCGACGACATTGATACAGATGACTGTTTTCAGGAGCTTTGGGACTATTTTGCGGCACCTGAGCACTGGAAACTAGATGAAGATACCCAAAATGTCTTCGATTTTTGCGCCCAACGCGGGCTGAGAGTGGGGATTGCCTCGAATTTTGATGAGCGACTTTTCAGAATTTGCGGGCATTTTCCCGAGTTACTCGCCTGTGAAGAGAGAATTTGTTCCAGCTCTCGATTGGGAATACGGAAGCCTGCCCCACAGTTTTTTGATTTTATCCAGAATCAGGTGGGCTTGAATAGAAATCAAATTGCCTATGTGGGCGATGATTTTTTTAATGATTACGCACCTTCACATGAAGCAGGCTTCTTTGCGGTACTGAAAACCGATCAACGACAATCAGAATTCCGGACAATTGCAAGACTTCTGGAATTAGTCGAAACTGAATGATTAATCACTACTAAGTTGATTACTTTTGTAAGGAAATCCGGATGATTTCTTCATCATTTCGCACGATCATATGGTGATTTGCAAAAGCGGGGTGCGTCCAAACTACAGGTCGGCCGGTAGCCATTTTGTTCGTTGGCTTCAAAATCGTCGCCCGCGATATTTCCTTATATTCTTTGGGGGAAAAATGACAGGTTATTAATTGGCCTTGTTCATTGAAGATGTAGGAAAACCCTTCCGTGGTCGGAATGATAAACGCATGCCCCCAGCGTAATGACTTACCACTGGTCGGTTCGTGGGTAAACCATTTTCGCTCTCCTGTCAGCAGATCAAGACAGCGCAATTCGCCGTAACTACATACCCCGTAAATATTTCCGTCGGCAATCCAGGGGGTGCACATAATGCTGTGTAGATCGAGCGTATTGTTTGGCATTACCGAAGAACCATTGTTCTTGCTTTTACTTTTCCAGACCACTTTCGGTTGGTCGCCAGAAACGTCGAGCAGCAAAGACCCGTTGTAGAACGCACTGAAAAAGAGGTAGCGATTTTCGACAAAACGTGGCACCACGGCAGTTAAGCTGGAATTGATTGTCCAGTCGAATGACCAGATTTTCTTGCCGCTGGCAGGTTCCAGGCCATAAATCGCTTTGGGTGTCCAGATAATCAGTTGCGGTTTCCCTTGCAATTCGATAATTATTGGAGTTGCATAACCAGGGTCACCCACGTTCAACGCAGACCACTTTTCCTTTCCGGTCGCGGCATCAAAAGCAACAACTGTTTTGCCTTGTGCCCCACCTGCGAGGCATATAACAGTATCGTTATATGCCAGAGGGTGGGCTGAGAATCCCCAGAAAGGCAGCGAGGCATTAAAATCTTTTAAGAAATGTTTTTCCCACAGAATTTTGCCTGTTTTGATTTCATAGCAAAAGAAGTCCCCCATCGCACCCAGTGAAAAGACGTGTTTTTCCGTAATTGTGGGTGTCGCACGTGGGCCTGCAGGATAACTGATTCGATATTCACAGGGATATTCGTGTTCCCACAATACTTTACCAGTAGTTTCTTCGAGGCAACGGATCCGTTCATTTCCCTGAATACCAGAAACCGCAAATGGATTGGCAGGATTGGCTGCTTTTTGGGCCAATTGGCGATCGGTGAAGAATACTTTGCCATGAGCAACAGACGGCCCAGAATATCCCATACCACAAGGTATCTTCCAGCTTACTTTCGGGCCCTCTTTCGGAAAAACCTGTAATAATTCTTTTTCACGGTACACACCATCACGATGATTACCAAGCCACTGGGACCAGTCTTCTGCAGATACGTGTGTTGCACAAAGCGACCACAAGGCAATCCATAGTCCATATTTCATAGCTGTCCTCGAAAATTACTGCCACTTCAATCTTGCAAGCGTGCTTGTAGTTGACGGTATTCCAAAATAGAATTAGCTGTTGGTCAATATATTCACGGATTTTGCGAATGTTCGATGGAATTCAAAAAGGCATCAAAGAAGCCCTGGCGAAACTTTCTGGTCGTCGTCTGACCGAAGACAATATTCGGGAAGGTCTTCGCGAAGTTCGTCGGGCGTTTCTGGAAGCGGATGTCAATTTTACCGTAACCAACGACTTCATCAGCAAATGTGAAGCAAAAGCGATTGGCGAGAAAGTGATCGACCGGGTGAAACCGGTTGAGCAGATCGTAAACATCGTTTTTGAAGAGCTGGTTGAGTTGATGGGGCCTGTGGACCATCGAATTCCCGCCCACAAGGACCGCCCAGCCGTATTGATGATGTGTGGCCTGCAGGGAGCAGGTAAAACAACCACATGTGGAAAACTGGCACTCAAGCTACAGAAGGAAGGTCGTAAGCCACTGCTGGTGGCAGCCGACTTGCAGCGCCCCGCCGCTATCGAACAATTAATAGTGCTTGGGCAGCAACTGAAGATTCCTGTCTATTCGGAAACATCGAATCCAGTGCAGGTTTGCAAGAATGCGATTACCCACGCAAAAAATAACAGTCACGATGTGGTGATTCTGGATACCGCTGGTCGACTGCAAATCGACGATGCCTTAATGGCAGAATTAATGCAGATCGACAAACAGGTGAAACCAGATCAGGTTTATCTGGTAGTTGATGCAATGATCGGTCAGGAAGCGGTGAACGTTTCAAAGGCCTTTCATGAAAAATTAATGCTGAATGGTACCATTCTGACCAAATTAGATGGTGATGCACGTGGTGGGGCAGCCCTGTCGATCAAAGCGGTCACTGGCGTTCAGATCAAGTTCATCGGTACTGGTGAAAAATTAGAGGCATTGGAAGATTTTCGCCCAGAAAGCATGGCTTCGCGAATCATGGGGCAGGGTGACCTCATGGGATTGGTGGACAAGGTCCGAACAGTCCAGCAGGAAATTTCTGAAGAAGAACTGAAAAAACAACAGGAAGCACTCGAGAAAGGCGACTTTACGATCGAAATGTTTCGAGCACAGTTCATGCAGATCAAAAAAATGGGCATGAAGGACATGATGTCTCGAATGCCTGGGATGTCTGAAATGATACCCGAAGGTGAAGACCCTGAGGTGGCATTTCAGAAGTTTCAGGGAATTATCGATTCGATGACCAAAAAAGAGCGAAAAAATCCTGATGTGATTGATGCTCCTCGTCGAAGACGCATTGCGAAGGGCAGTGGGACCGAACCGCACGAAGTGAGCCAGTTTTTGAAGCAATTCGATACTGTTCGCGGTATCATGAAGCAAATGATGAGCATGACTGTCTGGCAACGGATGAAAATGTTGACGGGGTTGTCCCGCGGCGGTGCTTTTCTGCCGGGTAACGAATCGATGTTAAAGACGAAAGGGAATACGGGACATCGCAAAAGTGCGAAAGAACGTGCCGAAGAACGCAAAAAGAAGAAAAAGAAGAAAAAATAACTTCTCAAGTTAGTATAGACCATACAACAAGAATATGAATAGCAAAGTAAGATCGATGCCAATTCGATCAAAGCCCAGACGGTGCTGAATTCATGAAAAAAAAGCGTAACCCTGCTGCAGAAATTCGTGCAAATCGTAACCTTGCTGAATTTTTTAAAAGCCTTGGGGATCCAAAACGGATCCAGATACTACGGTTGCTATTGGCACATGGTAAATTGCATGTCTTAAAAATTTGTGAAGAATTGGGCAGTGATTCTCAGCCCGCAATCAGTCATCACCTGAATTTGCTCAAACGAGTAAAGCTGGTTGATTTTGAGAGAATAGGCAAGTTTAACCACTACTTTATTTCGACCGAGGGCATGCAGAACCTATTTGCCCACTTTGCACCCAAAAATGGCACGGATTTTCACCAATTTCTATTTGGTGATACCTTAATTCGCTTTGAAACTACCTTTTGAATTATTGTATCTGTAGAAAAATTGCAGTCTCGCACGCAAGAAATTTATGCTCAGGCAATAGTTCTTTCCGCCACCACTTATTTCATTGGACGACATCAGAAAACTGGTCTAATTTCCATTAGCCATTAAGTGATCAATTCTGTCCCATGGAACAGCAAGAATGAATTGGTTAAAAGAACCAGATTCTGAACCGATTCCCGGTTATCGCCTGATCAAACCTCTTGGAAGTGGTGGGTTTGGTGAAGTTTGGTTATGCGAAGCACCCGGAAAAATTTTTAAAGCAATCAAGTTTGTGTTTGGAAATCTCGATTCCAGCTCCTCAAGCGATGGTCGGGCCAAGCAGGAATTTTCTGCACTTCAACGCGTTAAATTTGTCCGCCACCCATTTGTGATATCGATTGAGCGGATCGACATTGTTGCCGGCGAGGTAGCAATTGTCATGGAGTTGGCAGAAAAAAGTCTTCACGAAGTTTTGAAAGAAAGTACCGATCGCGGGTTTTCAGGTATCCCACGTCATTCAGCAATTGGCTACATTCGAGATGCTGCTGAAGGGTTGGATTACCTGAGTCTGGAACACCACTTATTGCACCTGGATGTCAAGCCACGTAACTTGTTTGTGGTGGGTGGGCACGTGAAAGTGGCAGATTTTGGGCTGGCAAAGCATTTGGAAAGACAAAGTGCTATTGGAATTATGGCCGGAATTTCACCCCAGTATTCCGCACCTGAAACATTTACTTCGAGAATTACAAAGTTTAGCGATCAATACTCACTGGCTGTGGTCTACCTTGAATTGATTACTGGTCACCGAGCATTCCGTGGCAAAACAGTTCGAGAGCTGGCTCTGCACCACACAAATAATGAGCCGGATCTATCTGGTCTCTCTCAGGAAGACACAGTGATTGTCGCGAAAGCTCTTTCGAAGGATCCATTTAAAAGATTCAATACTTGCATTGAATTTGTTGAGGCTCTCTCACAGGTATCTGTGAAAGCGATGGCGGGGTTTCAAAAAGTTGTTTCAACTGATGCCAGCGTAATCACTTCTCAACTCTATGAAGATGTTCCGGGTACAATTCCGCTGGAACAGCCAGAGCCAATTACTGGCTTTGCTTTACAAGATGAAATCCAGGAGGGTTCTTGCAGCCTGCCAATTGCAGATGAAGTTTCAAGTAGTTCAAAGGTTTCCGCTTCGATTTCCGAGCACTTCTTTGAACTGAATGATTTCGAAGATGGAAGCTGTCTCAGGCCAACTCTGATCATCGGACTTGGAACATTCGGCAAGGCCACAATTCAGTCACTCACTCAACGTTTGGCGGATCGCTTCGGTGATATTCAGCTCGTTCCATGCTACCGTTTTCTGAATGTGGATACTGGTTCCGACAACGAAGTTGATGTCATTGGTCAAGCACCTCGTGCCAACTCAGTTGCGCAAACTGTTCGTTGTTCAGTCCAGTCTGTCACTCGTTATCGCAATGAAACTTTGGAGCGACTGTATGACTGGATTCCACGTGAAAAACTGAATAATTTGCCAAAGTCTTCCCGATCAATCTGTTCACGTGCCTACGGCAGATTAGCATTATCAGAAAACTACCTGAAATTGATTACCCGTTGTCGACAGGAGTTAAAGTCGATCATTCACCCCGAAGCGATTGCGAGGGCTACAGACTACACAGGGTTGGAATTTCGAGATACCCGACCACGCGTGATGATTATTGCAGCAGCATCAGGAACCACCTCTGGCATGTTGGTGGATATTGGTTATGCAATCCAGAATCTGCTGGATGAACTGAAATTCTCTTCAAGCCCTCATTGTTTGTTGTATTGTGGGGCTCCTGATGATCCCGCGATGAAAGAAATTGAAGCCGCAAACATTGTAGCCACCCTCACGGAGCTCAACCATTTCAGCCATTCAAAAATCAATTATCATGCGAAGTTTGGTGGTCTTGATGGTCCCGAAGTTCAGTCAAAACGCCCACCTTTTCAGTCAGTTTACCTCACCAAATCTGAAACAGCAGGTTCGGTTGGGATTAATGACGCAATTGCAAAATTATCCAGTTTTCTAGCACTTGATTTAACCACCCCTTTGGGAATGCACCTGGATCCTTTGCGATCCAGTGGGCCACATTTCCGATCAATGGGGTTGGGTAACATCTGGTATCCCAAAGGATTGTTACTACGTCGCTCAGCTCGAATCCTGTGCGAACGAATGATTGCTACCTGGACTACGAACCATTCCCGTCTTCCAAAGTGGGTGGATGAATTGTGTCACCGCCTGGTCACATTACCTGGGCTGGATCCCAATTCATTGATCTCCCAATTATCACAGGAGCTAGAAGTTCTTGATCAGAATCCAATAAGGGAAATTACCGGTTTACTGAACTCACTACAGCAATCGATGATCGCAAACAAAGATCATCCTGCTATCTGGGCAGAGCACGCATACCAGGAAATGATGAGCATTGTTGGTGTGCGATCAATGATTGCTATTCCTGATGCTATGAAAACCGGAAGATTAAATCGGTACTACACCCAGGCAGTATCTAAAATGGCCAGTCTGTGGGCGAGCCATTTTGGACAGCAGATCATCACAATTTTTGAAAGTAATGGTCAGAGAGTCACCAACACAGAAGGAGCAATTGCCCGATTGGTAGAGTTTTGTGAACGATCTGCCGTGGAAGCGCAATATCGCCTGGCTGAAGCAACACCCGCGAGTGAATCCGCATTTGCTGCCGTTCAGTCCGCATTCGAATCCTGCACCCAAGCTGGACAATTTCGGATTTTTGCAAAAAACTCGCTCTCCTCCATGAAGCGATTACACAAAGCCCTGGAAGACTATGCCAACTGCCGACAAATCGAAGAGTCGTGGTATGGAATTTCACGATTCTTTAATCGGTTGAAATCTGCAATGGAAGACGATCAGCGTGCCTACGGTGTGTGTCGACAACGCCTGACGACCTTACGTGGCGTGATCGAGACATCTCATTCACAATCGAATATCGACCTGCTTCCTACAAACAACACAGTCACCTTGCTGCCTGGGGCAGAGAATAATCTGGAGTGGGCAGCAATTACGTTTGTTGATTCACTCACTCCTGACCAGATCGAATTAATGGAAGACACGCTACAATCTCTCATCCTGTTGCCCAAAGGGGGATTGTATGGGGCATGCCAGATTAATGCTGATGGAGTACAGCAGTTGGCAGAATCACTGGTGGATCAGACAGCTGTATATCTGCACCAGTTTCTTACTCAAAAGGAATTACACGAATTTTCCAATCATGAAATACCTGGTGGCTGGAAACAGGTGGTAATCGACTCTTTTGAAAAATCCATCCCCGATCTCCCTGGTTCGCCAGAACTGGAACAATGGTTCTTTGTCATTCCAGATCATTCAGATACACAACCGATCGAAGAAATTGCTCGTCACTTATATCCAGGCGTGAAAGTGGCTCGTTCCCCACGTGGTACCGAAATTGCCTTCTACAAAGAACAGATCTTAAATTTTCATGAAATCAGTAATTTGACAAAGCATTACTTGCTTGCATACTTAGAAAGATCAGCCGGTCTGAATAGTTCTCCCCATGCGCGGTTTGATGTTTTGGAATGGTTACCCCTGTCGAGTACCTGACTAAATGAACCAGTTACCTGAAAAGCGCTCTTTCTTGATCGGTTTATTTATTGTCTGGCAACTTTATTTCGTGCTGTTCACAAATGTGGGGCACTTTATTCCCCGTCAGCAGAGTGTCCCACCTGCAACTCCTGAAATCATCGATACTTACAGCAAGCGGGGGGCGTTTACCGATCTCCCACCTTTACAGAAAATTTCCGATTTAAATCTGGCGATGTGCCAGAGATATGAAGAGTTGACAGGGCAGATTCAAGGGTGGTCACTTTTCGCTCCTGAATTCGGCAAAAATAGCTCTTTTCTGGCCATAACGATTGTCCGCAAAGATGGAAATACCAGCCAGATAAAATCCGACTTCGAACCAGAAGATACCACCAATTACTTTCGCTGGCGTCTTTCTGATTATCGAAGAATGTATCGTGAAGCTATGCATGCGATGTGTTACTGGTTCTGGACACATGAAGAACAACTTGAAAATCCGGAAAAACACCGATTGAATATCATGGGCTATGTGCAAACGTATCAGCGTTCCATGCTCGCTTATGCGTTATGGGTGCACCAAAGCCATTTCCCAAATTCTGAAGAACAGGTTGATTATTTCATCATTCAGGCAAGAGTTTACCCAACGGCGGGTATTGGCGAAAAGGTGACTGATCAACATGTGATTAATCAACCAATCGCCAGAATTTATCCACGGTGGGGAAAGGTAGAATATTTTGACACTGTCGCTGGTTCCTTTAAACCCTTACCATGAAAGAAGTTAAGATCATGTCCTCCCCCATAACTGTGGGTACTTTACCCCAGATTCCATTTGGTCTGGGAAGATTTTCATGGCTTAGTGGCACCATCGCTGCGGAAAGGGTTGCCGCACTGCGAATCTGTGTTGGGCTTTTGTTGCTTGTGGACCTTTTTGGAAGTTATGCTCAATCCCTGACGTTCTTTTTTGGCGATGGTGGGATCGGTGATCGACGGATTTTTGACGAACTCTTTTCTAACAGCACTCTGAACTGGTCTGTTTTACGCTGCTTACCAGGCACTTGGGGGCCACATGCACTTTTTGCCCTCCAGGTGGGTGCAGCAATCTGCCTGATTTTGGGCGTTTACCCACGGGTAGCTGCCGTTATGGCATGGGTGGTGGCAGTCAGTTTTTTGCAGTCGAATCCATTCGTGCATAATGGAGGGGACCGCTTAAAGATTGCCTTACTTTTTATGCTGATTTTTCTCCCCACGAACTGCTGCTGGGCACTCAAAAGGCCATTTGCCGCGAAAGATCCAATGCAACAATACCATGTACCGGCCTGGCCTGTGGGACTATTATTATTTCAGTTAGTTGTTGTTTACTTCTTCACTGGTGTATACAAGATTTTGGGGGCAACGTGGCGAGATGGGAGTGTCATGCACTACATTGTGAACGATGCCCAGTGGGCCCATTTTTCTCCAAACTACCTGCCAATCAATAGTTTCGGCTTGAAATTACTTGCCTGGGGAACCGTTTTCTGGGAGTTGAGCTTTCCGATTGCAATATTGTTCCGAAAAACACGAACGATTACCTTTCTGATTGGTGCGTTTTTTCACATCGCCAGTTTCATCCACCTCGAAGTGGGCATGTTTGCGTTGTACGCACTAGCGTATTATCTAGTTTTACTTCCTTGGGAAAAATTTCACAAAATACGGAGTTATCCATCATCCAGATCGTGACTCCAAGTAAACTTTTTCTAACATAACGTATTGTTTGCATGCCCCACCCGAGTGGGTAACCACATGGGGCCGCTGCGCTATTTTCAATCTCAATTGGGAGATCCTGGATGTCTATCGGGTTGCTTGGAACAAAAGTGGGAATGACCACTGTCTACACACCAGAAGGTCTGGCAGTACCTGTTACGGTATTGCAACTGGGCCCATGTCCCGTGCTGCAGATTCGGACTGAAGAACGAGATGGGTATCATGCCGTTCAATTAGGTTATCGCGACCGTAAACGGAATGCAGCATCCCGCGCAGAACGTGGTCACGTAGCTAAGGATCTGGAGTCGAAACGACGTAAATTGCGTCAGGGGATTGAGTTACCGCCGAAAGCGGATTGTGAACCACAAGCCTTCGTGAGGGAATTTCGTTTTCTGGAACCCGTATCTGGTCTGCAGGTTGGCGAAAAACTGGATGTTCAAACTATTTTTGCAGATGTCAAGTCTGTTGACGTTATTGGCACCACCAAAGGTCGTGGTACCGCAGGGGTAATTAAACGCCACGGTTTCGGTGGGATGCCCGCAGCTCACGGTGCTAAGAAAGTTCACCGCCAGCCTGGTTCGACAGCATCGTTAGGTAGTAACCGAGGTACTGGTCGTACCAAGAAAGGGAAACGTCTTGCTGGTCGCTACGGTGCAGAACGAGTTACCATCCGCAACCTGAAAGTAGTGCAGATCGATGCTGAACAGAATCTGTTGCTGGTCAACGGTGCTGTTCCCGGTTACAACGGCCAGTACGTCATGGTTCGCAGCACGAACAAGTTATAAGAATTATTGCCGTGGGGGATTGCGATAATCCAACGGCGGCTTTTGGTTTTTGCCGATCAATGGCTCATATTTTCGCTCACCCAATTGCACACTCAGTTCTTTTTTTGCAGCAGCAATCACTTCCGGTTGCATTAACAGATCCCATGCACTGCAGGCCATTGTTTTTGCTGCCAGTTGCATTCCCTGTTTACCAATTGTTGTGCCACCTGCTGCAACGGCCTGCCACGAGTGGGCTGGTGTGCCAGGAACATAACATGCCGTGGTGAAGCCAGCCGTAGGGACCACCCAGGATACATCTCCCACATCGGTTGAGCCTTTAGTGAGTTTTCCTGCGGAGAATTCGACGCTTTTGATGCTGTCCAATGTCACTTTGGTGTCCAGGTGCTGCTGCATTCTGGTAGCAAAGCGAAAATCATCTTCCGAATATCGAATCTGATTTAATTTTTTCAGATTTCCAGCAATCACATCGGAGAGAGTACGATTAGGCAGCAATTCCTTTGTGCCTCCTAATTCGACGATTTCCAGCCTTGTTTCTGTCGCCAGTGCAGCTCCCTGAGCACATTTCAACAACCTGGGATAAATTTTTTGAATTACTTGCGAGTCTGGGTGACGAACGTAAAAGAAAACTTCGGCGAATTCCGGTACAACATTCGGTGCATTCCCCCCACCATGGGTGATTGTGTGGTGAATCCTGGTAAAATCAGGACAGTGCTCCCGCAGCAATTCTGCTGCATGGGTAGTTAAAGCCACACCATCCAGGGCAGATCGCCCAGCTTCCGGTGAGCCTGCTGCATGGGCCGCCTTGCCATGAAACCGAAATTTGACAGCAATCCGCGACAAACATGTATTGTCTCCCGCTGAATTTTTGGACGAAGGATGCCAGTGTAATACTACATCGCAATCTTCGAAGAGGCCGGCACGTACCATGAACGCCTTGGCAGATCCACCTTCTTCTGCGGGACAACCATAAAATCGAATGGTACCATTAATTTTTTTTAACCGAATTTGCTCCCCCAGAGCAATTGCCGCAGACATAGACGCGGCACCGAACAGGTGGTGTCCACACGCATGCCCATAACCATTTCCTTTGCGGATTTTTCGTTCTGGTACCGCTTCCTGTGCCAATTCTGGAAGTGCGTCATATTCACCTAAAATTCCAATCACTGGTTTGCCGGAACCAATCGTAGCTGTGAACGCAGTGGGAATCTCTGCTACCCCGAACTTAATTTCAAAGCCAGCGTTTTCGAGCTCTTTCGCCAGTAATTTGGTACTTTGAATTTCCTGATAGCCAGGTTCAGCGAATTCCCAGATCTTTTGAGCGATCTCCCATGTGGATTTTTCACGCGAATCAACTGATTTGATCAGCTCGTTGTGATCTGCAGACAAGGGGGATACAAAGAGCAGGAACGGAAAAAATGAGTTTTTACTCATCAAGTGCCTCCGGTGGTGGAAAAATTAATGAAATATCAGCCACAAGTACCCAATCGGTGCGGCAAAAAGCAGAGAATCGATCAGATCGAGCACTCCACCAAAGCCTGGGAGTGTGCGTGAGGCGTCTTTTTTTCCTAATTCTCGCTTCAGTAACGACTCTGCTAAATCACCCAATACACCCGCCAACCCCACTGTCACACCAAAAAGTGTTGATTGCAAAATAGAGAGTGCCGTGGGTAAATAAATCTGGGAAAAAACCACGGCAAAAACTGTGCCAATGATCATCCCGCCACAAAATCCCTGCCACGTTTTTTTCGGGCTTAGTGTGGGGGCCATTTGCTTTCTGCCAAGAATCTTACCTGTAAGAAACTTACCAGTAAAGTATGCACCGATATCATTTGTTTTGGGAACGAATACGAGTAGACCCAATGCCAGCAAGGCTTTTTCGGGTGAAAACCAGCGTGCCTGAATAAAAAATGTGGGCAGAATCCCCAGATAAATCAACATAAACGCAGTAAAACCCACTCGAAAAAGCACATTGGGGCGTTTTCCATAGCAAAACATCTCCAAAACCAGCGTCAGAATGGTGAATCCCACCAAAATGGCAAGTTGCACCGCCAGAATCTGTTCTGTGGGGAAGGGGATCTCTCGAAAACTGTTTACCCAATTCGCGGCAATGTGGGCACCTACGCCCAGGTATTGGATACCAAAGTATGGGCGATCACTTTGGGGCAACAACATGATCAGCTCACGTGTCGCGAGCAGTAATGCCACCGAAATAGTACAGAAAAAGACGGGATAGTATGGTTGGCCCCACGAACCCTCTGATAAAAGTACGATCATTAAGGCAATGAGAATCAGCCCCATCCATAAGCGATGAATCAGCATCTTCAGGACTCTTGTGTCGTCAGGCCACCATAGCGTCTTTGACGGTGGCCATAATTATTCAAAGCTTCATGAAACTGTTGAGTGGTGAACTCTGGCCAGCATGTCTGAGTCACCCAGATTTCTGCATATGAAATTTGCCACAGCAGAAAATTACTGATTCTCAGTTCGCCAGCAGTGCGAATCAGTAAATCCGGATCAAGCATATCGCTCGTGTATAAATGTTTGCTGATGGTCAATTCTGAAATTGCATCTGGTGCTATTTCATTCCGCTGAACTTTTTCTGCAATCTCGTGCACTGCATCAACAATTTCCTGCCTCGATCCATAATTAATTGCTAATGCAAGGATCATACCCGTGTTGTCGCTGCTTAATTGTTCGTTGATTTCTATTTCAGCAACAATCTCTTGGGCCAGATCCTGTCGTCTGCCAATCATCCGAAAACGGATATTATTTTTTTTGATGGTTTCTCTTTCCTGCTGCAGGTATTGCAGCAGAAGACCCATCAGAAAATCAACTTCTTCTTTTGGTCGCTTCCAATTCTCAGAACTGAAACTGTACAAGGTTAATTGGGCTAGACCTAATCTGCTGGCTTCTTCAGTGATCGTGCGTACCACTTCAGCACCCTGCAGGTGGCCATGAATTCTGGGAAGCCCTTGTTCTTTGGCCCAACGGCCATTGCCATCCATGATGATGGCAACATGTGCAGGAAGCTTTTCCGTTAACATAAGTAAGATCCTACAATTGGCGGCAGGGATGGTTTAGTCGATGATGATCGTCTGGTCGCGATCAGGTCCAACAGAAATAGTCTTCACTGGCAGCCCCACCAGTTCACTGATCCGTTGAATGTACCTTTGTGCCTGCGCGGGCAGATCGTTTAGTTTTTTCACATGAGTGATTTCTTCTTTCCAGCCTTCCATCACTTCGTATTTTGGTTTACAGTTTTCCAGGATGTGGGCATCACTGATGAATGATCGCCGCACAGCACCATCCAATTCGTATCCGACACAAATTTTGATTTCTTCAAGACCAGACAGCACATCCAGCAACATCACCGCCAGTTCATCCGCGCCCGCAATTGCTGCAGTATAGCGGCAGGCTACCGCATCGAACCACCCACAGCGACGTGGGCGCCCGGTAACCGTACCAAATTCGCGACCTTTCTGGCGGATTCGCTCACCAATACCAGTGGGGCCATCGTCCAATTCTGTCGGAAAGGGGCCATTCCCCACTCGGGTAGTGTAGGCCTTCAAAACGCCAATGATTTTGCCCAACATTTTTGCAGGCACACCTGTTCCTGGCCAGATCCCGGATGGTAAGCTCGAGGAGCTGGTCACATAAGGAAATGTACCATGGTCCAGATCCAACAAACTTCCCTGTGCCGCTTCAAACAACAATCGTTTTTTGTCTTGCAAGGACTGATGGAGGTATTGCACAGAATCGGTTACATACGGCTTTATCGCTTCGCCATATTTGCGGTATTCATCATACACTGCTTCCAGATGTAATTGTTGTGGAGTGGCACCTTCCGGCGTAAATGTCTGGAAAATGGCATTTTTGTAAGCAATGATTTTCGCAAGTCGCGCTTTCAAGTGCTGTGGATAAAGCAATTCCCCCACCCGAATGCCATGCACGCGACCAGCTTTATCCTGATAACAAGGTCCAATACCTCGCCCAGTTGTGCCAATGGCTCCTGATTTTTCCGTTTCTGTCAGCTTGTCTTCGATAATGTGGTAAGGAAAAATCACGTGGGCATGGTCGCTGATCAGCAAGCGATTGGTGACGGAAATACCACTTTCTTTCAATTGCTCGATCTCCTTGAGCAACTGTGGTGGATAGATTACCACTCCGTTACCAATAACCGCCTGCAGGTGTGGTTTCAGGATTCCAGTCGGCAAAATGGAAACTTTAAATGTTTTATCGCCATGGACAATCGTATGCCCGGCATTATTTCCACCGTTATAGCGGACAACAATATCGTGGTTTGCACCAAGAATATCGACAATCTTTCCTTTGGCTTCATCGCCCCACTGCAAACCCACCACACATGTTGAATGCATGGAATCCCCTACCTTTGTCAAACAAGAACCATTAAGAACTCGCATCAACTGATTAATTTATGGATAAATGGGAGTTTTTCAGGTTTTCCGGCAAAGAAAGGCGTTTCAAATTCTTGAAGAAATCTGCAACCAATCAACTGATTTCGATTACAAAAATCCAGGCCATAGTGGATATGGCAATGGATAAACGAAAGTCGTACGCAGGACCACTTTTAGATGGTTGTGCCGGCAACCATCGCTCCCGCGCAGGCGGGAAACCAGTTTAGTTACTGAAATTCACTGAAGGTTCAAATTAAAATGCAGCGATTTCATTAGATGAGAAAAACAACAACAGGTTAAGAAATGCGTTGTTGTAAAGGCTGAGTTACGAAAAGGAAAATTAGTTTGTGTATCAGTAATTGATGCAGCTGGTATTATTTACAGAAATATTTCCATTTTGTGCAAAATATGCTTGACAGGCATGAAACGGTTGAAGTAACCTAACGGATGTCTAATCCAAAAAAATTATGAGTCCACCACATGAATTTGTCCCCCCCCCCCCTCCAGAAATTAAGAAGAACTCTACAGTTGGAGTACTTAGAAGAACGAACTGTCATGGACGGTGATCCGATTACGGTAACGCTGGATCCTCCCGGCCCACCACCGCCACCACCTCCTCCTTCAATGTCATTCCTAGTAAACACTTTAGAAGATACACACGACGCTGATTTAACTGATGGAGTTGCACTTGATGCCAACGGCATGACCTCACTGAGAGCAGCACTTGAGCAATCAAATGAAACAGCAACAGGCTCAATAATTCAATTTGACACTCAGCTAGGAATTAATGGGGATGCTGTTATCGAACTGGTTGGTAGCAGGTTAGTTATCGAAGCGCCTACTCACATCAAAGGATCGAGTGGTTTTCGAATAATAGTTACTCTTAGCAATGGATTGCAGAGCAATCTGTTACGTATTGATATGGTGGCTGGTGAACAATCAATAATTGAGCACATTAATTTCGAAGGTGGATACACAGTTTTTAATGGTGGCGCGATTTATCATGATAGTGGTGAATTGATTTTAAATGATGTAATACTTGCAAACAATTACACATCTGGCAGAGGTGGTGGCATATTTGTATCGGGTAATAATACTAAGCTAACATTAAACGGAGTAGCTATCATTTCGAATATAGCCGAACAAGGCGGAGGAGGAATCTACTCTGAAGTTGGCTTTACGGCGACTTATTCACAAATTGCCTTAAATCACTCGGATGGCAATGGTGGTGGAATTCATACAGATGGTGCAACATACTTAAACAATGTTGAAGTTAATGGAAATTCATCTGGTGCTAACGGGGGAGGTATATATCATAGTAGCCTCTTTGGTCCAGAAGCATTAGTTATCAATAACTCTACGATAGAAAGCAACACTGCATCCGGAGATGGTGGCGGAATCTTTCAAGCAGGTTTGGGTTTCAGTTCAATTTCAATCAATAACACATATATTATATTAAATCATGCATACAATGGAGGCGGAATTTACTTTCAGAATACAGGTCACATACAGAATTCATTTATAGATAACAATGTCGCCAACAATGGTGGTGGAATTTGTAACGAGCAGGCAGACCTTTCTGTATCTAATACAACTTTTATTGGAAATTGGGCTTACGAATACGGCGGTGCATTGTATTTGTTAGTGGGCTCAAGTGTCTTCTCGGAATGTATCTTTAGTAACAATTTGGCAGGGCTTTCATTTGGTGCAGGTATGTATGGTGCTGATGTTGCTTTGAAAAATATAGGGGTCGGCCAATTTTCATGGCCATACTATCTTTTTGAGAACTGCTATTCAATTGAAGGTTTAGATATTGTTTGGGATCCAAGGTAATAAAATATGAAGTTGATTGGTTCGATTTTGCTGATTCTACTATTGCAAAATTTTATTATTGCGCAAGACATAGTCGCAATACCGCACCCCCTCCAGCTTCCTGAGCAGCTAAAAACTCAAATTCTGGATGGCAAAGTAAAAAGTGCAGATTATCGAACATTTCTTTCACAAAGTGTACACAACCCGACACTTTTGCGTTCGTACCTTCTGGAATTACAGCATACCCCTACGGTATCACTGGGACTTCGAACCATTGGAGCAAACGCTTTTTTTGACCGCGATGAGAACTACACATACTTCAGAAAATTGTTTGCAGAAAGACGAGTTGATTTTGTGAATGAGATAGTTGCTTGTGCTGGCACTGATGAAGTGCTGCTTGAAGCAGCACGGAATACGATATCCTTACAGGTGCAATTGTATGCTGAAATAAACAAGATTCGCTTGAGCATCAATCAGAACATCGATCGGTACGACAGTATTTTTCCAAAATCGTTGATTGAACCCGAAAACGCGAACAAATTAGTATTTGTTCGTCCTCAGCAAAACTTGCTTTTCGATCCATTGGGTGCTTTTGTTTCTTCACCAGCTTGCTATGGCGACAAACGAACAGGTGCTCACAAATCGATCTTATTCGGTTTTGATGAGTCTCAATACGCAATTACCAGAGCACCGCCAGTTTTTTCGAAGACAATAATTTTAGCAAATCAACCAGTGCAGTTTTTTGGGTTGAATCGTGTGTTTACTGTCATTGATGGAGATTGTACTCTTGATAAAATAAGTAGTAATGGTATACAGTCTTATAATCGGGTAGATTATTCATTAATGATCGTAAACGGTGATTTGAATTCCAGGATTGGTTTTCCGTGTGCTACGTTCGCGGTAATCAATGGAAACGTAAAGATTGAGCAAACATCTTCTGTAGAGTATCACCCTGCTTACTCAATGCTTTTTTCTAAGGGCAAGCTATCCAGCGACAAAGACTACGATTCCAAGAAGTATTTATGTCATATGGAGCCAGAATGCAAGAAGCTCCCTTTGGGAATCCGTTTTTTCGAACTGTCCGACGTGGGGCTGAAATTAGCTGTCAAAGATGGTGTTGTAACGATTGCTGAACTAAGCAAAGAGGGCTTCATGGCCAAGACATTTCGACCAGGGGATACTTTCAAGCGTGTGAATGGCATCAAAATCAACAACGAACAGGATTTACGTCGTCAGATGCGTTCCACCGTGGTGTGGGATGGCGGGATATTCGAAATGGAACGTGCTGGCACCACCCAGACCTATCTTGTCAAACCGAACTACTTCGATCTCAAGCCAAAAAAATGAAAACTCCTTTCACTTCTTTTGCCGATGACCTTTAACGTGTATTAAGCAACAAATCGATTTTGGCAGGGAAGTCTTTGAGTTCAAATTTTAACGGGGTACTTGAAGCAAGGCCATATTCAGCAGGAATCGCATAATTTTTGGCCGAATCGGAAGTGACCAGCACCAGATAATTTCCTTTGGCCAATTCCTTGATCTGGTAGCCTCCCTGTTCGGTGGTTTGGGTTTGGTAAACTCGTGGCGGGTTTGCACCGAGCGTGACATACCAGATGGTGGCTTTGGGAATTGGTTTGCCATTCAGCAGCAATTTGCCCACCACACCCTGATCGACATCTTTGACTTGTGGCACCATCGGAGTTTTTTTCTGTTGATCAGGCACATTTCTTGGTGGAATATCAACCACTTCTACTTTCGATCCGGTGGATTTCTTGCGAAGTTCTGTTCGCACTTCTTCGATCAGTTCGTGCATCAGAAAAGCTTTTTTGGCCATGCTTTGTTCAACGTCAATTTTCTGAGTACGTTCTGCAATACGTTTTTGCAATTCTGGACGATGTTTTAAGAAACGTGCTGCAACTTCGAGCCCCCCTTGAAACATACGGTAACAACTCAATGGGTCGCCATCGTTGTATAATTTTGCACCACGGTCATGGATATCTCGTAGTGATTCCGAAGCGAGAATGTCTGTTTTTACCGATTCTTCTTCAGCGGAAACAACGGCACAAAACATCAACAGGATCGTCAGTACTTTCATCGATTCGTACTCTTTGGTTGAACGGGGTTTTCCAGGCTCTCTGGGCGATTACGAAAGATTAATTTGACTTCGATCATCCCTTCCGGGTTAACCGAAACCGATTGGACCTGTTTCACTTTTGGGTGTCTTGCAAACGATTGATGCAGCGTAATCGTTAGTTGTGGGTCGAGGAGTTGCTGTCGATCTGCGATCGCACCAATGTAAAGGATTTCCTGCAGAAAATCTTCTCTTGTTGATCCATCAGGTATCGGCATCAGCAGGCGATCATGTAGTGGAACAGAATAACGGTTGGCGTGCACGATCCGGGCATGCAATTTTGGCTGCAGAAGATCCCAGGTCGCCAGCCCAAGCACTGGCAACAACATGCCGAAGCACACTCCAGTCAGTTGCTTCCACGGAAATGGCGGCTGGGGTTCTACCACACACCTAACTCCTGTTCCAATTCGACACCAGCGTGCTGGCGGACACTGGTGCGAGTTGCTTCAATCAGTGTGAGAATATCATGCGATGTCGCACCTGCATTTGCAACGATATAATTTGGATTCCGATCACTTAAGTATGCTTTACCCGCTTCTTTAATCACCAAAGGTGTACTTTCAATCAATCTGCTGGCAGAAAACCCTTTCGGATTTCGAAACATTCGTAAATGATAATTCCCTGCTGTGGGTAGTTCTGCTTTGCGGTTGATCCAGGAACGCCTCATCCGTTTCAAAATCGAATCTGCAATATCAACATCCAGTTGAAAATCGACATGCAGGATTATTGGTTCTTCGATGTCACTTGCCCGCTCGCCAAACCACAGTTCGGAACGATCTTTCCGCTGAATGACACCGTCTTTCGTTACCACTGTAATCGATCGCAGGTGATCGGCTATTTCGCCTTTTCGATCGCCTGCATTGTACCTCAGCGCCCCGCCAATGGTGGCTTTGATACCAGCGAGAGTTTCCAGGCCAGCAAGATGGTGCTGACAGGCGCTACGGATGACATCAAACAGAATTGCACCAGAACCCGCAGTGAGTATCGTATCCTTGACAGAAATGCTGGTAAATGCCGGTTTGGTCAAACGAATCACAAATCCTGGCAAACGATGTTCTTTGATAACGACGTTGGTGCCAAATCCGAGGAGTCTAAAGGGAAGATTGGCAGTTTGGGCAAATTGCACAATCTGAACCAGTTGTTCCACAGTTTCCGGTGTCGACAGATATTCTGCTTCTGCGTCTGTTCTTAAATAACTGTGGGGTGCCAAGGAAGCATTTTCTTCCGTAAATGACCGAAATTCTGCGGGGATCGCCATCATCCTGTTCCTAGGCTCCAGTACTCTGGGTGCGTCCTGGACTGCAAATGCAATCTTAAACAAAATCATATTATAACGCCATATTTCTCAACATAAAGGATGAACTTGAAACTACATTGGAATACACCAAATCGTTTACTGTTAGGACCCGGACCAAGTGACGCCCACCCCCGGGTATTGCGGGCAATGGCCACACCTTTGCTGGGGCACCTTGATCCTGCATTTCTGACATTACTCAACGAAACACAGGAGTTACTGCGGCAGGTTCTGGGCACCACCAATCCCTTGACGCTACCAATCAGTGCCACCGGAATGGCCGGGATGGAGACTTGTCTGGTGAACTTAGCGGAAAAAAGTGAAAGAATACTCATTTTTCGCAAAGGATTTTTTGGATCACGGATGGTAGAAATTGCCCAACGTGTCGGTGGGGAAGTTGTTGTGATTGATGCACCGTGGGGTGAAGTCTTTTCATTGGAGACAATTGAAGCGGCAATTGTTGCCCACAAACCACAGATTGTGGGAATCGTCCATGCAGAAAACTCAACAGGTGCCCAGCAGCCACTTGAAGGGATTGGGGAACTTTGTCACCGATATGGAGCTCTCCTTCTGGTGGATGCAGTGACTTCGCTCGGTTGTACTCCAATCAATATGGATGAGAACGAGATTGATGCACTCTATTCCTGCACTCAGAAAGGTTTGGGCTGTCCACCTGGCTTGTCTCCGGTCAGTTTTAGCCCACGTGCTGCGGAAAAAATCGCCAAACGCACTACCAAACCACAAAGCTGGTACTTTGATCTACAACTGATCAACAATTATGTGGCGGGTGATCGACTTTATCATCACACTGCACCCATTTCGATGATTTACGCACTAAGGGAAGGTCTGGCGATTGTACTGGAAGAGGGTCTGGAAACTCGGTATCAACGCCACCGACTCAATCACCTTGCATTAAAGGCAGGGTTAACTGCCCTGGGATGCCAGTATTCTGCAAATCCGGAACACGGATTACCGCAACTGAATGCGGTTTATATTCCCGCGGGTGTCAATGATGTTGAGTTTCGCAAGCAATTGCTGAACTATTTCGGCATTGAAATCGGTGGGGGGTTGGGTGAGTTTAAAGGAAAAGTCTGGCGAATCGGCCTGATGGGCTACAACAGCAAACCAGCCGCTGTGTATTCGTTGCTCAATGCGATGGAGGTATTGTTGTTGAATGCTGGCATTTCAATTATTGCCGGTTCCGCAAGTGCCGCTGCTACAAAGGTTTACGCTGAACAAATGAAGTGATTATTTGCCAGACTTCATCGCTTCACGGAGTTTGGCAGTCCAGATCTCATATCCTTTTGGCGACATGTGGAGACCATCTTTCACAAATAAATTGGGATCTGGTTTTCCATCCATCAGCATCCCTGGTACCACATCCACATAAGTGAGGCGTGGTTCTTTTTCGCAATATTCCCGAATGAGCAGGTTCACCTTCGATTGGGTCTCAAACTGATTCCAGCGGGCAACACTGGGCTTGATGCAGATAAAATACAACTGACATTCGGGCAACGATGCGTGCAGAATATTCTGAAAAGTGATGAAATCCTCATAAATCATCTCGGGAGCACGCTTGGAATTCACATCGTTGTCGCCTGCGTAGAGGACTACCGCCTTCGGCTTCAGTGGGAGAATGATACGGGCAAAAAAGGCAGAACTGTCGCGGATTTGTGACCCACCAAAGCCACAGTTAGTGGCATTCCAATCTGGGAACGATTTTTTCAAATCCCACAAGCGAGTGCTGGAGCTACCCGCAAAAACAATACCACCTTTTGGTTGATCAGACTTGGTAATTCTTGCTTCAATCCCCTGGATTTCTTTTTCCCATGTTTTCTCCCGACTGCGAAAATCAGCACCAGCACAGACCACAATGAGTGCGAATAGGGGGATGGCTTTCATTTTATTCTCATTTTCTCTAATAATTATTGCTTCAAATTAATCGAAAATGACAGATACTTCAAGAAAAATGAGATCGAAAAATGTGTTGAATTGAGCTAGCAGTTGCCTAGCCGAACCGCCAGAGCAGGGTCATGAAGTAGTCCAGATCGTTTCGTTCCGTCATAGAGCCTGGGTTGCTGTCGTACCGGTTTTGTGCCCCGAGTCGCAGCGTGATGTTGAGTTCCTGATCAAGTAAAATTTCGATTGCAGCCCGGCTGCGAATACGAAAATCGGATGGACGATCCAGTTTTGGATAGTAGTCTGTGCTGAATGTGAACGAGGTGCGATCTGACAGTTTCTGCTCGAAATCACCCCCCAGAATCCCTTCAGGCTCCCACCGATCGTTGGGGCCGCCGAATTCTCGAGTAGCACCAGCACCAGCCCGTAGTTTTAACGATGAAAACTCATCCTGGTAAGCCAGAAAAGACAAACCAGAGTGAACCGAGACGCGAAAATCGACTTCACGAAATTCATCGTATTCTATCTGAAGCTGTCCAAACCATGCCAGACCATCATAAAACGGATATTCGTCACGGAACGTGGCCAGCGCCTTCGATTCGTTGCGAATCCCTTCTTGTTGTGCTAACCCATAAAAGGCGTTGGCGATAAAAGTATTTTCTGGCGTTTCGTACTTAACATCACCACCAACACGAACCTTCAAAATCCGTGTGTTCCCTTCTGTACCATTCACCCCAAATTCGGCACCACCTGTCCATGGACTTCGGTAGCCACGGTCACCCGGTGTGATTACCCGCCCATCTGGTCCTAAAATCGGTCCACCCAAAGGTTTGGGTGTGGCAAATTCAACCCCATCAAACTGCGCAAACAGTCCTGTTGTGGAGAGGCAAATCAGAGCAAACGCGATCAATCGATCCATTACCAGTCGCCCATCTCAATAGAAAACTGGCAGATAACCTGTTACGGTTTAAATGAAAAGATCAGTTTGCTCGTGATGAAAAACAGGAAAACGGGACACGATCAGAAAAATGAAGTTGCTTTCATTAATCTCTGGGTTCATTTGGCAACAAATTATTGGTTACAAGTGCTGCAGGTTGGTGGGGTGTACGATGGCCGGAACGATGAATCGCCACAGCAACGGCGGTTGAGACAACCGGTAGAGCTGATAATGAACGCAACGAATGCCAACAGCACAAAAATACGAGTTTTTTTCATTATTTATCTCTCTGTTAAAAAAGTAACTTACTTTCCAAGTACATTATTGTGGGTCATTCAAGGGACGCATGAAGTCCCACAGTTTGCACTTCTTACAATCAGGTTAGATCCAAATGAATGGGATTGCAAAAGGTAAAATTGGGTAATTCAGCACAATTCCAACACCGTCTTGAAGGTGTATCGATTGCAACGGTTCTAATGACATCGTTGGGGTAAAATGGGTTGTACGGGCCTAACTTTTTGATCGGGACGATGCTGCACGTTGCAATGTTTTGGCGAGTTGTTTGTTCTTCAATTGAGATAATTTGCTGAATTGCAACTCAATTGCTTGATCCAGGCTCTTTTTCTGTTCTGTGATCTCGGTGTGGTCGCCAATTCCTTCCAGCATTGCCAGATTAAACGTGCCTGCAGTGGCATTCAGCCGAACGCTGATGTGGGCCGGAATCTTTGTCTTGATATAGCCCAGGGTGGTGCTGTCACCAGAAATCCGAAAGCTGACCATGTCCCGTGTATCCCATTTCCAATCCACATCATCCAGATTGTCGTTCACATATTTGATTAATTCCTTCAGTAATTCCACAGGCCATTTCGCTTTCTGACGTGGGGGGAATCCTTTTTCAGACAAATGCCATTTTTCACCATGAACCTTCCATGGCATGACATCTTCCGGTGATTGCTGCATCGTTTTCAGATTCCTGTGAAAACCTATTGCAGCTTTCTGCACAAAGTCCCGAAATCCCTCGTGGTCAATTTCGCTGAAGCTGTTCACCAAAATCCAAACTTCCTGCCATGGACCTTTGCGATCAGCCACTTGAATACGAGATTCTCGATTCAATACCGGAATATTCATTTCCTGTAGTGGTTTCAACTTTAACAGTTTTTCCACTTCCGCCAGGCTGAATGTGCGTTTTGCCTGACGAAAAACCAGTCGCACAAACCACTCCATACCAGTGTGAGCATGAAAAAACCACCCTTTGGACGCCACTGGTGCGGCAATTTCAACAACCGACCTTTCTTTCCAGTTGGTGGGGGAAAACTGTTCAAGTTCATGAATCAACTCTTCGGTAAATGTCAGAATTTTTCCATCCCATCTGGCGGCTAGCCCTGTCGTAGTCACCCGTTCCTGGGTGTGCCAGCGTTTTCCATCAGTTTCCCAGGGGAGTTGGATGTCGGCACCCACTTTTTCCAATTCAATATCGTTGGGTTCTACAGATGATTGCTCATTTACATCAAATGGCTTCCGATGAACGTGCGGACCTTCTGCCAGAACTTCGTGTAAATGCAAGCCAGTATATGCCGTTGGTAATGATTTTTTTTGGGCTGATTCAGCGTAAGTGCATAATTCTTCAGGGGTTCCAGCGAATACAAGTTGCCCACCTGCAGATCCGGCCTCTGGGCCAAGTTCAATTGTATAATCAACCGATTTTATAACATCAAGATTATGCTCGACCACGATCACGGTATTACCAAGATCAACCAGACGGTGCAGCACTAAAAGCAGTTTGCGGGTATCGTCGAAGTGCAAACCGGTTGTTGGTTCGTCTAAAAGGTACAGAGTTCTGCCAGTGCTTGGCCGGGCCAGTTCTGCAGCTAATTTAACACGCTGTGCTTCCCCACCTGATAACGTGGGTGCTGGTTGCCCCAATTGCAAATATTCGACCCCCACATCGATCAGTGTTTGCAGGATGTGGCGTATTTTGGGGATGTTACTGAACAGCTCACGGCTTTCTCCGATGGTCATGTCCAGCACATCTGCGATGGTTTTGCCTTGATAAGTCACTGCGAGGGTTTCTGGATTGTATCGTTTGCCGTTACAAACATCACAAGTTACCCAGACATCGGGCAAAAAGTGCATTTCAATTAGTTTCTGGCCGTTCCCCTGGCAAGTTTCACAGCGCCCACCCGGTTGGTTGAAACTAAATCGACGGGGTTGATATCCACGCACTTTCGCATCTGGCATTTGTGAAAAAAGCTGGCGAATGAGATCAAACACACCGGTAAACGTGGCGGGATTTGAACTGGGCGAATTGCCAATCGGCTCCTGTCCCACATTGATGATTTTGTCAATCTGCTCAATACCCTGGATCTCATCGTGGATACCAGGTGTCACATTGCTGCGGTGGAGTTTCTTGGCAAGCGAATTATAAAGCACTTCATTCATGAGTGTGCTTTTTCCTGACCCACTGACCCCAGTAACGGCAATAAAAGCACCAAGTGGCAGTTCAACCGTGATATTTTTCAGGTTATGGTGACGGGCACCCACAATTCGCAGCTTGTTATAATGCTTCAGGTTTGCAGGCAATCGGCGGTTCGTGGGTACAGGTATCGACTTCTCACCACTTAAGTAATTCCCGGTCAAGGACTTAGGCTTTTTTGCGATCTGTTTCGGTTCACCAATTGCGGTAATTTCACCCCCATGAACACCCGCGGCTGGCCCAAAGTCAACAAGATAGTCTGCCGCACCAATTACTGCTTTTTCGTGCTCTACCACGATCATGGTGTTGCCCAGGTCCCTTAGCTTGAGCAGTGCTGTCAGCAGGCGGGCATTATCACGTGGATGTAAGCCAATCGTCGGTTCATCCAGTACGTACAGTACACCCGTTAAACCGCTGCCGATCTGGCTTGCCAAGCGAATGCGCTGGGCTTCCCCACCGGAAAGTGTGGGACCAGACCGGCTGATTGTTAAATAATCCAGACCCACATCCAGTAAAAAGCGCAGGCGTTGAGTAATTTCATTCAACAAGTCATTGGAAACAGTTCGATGAGATCTTTCTAATGAAATATCTTTAACAAATTCGTAGCAATCCTGCACCGTCCGATTGCATAGATCACCAAGTGTCAGGTTTGCCACTTTCCAGGCACCTGCATCGCGACGTAAACGCGAACCTTGACAAGCAGTGCAGGGCACTTCATCAGTTAAATGAGATAATCGTGCCCGATAACTGTAACTTACCCGTGTGGTTTCATCCAGGGCGGGGTAAATGCCCTTATAACGGAACTGGATTGGCTTGCCATAACGATCTTTCAACGTCAGCCATTCATCCCCACTGCCGAACAGGATGACCCGCTGTACTTCCTGTGGCAGTTCCCGCCAGGGAGTTCGAAGTGAAAATTGAAAATGATCCGCAATTGCCTGGAGAATCTGGAAAAACCGTTTGTTAACTGCTTCAGGAAAAACTGCAATCACATGGTCATGGATTGACAAGGTATCATCACGCACAACGACGTTTAAGTTGGCACCTTTCTGTACACCCAACCCTTCGCAAGTGGGACACCACCCGAGGGGACTGTTAAAGGAAAAGTGGTGTGGATTGAGCTGCTCGAAACCTTTTCCACACTGCAGACAGGCCAATAATTGGCTGAATCGCTCAATTTTCCATGAAGTTTCAGGAATATGTTCGTTATATAACGCAACATGCATTGTGCCTTGGCCGAGGTTTAAAGCCTGTTCGACGCTATCCGTGATCCGGGTTCGTTGTTTTACCTGGATCGACGTGCGATCCACCACCACTTCTACCTGGTGCTTCCGTCGATGATCAATCGGTGGGGGAGTCTCTAAAAGGTGCGTCGTACCGTCAATTCGTATGCGATTGTAGCCTGATCTTCGCACATCTTCAAAAATGGCATCATATTTTTCGTTCGATTTCCGCGAAATCGGTGCCAGAATGTAAATCTTTGTTCCTTCTGGGAAACCTAGCAAGCGATCAACAATCTCATCCACGGTCTGGGTGCCAATCGGCAGGTGGCAATCAGGGCAGTGGGGCTCTCCAAAACGAGCATACAGCACTCGCAGATAATCGTAAATCTCGGTAATTGTACCTACCGTAGATCGGGGGCTGCGGGCTGTTGTTTTCTGTTCAATGCAAATCGCGGGAGATAAGCCACGAATCGATTCAACTTTCGGCTTTTGTACTTGCCCAAGAAACTGCCGGGCGTAGCTGGACAGAGATTCCACATAGCGTCGCTGGCCTTCGGCGTAAATGGTATCCATCGCGAGACTGCTTTTGCCCGACCCGCTTGGCCCGCAGAAGATCGACATTTTGCCACGTGGAATATCAACCGAGACATTTTTCAGATTGTGTTCAAAGGCTCCCTGAATTTCAATGAAATCGAGGTGGCGGCTGCTCGGTTTTTTGCCTTTTTTGGTAATGTTGGATCGGTGAGCTGTCTTGGGATCCAGGTGATGTTTCAGTGCCTGACCCGTGTGGGATGCCTTACACATCATTAAATCTTCCGGAGTACCGGTAAAGACAACGCTTCCACCTCCGCTGCCACCTTCAGGCCCCATATCGATCACCCAGTCGGCAGTTTTAATAACATCAAGGTTATGTTCGATCACCAGCACCGTGTTGCCGTTGGCAGCAAAATTATGAAGAACCTCTAATAACTTACGTATATCCTCAAAATGCAATCCGGTGGTGGGTTCATCCAGGACATACAACGTTTTACCTGTCCCCGGGCGGCACAGTTCTTTGGCCAGTTTGATGCGTTGGGCTTCTCCACCGGAGAGAGTAGGGGAAGGTTGGCCAAGTTTCATGTAATCCAGCCCCACATCGTGCAGGGTTTTCAGCATCGTGCGGATTTTCGGCACATGTTCAAACAGTTCCAATGCCTGCTGAATATCCATTTCCAGAATATCGTGGATTGTTTTGCCTTTATAACGAATTTGTAATGTTTCACGCGTAAACCGTTTGCCTTGGCACACTGGGCACGTAATCCAGACATCGGCAAGGAAATCCATCTCCAGTTTGTTGGAACCGTTCCCTTCGCAGGCTTCACAACGCCCACCGGGCCGGTTGAAACTGAATCGGCCGGCTGTATATCCACGTACTTTCGCATCGCTCATCTCTGCAAACAACGCGCGGATTTCATCAAATACTTTGATGTAGGTAGCAGGATTTGATCGTGGGGTTCTTCCAATCGGCGTCTGATCAATGCTGATAATTTTGTCAATCAGTTCCGCCCCAAGTACTTGCTCAACAAGGATATCCGAAGATTCTGTGCTTTCTGATTCCTGATCTTCAATGCTTTCTTTGGCACCCATTTTCTGAGAGAGGGCACTGAGCAATACATCGTTAATCAGAGAGCTTTTCCCTGACCCACTGACACCAGTGACCAGCACAAATAACCCCAGGGGGATATCGACGCTAACCCGTTTCAGGTTGTGGTGGCTGGCATTGCGAATGCTGATTTGTTGCCCATTGGACACCCTGCGTGTGGTGGGCATTGGGATTTCGCTTCGCCCACTCAGATAGTTGCCTGTCACACTGGCTTTGTTGGCAATAACCTGTTTCGGAGTACCGCTGGCAATAACCTGTCCACCTTTCACTCCAGGTCCAGGTCCGAAGTCGATTAGGTAATCAGCAGCCCGTATAGTCTCTTCATCGTGTTCGACCACCAACAAAGTATTGCCCATATCCCGCAATTGCAGCAAACTGTCCAGTAGGCGGGAGTTATCACGTGGGTGCAGCCCAATTGACGGCTCGTCCAGAATATATGTGACACCAACCAAGCCACTACCAATCTGGCTGGCAAGGCGAATCCGTTGGGCTTCCCCACCGGAAAGCGTGGGGGCAGAACGGTCCAGGCTCAGGTAGTGAAGGCCCACGTTCAGCAAAAACATGATTCGGGCCTGGATCTCTTTTAATAATTCCTTCCCGATGATCAGATCGATCCCTTTTAAGGACTGCTGCAATTCTTTCAGCCAAGGGTGAAGATCACCCACCTGAAGTTCTCCCACCTCAATAATTGATTTGCTACTGAGCTTGACAGAACAGGCGAGTTGATTCAGTCGGGCTCCATGACAGGTGGGGCATTTCATGATTCTCATATATTTTTCAAGTTGTTTTCGCCTTGGGCCTGCCGTATTTTTGCGAAAACTGGCGGTTAACTGTGGGATAATTCCTTCCCACACAGCAGCATGTTTCCACTGGCTACCACGTGATTTCCATGTAAAAACAATCTGCTCTTTGCCTGCACCATACAGCAGCACGTGCTGCTGCTCTGTGGTGAGTTGATTCCATGGCGTTTTGAGATCAATTCCGAAATGCTGTGCCACTCCGTCGTAAATGTGTTTTCGCCAACGCCCCATGGCACTGAGTTTACCAAGGGTGACAACAGCTCCTTTGTAAAGAGAAAGAGATTCATCCGGAATGAGTAGTTTCAGATCAAAGGTGTATGCCGTGCCGATACCATCACAGGTAGTGCACATTCCATGGGGACTGTTGAAACTGAAAAGCTGGGGTGTAGGCTGTTCGTAACTGAGGTTACAGGAAGTGCAGGCAAAGTGCGATGATAGCAGTATCTCTGAAGATTGTCCTCCAGATTCATTTTCTGGCACTTCCTGATCAACCAGCACCATCCCTTTGCTCAGGAGTAGCGACTGTTCCACCGCTTCGGCAATTCGAATTCGTGAGGAATTGTTCACAACAATTCGATCGATGACTATCGAAATATCGTGTTTCAGGCGTTTGTCGAGCTTTAATTCGTCTGACAATCGAACGATCGTCTGATCGACTTTGGCCCGCACGTATCCTTTTTTCAACATTTCAGCAAATAAGTCTTTAAATTCCCCTTTTTGCCCACGAATCAGTGGTGCGAGCAACGTAATTCGACTTCCCGCTGGCAGCGCACAGATCGATTCAACAATGTGGTCGCGACTTTGAGCGGTAATTTTCTTCCCACATTGGGGGCAGTGCATTTGCCCCATGCGAGCATAGAGCACGCAAATAATCGGAAATTTCGGTAATAGTGCCTACTGTGGAGCGCGGATTGCGGCTGGCTGCCTTCTGCTGAATGCTGATCGTGGGGGATAATCCACCGATATAATCCAGATCCGGCTTGGGTAGCTGGCCCAGAAATTGGCGGGCATAACTGGATAGTGATTCCACGTATCGTCGCTGGCCTTCTGCGAAAATCGTGTCGAACGCCAGCGAAGACTTCCCCGAACCACTGACACCCGTCAGAACGGTTAAGGCATTCTTGGGTATAGCGACATCAATTCCCTGGAGATTATGTTCCCTGGCTCCACGCACCACAATCGCGTTACTGGTTTGTGCCTGTTCGTTCTGCATTCGGATTCCCTGAAAATTAATTCGTGCCGCCGATTTTCCGCTGTCTGTACAAGAGAACTTTTCAGTTTTGGTTGGCGTTTCCTGGAATCAGAATGTAAAACAGCATTTCTGGCGATTTTACCTACCCTGATGTGGAGAATACCAACTGTGTCTAGTTCTGGTGATTATACGATTACCCCACTGCAAAAATGGCTGGTGCTCATCGTCGCATCGGTTGGGTTCTTGTTTGATACGTACGAATTATTAATGCTACCAGTGATTGCGGGGCCAGCTTTATCAGAAATTATGCAATTACCTCCGGGTCACCCGGAAGTAACTGCCTGGTTTGGTAGGCTATTGTGGATGGCTGCACTGGCTGGTGGGATCTTCGGACTGTTGGGTGGCTGGCTGATCGACATGTTCGGACGGAAAACTATTATGGTTCTCAGCATCCTGATGTATTCGGTCTCTCCCGTACTTGCAGCCATGAGTACCGAATTATGGCAGTTTGTGCTGTTCCGCTGTACCACCTTTGTTGGGGTATGTGTTGAATTCGTTGCGGCAATTACCTGGTTATCCGAACTTTTTCCGAACAAAAAGACGCGTGTTCTGGTGATTGGCTGGACTCAGGCATTTGCGTCCGTTGGTGGTTTGCTGGTAACGGGTGCAAACCAGCTTGCAGTAGATTATGCCAACGTTCTACCTGTAATTCCAGTCCGTGAGCCGTTTGATCAGCACGCCTCCTGGCGCTACACCCTGATTACTGGAGTGGTACCAGGGATCAGTATCTTGATCTTGTTGCCTTTTGTGACGGAATCACGTGTATGGCGGTAACGAAAGCGGGCAGGGCAGTTACGTCGGCCTCGTTTCAGTCAATTATTCTCACCAGAATTACGCAGGGCAACGTTGGTCATGACAGGACTGTCTGCCTGTGCCTATGCAGCGGCATTCGGTGCATTACAAATGATCCCGACCCGCGTAGTTCCTGGTTTGGAATCACTCAAACCAGTGCAAAAAGAACTGGCCCCGTTACGAAAAGCAGGGGAAGTGCTGGATAATCAGTTGAGTGAAGAGCGGAAAACTGTGGAAAAATTTGTTGCATCGAATCCCGATTTAAAAGCACATCTTGATCAACGGTCTGTGGTGAGAAGAGAGCTGCGCACCATTAACCTGGCAATCAGTGGTCTGAAAACCAAACTTGAAGCAGGTGACAATACAGTTCAGGAAAAATTGAATGAGAATCAGACAAAATTAAAAGAAGTGCAGGCAAAAATGCCCGCACTGAATGAGCAATTGACAAACTTAAGCGTCAAACAACCAGAAATCAAAGGTGCGGTGCTGGCTTACGAGAAAACACTCGCTGAAATTGGCAAGAACCGTGCCGCAAGGAAAGTCCATGAAGACAAAATTAAAACGGAAGGGAATTACTATCAGTTCTGGCAGGAGATGGGTGGTTTGACAGGACGGATCATGCTGGCCATCCTGATTGTGTTTGTGTTGCACAAGAAAGTATTGCTATGGATATTCCAGGTTCCTGGCCTGATCCTTTTCCCGCTGACTTTCTATTTCTTCTTCAAAGAAAAGCCAGACTTTTTTGTTTATGGCGTGTTCATATGCGGGTTAGTCACGGTGGCTCAGTTCAGCTTCTTTGGCGAACACATGCCCAAAATATTTCCGATGCACTTGCGGGGGACCGGTGGGAGTTTTGCAACTAATGTTGGTGGGCGTATGATCGGTACTTCCGCAGCATTTGTGAATACGGAACTGATCACTAAATCGATCGCTCCAGCAAACACGCCCCCGTTTGCATATATTGCGATCTCTGCAGCGATTATTGGTGGCACTGTTTTCCTGGTAGGCATGATTCTGACTGCAATCCTGCCAAAACTGCCCGAAGGTGAGTAACTTGTCTTTCGCCCGCCTTTCGTACATTCCTTAAGGCAATTTAAAATCCACTTCATTTCGATGTGTAAATCGCAATTTGTTATTGACTTCGTTCAATTAAAAATCAGCTCCGAAACAAAACCTTACTCGTAAAAAAACCAGGGATTGAAGTCCCTGGCTATGCAAAAGGTTGTATTCAGATTTCTGTGAAGATGCAATGTGCGCTGGAATAGCTCAGTAAAGATTCGTGTGGATTGAACGCCACATTGAGTCATTCTTGAAATTACGTGCCTTGTTCCCAGTCAGCCAGATAATGGGACTGATCCGCTGTCAGTGTGTCAATTGTGATTCCCATGGATGCCAGTTTTTCGGTGGCAACATAATGTTCAATTTCTGGTGGGACCTGATGAACAGCTGCAGAAAGTTTGCCTGCGTTTGCCACACAGAATTCGGTTGCTAACGCCTGGGTAGCAAAACTCATATCCATCACGCTTGGTGGGTGACCTTCTGCCATTGCCAGGTTTACCAGTCGACCGCCACCTAAGACATAAATCTTGTTCCCGTTCTTCAACAGGTATTCATCAACGCCCGGTCGAACATCGGCAGTTTTCTTTTGGGTCAGATCTGCAAGTGCAATCAGGTCGAGTTCCACATCGAAGTGGCCACTATTGCAGATTACCGTACCACTAGGCATCACTTCAAAGTGCTCTTTCCGTACGACGTGCTTGTTACCAGTCACGCTGATAATGACATCAGCTACCGATGCTGCTTTTGCCATCGGCATGACTGCAAAGCCATCCATTGCAGCTTCCAGAGCTGCAACGGCATTGACTTCGGTAATGATCACTTGAGCACCCAGGCCGCGAGCACGACTTGCAACACCTTTGCCACACCAGCCATAACCTGAAATCACAACTTTCCGGCCAGCAATCAACATGTTCGTTGCACGAATGATCCCATCAATCGTGGATTGACCGGTACCATAGCGGTTGTCGAACATATGTTTCGTATCTGCATCGTTCACAGCGATAACAGGAAACTTCAACACGCCATCTTTTTCCATAGCCCGCAGTCGGATAACCCCGGTGGTAGTTTCTTCCATACTGCCTACGACCCGTTTGAAGAGGTCGGGTAGCTGATCTGCTGGGTATTGTCCTGCCCACTCAGCTACAACAGGATGAACATCCTTCAAACGATTTAACGAAACAAACACCATGCAGGAAACCAGATCTGCACCATCATCCATGGTCACGTTAGGTTCAAATTCCAATGCAGAAACGATATGTTTGTAGTAGGTATTGTTGTCTTCGCCGTGGATCGCATTCACGTGGATGCCAAAATCGCTGACCAGGCTCGCAGCAACATCGTCCTGAGTGGATAGTGGATTCGATGCGATCAACATTACTTCTGCACCACCAGCTTTCAGGGTGCGAACCAGGTTTGCCGTTTCAGCAGTAACGTGAAGACATGCTGCCATCCGCATACCTTTCAGTGGTTGTTCGGCAGCGAAACGCTCTCGGATTCGGGACAATACAGGCATATCCTGATCTGCCCACAAAATTCGCTTTTTGCCTGCTGGTGCCAGGTCGGGACGGGCCACATCTGAAATCACTTTTGACATCTTTGCAAAATACCTCTAAAAACCATTTGTCAACTAGGAACAATATTTGCTATACTATCGTATATTGCGAGTAAGCAATTGTTGTAATAACTTTAGGTAAGTTTTCCAACTTTTCCCAAGTATCTTTCTTGGCGAAACATTTGCAAAGGCGAAGAAATGAAGGTTTTAGCAGTTCTTATCGCGTTAGCAGCCACTGGTGCAGGGGTTGCTTACTACGTAACACGTTCAAATGAACAACAAGCCGGCACCTGTCAGGTGAAAGCAAAAGCAGCATGCTGCCAGGTTGCTGCAACACAAGAACCGGAAGTTGTTAACGCTCCTTCCTGCTGTTCCGTGGGTGGCTCTAGAACTGAGTTGATCAGTGCAAAAAATGCCGAATCAATCGAAAAGATTGATATCGAACCACGCGTGATTGATTAAGCAAGTTCTTCGGGTGGTTGCAATTGCAACTGTTTAAGCATCTGATTCAGTCCGGTGAACAGTCCTGTACAAATCAAACTGATCACCACCAGCAACGAAAGCCAACGGGGCTGTTGGCTTGAGTGGTTACATAATTGCATTGTATACAGCAGACTACACAACCATGTAATTCCTTGCGAAGTGCCGGATTTCACCCATTCCCGGGTACTCTGCCAGAGTAACAACATTGCGCACAACATTATCAGACCAGCACTGACAACAAATTGAAGCCCCACTTTTTCTGGTGCTAGTGACTGGAACGCCAAATTCCACTGGTACCGCCAGAATGACCAATTGTGGCTGTAAGTAATTACTTCCCGAAGCGTCGGATGCACGTTGACACCCAGCAATTCCTTTGCAAAAATTGCACCAGAAATGATTGACACATAGCAGAGTGCACTATCAAGAATGTTCTTTGCTTTTCCAGTTTTCAAATTGCCAATGGTGTCGATTAGCACACAAAACCCCAAGACTACCCAGCTTAACACAACAATTTGTGGTTGAACCTGGAAGGTAATTTCAGATTGGTTCAGGAACAAAACAGTCATTCCAGCTCCGATGAGTGTGGAAATTCCCCAGTGCATTGGAGAATTTCCCCTTATCAATGAGCGCCAGCTGACCAAAACAGCCAACATGCCCAACGTGGGGAAAATGATGCTTTCCTCATACTTACTCATTGAAAACACTGGGTGGATGATTACCAAAATGACAAAACTGATCAACATAGTAAGCAATCCATTGCATCGAGCACCGATTGCCACAAAGATTCCCAAAGGCAGCAGCAATTTCGTGCTTGCTCCGAAAAGGTACAGGACCACCAACGAGCAGATTCCGAATATCAAAGCTAGTTTCATGCCTGCACCGATATTGCGATCCATCTGTTGCACTCCGATAACATCGTCTCAATAATTCATTCGTAAGTTTGTTCAGGCAATTGAGAAAATCGCGAAGTTTTCAGATAGGCTACTAAATTGATCGGTTTAGTAAGGAATTAGTTGTTTCAATAAAACCAAAAAAACACATTTGCCATAAGTGATTATTTCATAATATCTTACGAAAAACGATCTGAAAATATTCGTACACTAGTGCGATAATTATACTTGACAGAACTCAACTCTCTTCCATACGATTGACAAACCAGAGGTGGTTACGGACGTTATTCAAACGATTGTTTTTGTTTAAAGATGTTTTGGTGTTTTTTGGGGTCCTGGTCATGGAATTTAATGAACCATTACAGGAATTTCGCAATCAGTGGATACCCCACATAACTGATTCTGGACTTCAACGGCTACTCGATTTATTAGAAAATCGCAGTCCTTTTCTAATCCATGGCAGTTTTACCAAAGTGCTACCAATGGGGTGCCTGGCAACCCACATTGCGTGGCACCATCCCCATACTACTCATCTGATGCACGAAGCGGGGATCTGTTGGCTGACACGAATTGCCCACCTGAACCCTGCAACCTCACTTCTGGTCACCACGTGGGATGAAATTGGCCAGACGGATGCAATCCTCTGCTCAGGACTGATCAAGGCTATCCTTGCTGAAATTGCTCGACGGAAAGCACTTCAATTTTCACCCACAGAACCTGAATTGGTGTGACGGCTGGAAACTAGCAGCGTTGCAGCTGCAATCGCAGCGGTTTCTGTGCGTAACACGGTGTTGGAAAACGAAAGGATTGAAACTCCTTTCGAATCAGTCATCTCTAATTCTTCAGGCGACCAGCCACCTTCAGGCCCAATAAGGCACAATTGCTTCGCAATATTGCAATATTGCGACAAAAGCATTTTCTGCCCACTCTGGTGAAACAAGACCGTTTGATCTGGCGAAAATTGCTCAAAAATATCCTGAAACTGAACCGTTGAGCAAATTTTCATTAAATTCGATCGGCCACATTGCTTACTGCTTTCCACGACAATTCTTTGCAATTTGGCTATTTTGGCATCATCAACTTTGGTAATCGAACGTTGAGTAACAATCGGAATCAGCGAGGTGACTCCAAGTTCAGTTAATTTTTCGACCAGAATTTCACCACGATCCCCTTTGGGGAGTGCTACTGCAATCGATAATGAGGGTGATATTTCACGCACCGTGGGTAATTCTGAAAGAATTTTCAGAATTACGGTTTTTCGCTGACAATTGACGATTTCAGCCAGGAAATCTTTGCCACACCCATCGAACAGGGTAATTTGATCACCCACGTTCAGCCGCATCACGTGCAGTGCATGGTGGGCTTCCGTGCCATCCAGTACCACCATTTCGGAATCGGTTGGAGTGGTGGAAAAAAATCGTTTAGCCATCAATAAAATGAAATAATTTTAATAATCGATTCAGGAACCCATCAAATATCCACGCAGATTAATGAACGATTGCATACACCTTTCTCGCCAGGCCGCATCCTGCAACTGGCTGATCGCATTCGGCCGAAAAACAACTTGCACTAACAGATGGTTGGCTCGCATCTGGTCCATGACATCCAGGTGGAGCTCCACCCATAAATATTCCGATTTTCGGGGTTTGCTTAGCCAGCCAAAACCGGTGATGCCACTGGATCGTGAAAACTGTTGGCCAGATTGTCGATCTCCCAGCTTCATTTTCACCATCCCCGGGTTGCTTTCGACAATTTCCCCACCAAAATCATGGGCAAAACCGCGGATTTTCATGATCGCAATCGATTCTGGCATCCAGGCTTCAAATTTCATGCACAATGCCGATGGGTCCTGGATAATGCGTGGGCCTTCATGAAGGGGCATCGCTTCCGGGAGGTCGTTTGTCATTCCCGATTCAGCCATGGTCAGTGCTAATTGATACATTTCCTGTAGTTCAGAAGCGGTTTGAGGGCGTTCGTTCGGGTCTTTTTCGAGGCAGGTGAATACACACGCTTCAATCGGCTCAGGAATATCGATTGGCAGACCCAAAGTATGAAATCTGGGAGGGCGTTCTGTGGCATGAGCAAGCATCAGATCCATACTGTTGGTATTTAAAAATGGCAATCGACCGGTAAGCAACTCGTACAGCATCACTCCAACACTGTAAATATCGGAACGGCCATCAATGTTATCGCCACGAACTTGTTCCGGGCAAATATACCCTGGAGTACCTATCGCAAACTCCGCACTCGATTGCTGGTAATCCATCATTTTGTCGCCTTCCATCGACTTCGCGAGACCAAAATCCATCACTTTGATTTTTTCTCTGGGTGAATCATGGTCAACGATCATTAAGTTTGCGGGCTTTAAGTCGCGATGGATTAAGCCTTGCTGGTGGGCTGCCTCAAGTACTTCGCACAACTGTCCCAGCAACCTGCCTACCCGCTGATAGCTAAGGCGTTGATTCTTTTGCAGCAGAGTTTCCAGATTGATCCCACGAACGTACTCCATGACGATGCACGGTCCATCCGTAAGTGAAGCATCATAAAGCGCAACGCAATAGGGGTGGGTAAAGTGTGCAAGCAACATGGTTTCACGCTGAAATCTCTGGATGAATTTCTCATCGTGAACGACATGTTCGTGCATCACCTTAACGACAACCTGTCGACCAAGGTCTAGCTGTCTGGCGAGGTATACTTTGCCCATTCCACCTTCACCTAGAAGGCGAACTGCTTCGTACCTGCCCATAAATATCCGACCAATCATTCGTGTCGACTTTTCAACTTTAGCCGTACAGATCGCAAGTGAAGCACGGCATCATTTGTGGCAAAACTACTCATTTCGTTTATCATAGAGCATGCCTGCAAATAGTCAGATGAATTAGAGCGAACTTTCTTTTCAAATTGAATCGAATCTGAATTGGCTCGTTGTCCTTTTCAGGTCAGCCAGTGTTAAGCGACGGTGGGGAATATCATGCACAAATTAACAATTTCTTCATTTTTAGTTCTAATGGGCTTCATTCCCGTATTTGCTGCCGACTGGCCACACTGGCGTGGTCCCACCCGCAATGGGCACACCGAAGAACTTTCTGGATGGAATGGAACAAAATGGCTATTAACGAACGCCTGGAAAGGAAATTTTGGCGAAGGGAACTCTGCCCCACTGGAAGTAGGTGGAAAATTGTTTCAGATGGGCTGGAAAGGTGGCAAAGATTTCCTGTATTGTGTTGATTCCAGAAATGGCATGATTTTGTGGGAACAATCCTACAAGGCACCACGTTATGGTCGGAATGCCAGTGGTGATCAGGTATTTTTCAGTGGGCCATCTTCGACTCCTGATTATGATTCAAAAACGGGGTATCTGTACACCTTAAGTTGTGATGGTGACCTATGTTGCTGGGAAACCAAAAATCAAGGTAAATTATTATGGAACAAGAACTTACACGAATCTTACAAGGTTCTTGTTCGCCCCAAAGTGGGACGCAGTGGCCAGCGGGATTATGGATATACGAGTTCCCCACTGGTCTTACAGGATCGACTGATTGTGGAAGTTGGGGCAAAAGAAGGGACACTGATCGCATTTGACTTAACTACTGGTAAAGAACTTTGGCGATCCACTGCGAATGAGCCTGCAGGACATAATGGTGGACCAGTTCCAATAACGGTTGGCAATGAATCAGCAATTGCAACCCTTACCCACAAAGGAGTGCTGGTGGTGGCTGCGTCAGGCAACAATGCTGGTAAAACAATCGCCACCTGGCCGTGGGAAACGAATTTTTCTAATAACATCGCTTCCGTAACTGTCGATAAAGATCACTTGATTGCCACTTCCCACTACAACATTCTTCGGACGATGAGTCTAAAAATTACAGCACGCGGTGCGGAAAAAATCTGGGAAGCCCCAGTTGCTTCCAAAGTATGTTCCCCAGTCATTCATGGCGAAAAAATGTATTTTGCCTGGTCCAAATTGCATTGCCTCGATTTGCGGACAGGTAAACGAATCTGGGAAGAGCAGGGCTATCATGATCAGGGATCTTGTGTCGTTACAAAGGATAACAAACTGATTATTTATTCAGGCAAAGGGCAACTGACATTAGTTGATCTGGCAGGAGATGCGGCAAAAAAATGTACTGTATTGGCAAACCGCCCCGCGCTTTTTCAAAATGATGCCTGGCCCCATGTGGTACTCAGCAATAAGAAACTCTTCTGCCGAGATCGAATGGGTAACCTGGCAGCATTTCATGTGGGGGAATAAACTATTTTCTGCGAAGCGTTAAGGATTTGATTTCTAGTGTTTCGTTAGGTACGGAAACAGTCAGCACCGCTTCCTGGATGCCCTTATTCAGAGAAATCGTGCCAACTACATGTCGATACCAATTCAATTCGTAAACTTCGGTGCGTTTCACCCGGTCCGGGTGGTCGGCAAACTTACGGTCGGTGAACTTCAGATCTGCGGATTCCACTTTCGAAGTTGCCGTGGTTAATCGAAAAGTAGTCATCGGTTCTTTTGTCAACAAGTACTCCACCACGGCCTCGTATTCTCCCGCCTGAGTCACATCGATTTTCCAGGTAAGCGAGGCACCTTTTTCGCCCCAACCGATCGTCCAGGCGTTATTGGCATGGATGCCACTGAATCTGGCTCCACTTTGCAGTGCTGCTTGTGCGACAGACATTTCCACAGCTGGTTCCTGATCATGCCCAATCTGGATCGGTGGGCGGGAAAACTCGACCGATTTGGAAACTTCCTGATGCCATTTGGTGAAGGCGTTAATTGTTGTGAGAAAATTTTCATTATCTGGTGAATACAAATTAGTCGTTTCTGCAGGGTCACGTGCCACATCGTAAACCTCCCATCCACGATTACCATTAACGTAGTGGTATTGCTGGGTGCAAATCGCCCCACTGTTCTTTTTGGCTTTCCCGTAGGGGGTGTTCTGAATGTAAATTGAGCGGTCCCCCCAGCCATTCTCTTTTCCTTCAAGCAGTGGGATCAATGATTTACCATCCAATGCAGTTTCGTTTTTTACTTTCGACAGAGTAAGTTCTGCAATGGTGGGATAAAGGTCGATGTGGGCAGCGAGCTTTTCAGATTTGTGTGGCTGCCACTTTTTGCCATACGAAATCAGGCAGGGCACTCGTGTGCCACCACGATAATACTGACCTTTTTGCCCACGCATATTTCCATTGAAGCGTTTACCGTTTGGGCCATTATCAGTGAGAAAAATAATTACTGTATTGTCCCGAAGTTCTTTTTTATCAAGATGTTGCAGCAATTTTCCAACGTTGTCATCGGTGTTGGCACACATACCGTAAATGCATGCAAGAGTGTCGTCCAATCCCAGCTTTTTGTAATGGTCGAAATATGCGGCAGGACATTGAAACGGTGAGTGGGGTGTATTGTACGAAACATAACAAAACCAGGGCTTCACCTGCTTGTCGATAAACCCGATCGCTTGATCTGTGAGATAATCGGAAATAAAGCCTGGTGATTTCACCCAGGTGCTGTTCTGTTTCAAACGAGTGTCGAAATAATTGTTCCAGTGGCCTAAATTGAAGCCTAAAGAATGCGTAAACCCTTGCCCGTTAGGAGTATAGGGGAAATTCTCACCATTGTGCCATTTACCGAACATGGCAGTAGCGTAACCTGCTTTTTGCAGCACCTCGGCGATGGTGATTTCCTCCGCTCTCATCGTTTCTTCACCTTTAGACACCCCCCAGGTGCCTGTTCGCAGGGAATACCGACCCGTCAGCAAAGATGCCCGGGTGGGTGCACAAAGCGGGCTTACATGGAAACGATCAAATACCACGCTTTCTTTCGCAAGCTGATCAATAACCGGAGTCTTCAGAACCTGATTACCAGTGAAAGAAAAGTCGCCATAGCCTTGATCGTCTGTGATGATCAAAAGAACATTGGGGCGTTTTTCTTCGCCAAAGGTGGTGAGTCCGGCAATCAGGAACAGGCACCAAATGGCACAAAGTTGTGTGAAAATCTTCATCATTGTTATTTCCCATCCCACCAAGCGTTTAATTCCTTCATCAACTCTTCACATTTGACAGGATTTTCATTTGCCAGATTCTTTGTTTCATCAGCATCTTTGGATAGATCGTAGAGCTCCAGTACGCCTGTGGGTACCAGTACTTTGTTGGGAACAATCAGTTTCCAATTGCCATGGATTACCCACCGATATTGAAGGTTTGCAGCAGGATTGTGGATATCAACCGCATTATGTTCAAAAATTTCACCAAAAGTCGAAGTTCTGCTTCGGCGCGAATTTTCATCCAGCAGATTGATTCCTGGCAGGTTTTTGGGTGGGGTTTGCCCGAGTGCGTGCAGCAACGTGGGAAAAAGATCGACGGAATTGGCGAGAGTATCTGATTCACCGGGAGTCACTTTGCCCGGCCATCGAATCATGATGGGAGTGCGTGTGCCACCATCGTACTGGGAGCGTTTTGATTTGGGTGCATACGCAGCACGGTTTTCATCCTGAATCCAGCCATTGTCGTGCAGATAAACGATAATCGTATTTTTGCTAACTCCTTTTTCATCAAGCACTTGCAGCATTTCGCCTATTGTTTCATCGAACCATTCGCACATCGCGTAATACTTGGCTACATGGATCGATTTATGCTTGTTGCGGTATTTAGCCAACAATCGTTCTGGTGGATTATGGGGAGTGTGTGGCATCATCGGTGCATACCACACGTAAAAGGGGGTTTTGGCTTGAATCGAGGCATCAATGAATTTTTTGACTGGCTCAATTCCTTCGCGACCAATTTTCAGGCCCACATCCCCGTGTCTGCCACCTTTTGCAGGATCGCCATGGGTCATTCCTTCGGAAAATCCACCGCACCTACAGGCGTTTGCTTCCCACCATTTGCCAGCCTGGTAACTGGAAAAACCTTGTTTACCCAAGAGTTTTGGCAGAGTATCTGCTTTTTCCATGTAGGCCGCCATTTCTTCCCGCATTTTCAGGTAAACCGGGTTTTTCATCGCTGGTCCCTGACCCACTCCCTTGGGTAGTGGGGGGTCATTGGAAGTTATTTTGTGTTGGTGGGGGTATTGCCCGGTAATCATTGTTGCGAGTGATGCACGACATAAACTGGTCGGCACATAACCCCGTTTGAACAACAGACTCTCTTTTGCCAGACGGTCCAGATGCGGTGTTGAGACGACTTTACTCCCCATAAATCCATAATCTTTCCAGCCTTGATCATCCCCAATCAACATCACAATATTCGGGGGTGGGTCTGCTGCAAAAGTGCTGACAGAAAAACTGACCCACAAAAATGAACAAGCTATGAATATTCTAATCATCGTTTGATTTCCTTGTTAAGTAGTGCTTGCATCTTGGCAACAATGTCCTGATGTTTCTTATCATTTGCAAGATTTGTCAGCTCACCAGGATCATTTGTGTAATCGTACAACTGTTTCCCTAATGTGCCGTTTGGTCCCCACTCGGTATAGCGATATTGTTCTGTGCGAATACTGTAACCACGAACCTGTTTTTGTTTTGCGTTACCTCGTACCACCTGAGTAAGTGCGGGACGATCCCAGTTTGATACAGGATCTTCTAATAGTTTTTTCATACTTTTCCCATCCAGATCAATCGGTGCTGGAATGCCCACCAGATCTGCCAGTGTGGGGTGGAGATCGGTCAATTCTACCGTTCGGCCACACTGGTGCTGTGCGGGCTTCATCCGAGGATCGTAAACGATCATCGGTACGCGGGCACTATTTTCGAAAAGACTTTGTTTTTGCCACAAGCCGTGTTCGCCCAGGTGATAACCATGGTCACTAATGAAAACAACGATCGTTTTTTCATGAATTTTTAATCTTTCAAGCGAATCGAGCACCCGGCCCACCTGAGCATCCATAAACGTGGTTGAGGCGTAATACGCCTGAAGGCATTCTTTTCGCATTGGATCGGTTAGTTTGTCCTGTTCTTTCTTGTAGCTCTGAAATGCAAAAGTCGGTGCACTATCGCGGTGATTTTCAGGCACCATTGGCAGAGTTATTTTGTCTAATCGATACAAATCAAAATATGCCTTTGGTGCCACAAATGGTGTATGCGGTCGATAGAAACCACAGGCAATAAAAAATGGCTCCCCAGCTTTCTGTTCAAGAAGCCTGATCGTTTCTTTGGCACCAATCGCATCGGTTTGTTCATCGTCTTTGCCATCAGCAGCCAGCCAACTGAGACTCCCACCAAATTTACCAGGGGTTAAAGAGAATATTTTGTCTTCATCATCACGATCACGCCCTCGTGGATTAACGACTTTTTCCCACGATTCGGGGTCATCCAAGCCGTCCGTGCCAATTTGTAACGGTACCCCATAGTGGTAAAGTTTGCCTACTCTGGCAACAAAATAGCCCGCTTTCCGAAAAGTCTGGGGTAAAGTAACCGCATCGGGCTTATTTTTACGAAATTGTACTGCGTTATCATAAACACGGATTGTATCAGGGCGATATCCGGTCAAAAAAGACGCACGACTTGGATTACACAGCGGATACTGACAGTAAGCCCGCTCAAATTTAACCCCGCGTGCCGCCAATTTATCGATGTTAGGCGTTTTGATTAATGGATGCCCATAACAACCGATGGCATTGCACAGGTCATCGCTGACAATGAATAGAACATTCATTTTTTCTGCGCTGGTACTAGAAGCAATGAAAAAATGAAAGCAAAATAATATCCCGAATCTGCGAAACATCACTCACCTCGACTGGAAGAGTAGTGCGAAGTTATAACGAAATGACAATTCCCACGATAATCCGTGCAAAACAACTAGTGTAAGGTAACAAAAAATGAATCAAAAATGAAAAGAAATCTTCGAAATTCCCCAGCAGATTCAGTCGAAATTACTGGGGGAGAAGAGAATTCAACGGCTTCTATCGATCGGATTTGAGCAGCGCCTTCAGTTCTTCGGTAGGCTTGTATTGCAATTCAGCGCGGATGCGATCAATAATTGCACGCTGGTTTTCTTCAGAAACCTGCTGTGTGAATGCAGATAACAAGGAATTTCGCTGACCAAATGTACTTGCAGCAAGTACATCTTTGGCAAATTGATCCGGTGTTTTCAGCGTTTCGCCCACTCGACAGGCAACAAAATACCGAGATTTCGGCAGGTCAGACAATACTTTGGTGGACCCAAGCGGTTGTTTACGTAAATCCAGTAAGGAGTCGGCGAAATCAGAACTTGGAAAACGTACTTTTTCACGGTCGATTTCTGGATTTTTAGTGCTTTGAGTAGCCGGATCGTATGCTTGTAAAGCCAGGTTGTCCAATTCAAGAATCGTGTGCGATTTCTCGAATTCTTTCAAAGCTCTCATGGCACCAGAAGGATCTTTCGCAATTGTTGCAGCCTGAGTAGCAACCTCTTTGGAGAGTTGTGCGGCCGCATCATCAGCTAACTTACGAGCCTTCTCGAATTTCCAGGCAGTAAGCACTCTTTTGCTCATCTCTCCATTCGTTAAGTCATCCGCATTTTTCAACGTGTTATAGATTTTTGGTGCGATTTCTTCGATTGACCAGGCAAAATAGAACGGCGTGGTTCCTGTTGCCGTCGTGGGGAACCTCCTGGGAATATACAACTGCTGAACGCTGCCACTGGTTCCAACAGCAGGTACCTCGGTATACATTGCAGAGATGATGTCATTGCTGCCATCGGGTTGCCTATTGGCAACTTCAAACAGCTTGCTCAAAGCAGGATCATCAATCGCTTCGTATTGATCTTTCGGTTCAGTCATTAAGGTAGATGTCAGGTTGCGCTCGTTTAGCCATTTGACAACAAATGCGGTGATGGCCTGTTTCTTCTCTGCTAATTTTGCCGCTTCCAGTTTGGTGCCATTGATGCCGGCGGCCAGAACAGCCATTTCCCGCTCAAAAGCTTCCAGGTCCTGTCGAATGAGATTCGTCTTTTGCTCTTCAACCAGATTTTTTTTCAGCATCTGTGCATAAAATGCAGGTGGCAATGGCTTCGGGTTTAAACTTTCCGAAGTGGCCATTGCGTAGAAGGGCAAGGGGGAAACGGGCGCTAATACCCATTGCAAGCCGTATGCCGCACGCATTCTGGTGTCTAACTGAAATGCAGAAGTTCGCGCAAGTGATGCTGCAGTAATTACTTGCGTCAAACTATTTGTGCCACTCAGGCCCGCAGTCAGCGACATGATTGGCAGGGGATCATACACCACAGAATCACGTGGGCTGAATGTCCAATAGAGATCCTGAAATAACGGCAAAGATTGTGCTTGTTCAATCTCTGCATAAGCGGTCATCAATGCAAGCTCATCACCCAATGGTGCCTGAGCTAAAGTTAGTGCTGCCACGGGTGGAGTAAAACCAAAACCCGTTCCACAAGCAAATGCACCTTGAATCATTTCAGCATGCTTCAGCAATGCATGTGCTTTGGCAAAATCACGCTTCGAATGATCAACACGGGTGTATTCCAATGCCAGTTTTTTGCCATCCTTAAAGCCTGGTGTGGCAGATTCAGGTGTAGAAATATCACTTCGGTATTTTTTGAAAAAATCTTCCAGTTGTCGAGCAGTTGGAAGTTCATCAACTTTGGCAACATAATCTTTGACAGCAACTTCAAACAGCATGAAATCATGACTGGAACATTGGTCACGATAATATTCGAAAAACTTACCCGGTGTAGCATAACTGGGCAAATCGCTGGCTACTTGACTTCTGCCCGCACTCGCGAACATGCTGTTCGTTTCCAGATTTCCGATCACACTGGCGAGCACTGCCCGCACCCGAAACTCATTGCCTATCGCTTCCAGAATCATTTCTGTGTTCAATTCAGGAAGTCTGGTTTTCAAGCGATCTTTAATCTTTGATTCGATCTCACCATAATCCGCTGCTGTCAACAAATCTTTGCCGCCGATCGCATCATTGATTAGGGTCCTTGTTGCCTGCTTTGAATAACGGATCCCTAACTGGTCTGCTTTTTGCAAGGCAAGAAGAAAATCAACGTTCCCTTGGTTATCCACGTTGCTGAATGTTTCAAAATACCGAATTCCCCGACCCTCTCCGATGCGAGAATCATGCACCATCATCTTTTCTACTTTGTCGACCATTTGGGCAGCAGGAGACTTGGGATCCAGGGTAAATTTCAACTGGAGGACTTTAATAAAGTCACTTCGCAAACTAACTGCTTGCTGGTCGAAAGTGAGATAAGCATATCGTTGAAAACTTTGGGAAGCTGCAACATTTTTTCTTGAATTTGCCTTGAGTTCAACATAATTTGCAATCGCTGCACGAATGTTTTCAGGAATGCTTGAACCATCTGAAAACTTTCCCGAAGTTAATTTTCTCAAGATGTCGCCAGCCTGATTCACTGCTGCAGCGTCCAAAGCAGACAGCATGAACTGGTCCGCGACTTGTCGTTCCAAAGAAAGTTTATCCAAATCTTCAGAATAAATTTTTCCACCCTGGTGTTCAGCCAGTAATTTGGAATTGGCATTGCCGTTTCCGCCAACCAATTTCTGAACAAAGTTCATGAAATCGTAATCACCACCCAGACCGCTGGACAACACGAAAATCAGCATCGCGGTGATGCAAAGGCATGCAAAAACAATTTTTGTGAATCGCTTTTTGGGACTGAACAACTCAAATGGATTGAAGGCCATAGCCGTTCCTCGGTTACCGGCGGTATTATTGATGCTAACTTTGGTCAGGGGCTTGACGTTCCTAGCCCCTGAGTTGTATCAGGAATGTTTACGGTTATCCTGAAAGGGTGTTTATAGAAATTTCATCTTTCTGGACAACTGGCAGGGACATTACCAGAATTGGATTGCGTGGCAAAACGAAAAATATGAACGCATTTTCACATTTTCGCCGCTTGCTAGGCTAGGAAAATCGGTTATTTGAAACGATAATCTGGACAAATGACTCTAAGGCGATGATTCGATCGGCACGCAGGCTGAATCGGAAGTATTGATTCTCCACAACGAAATTGCTGGACACGGAACTAATGGCACCACGAAAGAAAGCAGAACCGAAGAAGAAAACCGCACCACCTAAAAAGCCTGCTGCGAAAGCAACGAAAGCTGTTGCAAAAAAAACTCCTTCGAAAACTGCAGTCGCTAAAGTGACACCAAGCCGATTGGAACCCAGTGGATATCAGGGAGCTCGTTCCGGCAATTTAATTATCGTGGAATCCCCATCCAAAGCAAAAACGATTGAAAAATATCTTGGCTCGGGTTACCGTGTGCGTGCCAGCTATGGCCATGTTCGCGATCTGCCGATCAGTGGGAAATTACGAAATGAAGAAGTGGTTGGGATCGATATCAACAGCAATTGGGAACTGCGTTATCAGGTAATCGACCGCAGTGACACAGGTGGGAAAGGACGCCGCAGCACGCAGGATATTTTACAGGAGTTACAGAGAGAATCCGACCGTGCGGAACATATTTATCTGGCAACTGACCCGGACCGCGAGGGCGAATCTATTGCCTGGCATATTGAAGAGGCCCTGGGACTTGACCCGGAACGAACGAAACGAATTACTTTCAATGAAATTACGAAAAAAGCAGTATTGAAAGCACTTCAGGATGCTCGTGCCATCGACGACAATCTGGTTGCCGCCCAGGAAGCCAGACGTGCTTTGGATCGACTCGTGGGTTATCCACTGAGCAATCTGCTTGGCAAAAAAGTCTCTCGCGGGTTGAGTGCTGGCCGCGTGCAGTCGGTAGCAGTGCGGATGGTGGTTGAAAGAGAAAGGGAAATCGAGGCATTTCAATCCGAAGAGTATTGGAAAATTCTGGCTTTGTTATCTCCCATGGAAGCTGCAAAGTTACAGATTGGTAACCAGTTTCCACTGAAGGTTTATGCCAAAAAGAAGCAGGAATCCGATGATGTTGATGAAGACAGCGAATCCGAAGATGGGGAAAAAAGTACCGCTATCAGCAAAAACGAACCGGTAAAAGAACAACGAAAAGGTGCCTTTCACCCACCTGAGGGGTACTTTATTGCAGAACTCCACCAGTGGGACGGGGCATCATTCAAAGCGGCATCAGAATCGGAAATTGATCAGTACTTGAGTGCATTGGATAACGCCAATTTCAAAATTGCGACCATTGAACAGAAGGATCGTAACGATCATGCACCACCACCGTTCACCACATCGACATTGCAGCAACAAGCCAGCACCCGTCTGCGATTTTCGGCAGTTCGTACCATGTTGAATGCCCAACGCTTGTACGAGGGTGTGAACATGGGGTCGTCTGGTCAGGTCGCACTGATCACTTACATGCGAACGGACAGCACTCGAATTTCTGAAGATGCGATGAAAATGGTGCGTGAACATATTGAAGCGGTTCACGGCCCTGCTTACCTGCCTGCGAAGCCAAATTACTACAAATCTGGTAAAAGTGCTCAGGAAGCTCACGAAGCGATTCGACCAATTGATTTGGCCATGACACCGGAACGTGTTCAGGCATACCTGGATGGCGACCAATTCAAGCTATATAAGCTGATTTACGATCGATTTGTTGCCAGTCAGATGAGTGCTGCAATTGTGGCAGTTACCACCATAGACATCCAGGCAGGACAGGCAATATTTCGAGCCAAAGGTCAAATAGAAAAATTTGCTGGTTATCGAAAGGTATGGCCTGCAGGTCGTCAGGAAGACGTCACACTGCCCCCCGTTGTCGCAAGGCAGGACTTACTTCGCCATGGGCTATCCGCTACCCAGCACTTCACCCAGCCACCATCCCGTTACAACGAAGCCTCGTTGGTAAAAATGTTGGAAAAAGAAGGGATTGGTCGCCCAAGTACCTATGCCACGATTATCAGCAACATTACCAAGAAAGGGTACGTGGAACTGCAGGATCGCCGGTTTTTTGCCACTGAACTTGGCAAAATGGTCAACGACCTTCTTGTGGCTCACTTCCCTCAGGTGCTGAATCTGAAATTCACTTCCCACTTCGAGGAAGAACTGGATCAGGTGGCAGATGGCAAAATGAAGTTTGAGGCGGTGCTCGATGAGTTCTGGAAGCCGTTTAAATCGGCATTAGCAGCCGCTGACAGCAATATGCCCGTCCAGAAAGGCCAGGAAACTGGTGAGCCATGTCCGAAATGCTCTCGACCACTGGTCCGAATGTACAGTTCGAAGCGAAAAGGCTATTTTGTGGGCTGTTCTGCGTGGAAAGACAAAGAAAATCCGTGCGATTACATCAAGCCGCAGGAAGGTCAGGCTGATTTGGCCCTGGTGGAAGTGCATTGCCCGACGTGCGGGCAGCCGATGAAACAGCGATCCAGTCGGTGGGGGACCTTTTTGAGCTGTACTGGCTATCAGGCTGATGGTTCAGGATGTAATACGATCGCCAACCTGGGGCCAAACGGCGAAATTGTGGTTACTTGTAAACCAACCGATGAAGAATGTCCCGCCTGCCATGCGAAATTACTTTGGCGTCAGGGGAAAGCTGGTCCATATTTCACATGTCGCAACAAAGAATGCAATAATACCATCGAAGCGGGGCCAGATGGCAAGCCCGTCCCACCAATCGATACTGGGATGAATTGTGAAAAATGTGGCAGTAAGATGATTGTAAAGAAAAGCTGGCGTGGGCCGTTTTTATCCTGCAGTGGGTACCCGAAATGCCGTAATGCCAAATCGGTACCTGCGGAATTGAAGGAAAAACTGAAGCATCTGTACCCCAAAAAGGAAAAAGAAACGGAACAACTGCCTGAGGTTGAGGTTAAGCAGACCTGTCCGGAATGTGGCAGTGCAATGAAATTGCGGAAAGCTCGTGGAAATTACTTCCTTGGGTGTACCAAGTATCCAAAATGCAAAGGTACGTCGCAATTAACTGCAGATCTGGAAGAACAATTACAACAGGCTGAAGCTTGATGTTATTCCATCGAATCAAGGAATTTTGCGAAGCTGACTTTGATTTCTTTGGTATCGCCCGCTTTTACGATTGCTTCGTTTGCTTTATTGAGCATGTCCTTTTCCAGTGAAGGACGGAGAGTACGCACCGTTTCAAATACCCCTTCACCGACTAATTTTGCGAAATCTCCCCCGACACCAGCGGTATGGTCCACGACAAATTGATCGTAGTTCAGCGATGCCTTCAAGACACGCATTCGCATCGTGATATCTGGAAGAAACTTACCAGTTTTCACGACTTTGGTGGTGTTTTCGCACTCCAGAAATACGATCGGTCGGCAGCGCGCCCGTGTTTCCCCGCTGTAAACCCGTGTGCCACGAGTCCAGAGTTGCTGTTCAAATTTGATTTTTGTTTTCATCGTCACATGAACGTCGAACAGTAGTCGGCCTTTTTCAACCTGCCGGATATTATTCACTAATAATGTGAGATTTTTCTCAGGATCATCGGCTTCGATCCGGATTCTCCGCCACATGCCATCATTCTGCAATTTCATTTGTCTTTCTGGTTTCAGAAAAATGCCTCGCTTTTTCCATGTGACACCATTCGTGACATTCTTCTGATCACCCCACCCCATGTCCTGGGCTACAAGTGGGTCGGGCACAGCCGTTACAAGCAATGTTCTCATTGCCGTTGAAAGTTCTTCATTAGTAGGAGTCAGCAATGGATCTTGTGCCGAAAGTGCATTCCCAAAAATAAGAACGCATAAAAATGAGAAAGTCTTCATGTAAATCTCGCTTCAATTGTTGTCAGAAGAAACGCACCAGGTTGGACGAATTGCAAAAACAGGTCAATTTTTCATAGTTTCCTCATCATTTGGTAGCAGTAAGTCATTGCTGCATCCCATTCCGCATCCACTAGTAAATTACAATTAAACCAAAATCAGATTGAAAATCGGAGTTTTTCCGCTTGAGGATCGACTTCAAATCTTGGCCACAGTCTTTTAATTATTTCATCCGGAGTTTCATTCAATGTATCGATGAATCCTTTGCAAGCGTCGAACAAGTCACGCAAGGTTGCAAAACAACAATGTTGCGTGACCTCTTCACGCATCCATTTCCATAACCCTTCAATGGGATTGAAATCGGGACTATAACTGGGCAAAACTACTATTTCGATGTCCAACTCGCTGGCTTTGGTTCGAACGAACTTCGCCTTGTGCCAAGGTGCTCCATCCCAAATTACCACAACACGTCGACCTTGTCTTTCTACCCAATCGTTCACTCGGTGCAAAAAATTCAGCCGTGTTTTCCTTGTTGCATTTGCCTTCGTTCCAGATCAAACATGCACCAGCACTGAAATTGTAAGCACCATACCAGTTGATGCGATCGGACAGCGGAGGGCAATCACTCACTCGCCAAGCCGATTCTCCCTTGCTTCCACCAAGTATAGCCCAAGTCCATATCACGATGAAAATGGGATTCATCAATATAAATGATCACGATATCGCCGCGACACATTTGCTGGTACATATCCGCGAACTGTTTCAGGTATTCGGCCCGCTTTTCAGGGTCCCCTTTGCCGAACAGTTTCTTGCATTTCTTCCAGCTCAATCCCGCTAATTGCAGGATCCGCCGCACGGTATTCCGAGATACATACCGCTGGAATTGACAACCGATCCAGTTGCACAACTTCCTGATCGTCCATCCGTGGCCTGGCAATTGGTGATCTACCGGATCGCTTTTCAGAACGGCATCAACGATCTGCTCTATCTGCGACTGGACAAAAGGGGGACACGGCCGCCAGTACGCCGATAAATCAAGGCGTCAGGTCCATGGTTGTTATATTTATGAACCCAGTTCAACAACACATCGTCGCAACGTCCAATTTCTGCGGCATAAGCAGTTGCGTTAGTGTGACCAAGAGCAATTTGGTACAAAGCCATAAACCGCTCCCGAGTACGAGGATGCTCGGATTCCAGAGCCAGGCGACGCAAATCATCGGTGGTTTGATTCCATTTAGTAGTGTTCGGTCGGATCATCCTTGATCTCCAAAGGTTGGTCGACTTGCCTAGGTTGAACATTCTGACCAGCTTAACATAACTCACCAAATCTGTAAACACCGATTTTCAATCTGATTTTGGTTTAGGTACACCCGCAGGTGGGCTTCGGCGGTCAATTACGGTCATCCCTCGGGTCAGTTCGCCTTTAATTTCGACATCCAGATCCACTTTTTCCCAACTGAATAATTCCGGCGCTGCCAGAAAGAGGTAAGCGGCAACATCTCCCAGTGGTAACCCTTCGATACCCAGGACATTACAAGCTCGACGAATGCCAAACGGTAGCAATTGATTCAGAAAATTACTTACTGGCGACGGTGCGGTGCGAAGAAAATCCAGCCGACTTGGTGCCATACAGAACTTCCGTGTGACATCCAATGGGATCAGGAACGGATTGTCAAACGATTGAACAACTGTTCTGGCAGCTTCAGGATCGCATGTGAAATGAAAATCAGCAACCGCATTGGTTTCACCGGGTGCCTGCACAGCCCCACCAACAATAACAGTTCCTGCAAGGTAGTTAGGTAGTTCCGGAAATCGCTCCAGAGCACGTGCCATGACGGTGCATGGGCCAAGAATGACAGTAGTAATCTCATTGGGATGCATTTTTGCCAACTCCATCAACAGTTTATCCCCGTTGATCTGCTGATGGAGATTTACTTCAGGGAAATGTAACTCCGCTAAGCCATCGCTGCCATGCAAGTCACTTCCATCAATTCCGTATTCGATTTCAGGTGCTGCCCCCAAACGCGGCATTCTGCCTAAATCAAATGCATGCAGCACTACCGAAAGATTCTGGGTGGCTTGTTTATAGGATGGATTTCCCGCACTAGCCGAGATACCAATCACATCGAAGGCAGGATCATTTAGCAATAAAGCTAGAGCAAATGCCCCATCAATACCGAGATCGGAAATTACGAAGAGTTTTTTAGTTGCCATTTACTCTTTCTCACTGGAACTGGCTGCTAATGCCCGAACTTTCTCCCACGCTGCGCCACTTTGAATTGATTGTAATGTCAAATGGGTCCCTTCTGCAAGCGATTTGCATGCACCAACGAGATAAAGCAGTGCAGCACTGTTTGCCAGTACTACATCACGGGCGGGACAAGCCTTTCCGTGTAAAATATCTGTAATCAGCGTGGCACTTTCAATAGCAGAATGCACAAGAATTGCTTCTCTTGGAACTGCAGGGAGCCCAAAATCCCCTTCATTCCAGACATGGTGAATGATTTCATATCCAGGAATCACTTCGATTACGTCTGTTGGTGCAGCCAGCGAAATCTCGTCCAGTCCATCACGACTGTGAAGTACAAATGCTCGTTTGATGGTTGAATGCCATAGTGCTTTGGCTAGCCGGTTTGCGAGTTCAGGCCGACCAACGCCAAGTATCTGATAATCAGCACTTGCTGGGTTTAATAATGGACCAAGCAGATTGAAAATTGTGCGGGTCTTTAATTTTGCCCGCAAACCAGCCACTGCCGCCATTGAAGGGTGGTAGTGTGGGGCAAAACAGAAGGCGATTCCATTATCCCGCAGCGTTTTTTCTGCCCAACGGATGCCCGATTCTACATTGATGCCAAGAGCACTCAGTACATCGGAGCTGCCACTGGTGCTGCTGACGGCCCGATTCCCGTGTTTGGCGATCCGCACACCACTGGCAGCCGCCACAAATGCAGTGGCAGTACTAATGTTGAATGTGTGGCTGTTATCCCCGCCAGTACCGCAAGTATCTGCAACTGTACGCTCATCCCGTGACAGTGGGTGCATCATGGAACGAAGCAACTGGGCAGCAGCAGCCAGTTCTTCACCAGTTTCACCACGCACCCGCAAGGCGATTAAAATCGCAGCGGCCAGTTCTTGTTCAATGCGATGGTGCAACAAATCGTTCAGAAAGAGCTGCAAACTTTCAGTAGAGCACTCCTTGGAATCAAGAAGTTGGTTCAAGTACAGTTGATGGGGATCCATTATTTTCCAGATATTAGTTACAGTCGTGAACACCACGGCTGATAAGCAGATGTTACCTGTTTATTTATTCATAAAGCAGGAATTTTCAGTCCGTTGTGCAGCATATTCCGTGATTTACGATCTACAAAAGTGGCAGGTAGACGGATGTGGTAGTAAAAAAAATTTCAAAAAAATCAATTTTTTTTGTGCAATCCACTTCACTTGTGTAATTTTGTCATGTATACTGATTTACATAAAGAGTTTGCACCCAGGAGCAAACACCCCAGTAACTTAAGGAAGTTGGAACATGACAAATCAAGTAACACTGACAAAACGGCAGGCGGAGATTTATAGCTTTATCTTGGAAAAAATCGCGGAATTCGGATATCCTCCTTCAATTCGCGAAATTGGCGATGCCTTTGAAATTGTGTCACCCAACGGTGTGGTGTGCCATTTGAAAGCACTGGAAAAGAAAGGTTACATCGAACGCAATAAGGGAGCTGAGGGCAAAGCTGCCGCACGTGCGATCAGCATTCCTGGTGATAAAAAAGCTATTTTGAGCATCCCTATGCTTGGTTTTGTCTCCGCTGGTACAGGTCTGGAAGTAGTTCCACAGAACGAGAAACTGGAACTAGGGCAAATTTTTCCAGGAAAAACAAATTATGCCCTGCAGGTGCGTGGCCAATCGATGATTGAAGACTACATCACTGATGGCGACATCGTTATCATCCGCAAGCAGGATACTGCAGAGAATGGTGAACGGGTTATCGCTATGATCGATGGTGCAGCTACTTTGAAGCGATTTTACCACCGTCATTCACAGATCATTCTGGAACCAGCGAATTCTTCTATGCAACCAATCATTGTCGACCCTTCCAAGGATATCAAAATTCTGGGTGTGCTGATTGGTGTCATCCGTAAGTGCTAATTTCCCTTTACAGATGACCACCTTTTCGATTTACACTAGGATAGAAGTAGATTTTCTATCCGAGATGTAACCATGTTCGCAAAGCTCTGCGCGGTAATAACAGGTGGACTGCTTGTTCTCATCTCTGCTGCATGCAGTTCCCGGACAGAACCAGTAACCCAAACTGTTCCACACAAGCACCAGCCAATGGTGGGAGAGATGGTACTCATCCCTGCTGGTAAGTTCACGATGGGCGCTGATTTCAGCGATCCCAGCTACGGACCAGCACACGAAGTGGAAATTTCAGCATTCTGGTTGGACCGTTATGAAGTAACGAACAAACAATTTGAAGAATTCGTTCAGTCTACTGGATACAAAACAATTGCTGAACGTGAATTGTTTCAGAAAGATTTTCCCAATTTGCCCCCTGAAGCACTAAAACCGTTCTCAATTTGCTTTAAAATCCCTGATGGAACGGAAACAGGTGAAGGCAGTCCACCATGGTGGCAGGCAGTTTACGGTGCCGATTGGCGGCACCCGGATGGGCCTGGCTCCGATATTGTTGGCAAAGAACTGCACCCAGTAGTGCACATCTCCTGGGATGATGCGATGGCATATTGTAAGTGGGCCAAGAAACGCCTGCCGACTGAAGCTGAATTTGAGTATGCTTGCCGTGGTGGATTGGAAAGTCATCCATACTGCTGGGGAAATGAAGTCCAGGGCACTAATGGCAAGTGGTTTGCCAATACCTATCAGGGCTTCTTTCCAACGAAGGATACTGCCGAGGACGGCTTCGCCGGTCTAGCACCCATTGCCTCCTATCCGCCAAATGGTTACGGTCTTTATGATATCAGTGGCAATGCCTGGGAGTGGTGTAGCGACTGGTTTGCAAGAGAGTACTACAAAGTTAGTCCAAAAAAAGATCCCCAAGGGCCTGAAACAGGAGAGCATGCCACCCACCTGCACCCAAGTACTGGACCTGCCCGAGTTCGTAGAGGTGGTTCTTATCTGTGTGCAGATGATTACTGTAAGCGGTATGTGCCTTATGCTCGCGATGCAAACCCACCCAATGATGCTGCGTGCCACACTGGTTTTCGCTGTGCACGTTCGGTGCAACCGAATGAATGAAATGGTTGTAACGTCTACAAATTGAACATGTTTGGAAATGGAGAACGAATGAAACAACTGATTGCGGGCTTTGTGATAATTTTATCATCAATGCCACTGATGGCACAAGCGAATGCACGCCAGGATGCCATGGACAAAATTATTAAGGATTTTGTTGATGCACGCCGGGCCTATTCTGTGGCAATACGGAGAGCAACAACCGAAGCTGACGAAAAAGCTGCCGCAGAAAAACTTCCTAAAGAAAAAGATTTTCTGCCACGGATTCTGGCTTTGGTAAAAGAGAATGGTACCGATGAAGTGGCAGCAGAGATGCTGACAATGGCATTATTTGCCTTTGATACCAAAAACCCTGAAGTGGTCGATGCGTTAGACAAATTAACCACCACTGCAGCAATAAAGCCTTTTGTTGAAAATTCGATCGGTGGAGCGCCCGTTGCTGCAAAACCATTTTTAAAGAAAGTGCTTGATAAGAACCCAGACAAAACCATGCAAGGCCTGGCTTGCCTTGCATTAGGTGAACTGGCACGTGGTTCTTCCGATCCTGAATCAGCAAAAGAAGCAGAACAATATTTTCTACGGATTGAAAAAGAGTTTGCAGATGTGAAAGGACCAAGCGGAACTTTGGGTGAATCGGTAAAACGTACTCTGTTTGAAATCAAAAATCTTTCCGTGGGCAAAATAGCTCCAGATGCAGAATCTGTTGATGTCTCGACTGATAAACCAGCAAAACTTTCTGATTTTCGTGGAAAAGTAGTTGTGCTTGATTTCTGGGCTACCTGGTGCGGGCCGTGCAAACAGATGATTCCTCATGAACGGGAAATGGTAAAAAAATTAAAAGAGAAGCCTTTCGTTCTTGTCAGCATCAGCGCAGACGATGGTAAGGAAGAATTAACTGAGTTTCTGAAAACAACCGAAATGCCATGGGTACACTGGTGGCAAAAAGGTGGTCCTTTATTCGAGAAATGGAATGTGAATTCCCTCCCAACCATTTATGTGATTGATGCCAAAGGTGTCATCCGCTACAAGAATGTACGGGGCAAGGATTTGGAAGAAGCGGTAGAAAAACTATTAGCTGAAAAGTAATCACTTTGATTGAGGACTATAAAACGAAATTGTTTTTCGTGCCTCTTCCTGCACTATTTTCTCCGAATCATTTTCTGCCTTGACCAGCATGGCCCGGAATGAAGAATCAACGACTCCAATTCTTCGCAAACCTCGGATGGCACCTGCCCGCACATTGGGTGCGGGGTCGTTCATTACAAGATCCATTAAAAATGATCGCACTTCAGAAGACTTGGCTGCGGGATGTTCTGCGAGATTCTCCAGCAATCTCTCCCGCACCGATGGCAGAAGGGTTTGCTGAATCATGTTCTGTAAGCCCACCACACTTTCGTGGTGAGCTTGTTTCTGGATGACAGTCCCGCCCACAGGCATGCGAAAACCAATCGGGACTGGCTCGATTTCACGGTATTTTCCAACCGCGGTCATCGGTGGTTGATGCATTATTGGCACAGGATCGACAAGTCCAGCGGCGGGAACAATCATTTGTGGCTGTCTGACAGGAACGGTCACATGCGCTGTCCCCGCTGGATCAACAGTTCCAATTCTCTTTTCAATGGGTACCGAAGTCGAAATAGTCACTCGAGGTTCTGTTAGAGATTTCTCACTATCTAAATGAGTTTTTTCGTTATTTTTTTGTGGAATACCAGGTATCGGAACAGGCGCCCTGGCTAATCCCGATTTTAGCAGCGGATCATTCGAGTGATCTTTTAAAACAAGTTTCGTTGGAGGCTGGGGTAATGGTGCAGCCATTGTTGGCTGATTCGCTTTTGCGACAGTGTTGGAGATCTGTTGTAGGCCGTTTTTGCCATCTATTAGCTTGAGATCTTCGCCATTATCGATTGCTTTTACTCGATATTCGTAGGTACCATCGGGTAATAGCTTCGCTGAAACCACGACAACACGACGGTCCCAGGTACCATCGTGCTTTAAAAGCAGATGTTGATCGATGGCATATTTTTGCTGTGAGTTTGCGGAATTCACCTGGAATCCCACGAAACAGAGGCAGAATAGTGTCTTCAATCGCATTGTTATTTTCACACGGGTAGCAGCCATTATCAGTTCATTCGTACTTTGTGGTGAATACAATTGAGTTCAACATCTGCATCCGGGCAAAAATGCTGTTAAACCAGGCAAACTTTACCTGCATGGAGTAACTGACTGAACTGTTTCAATCCGGATGATCAGTCGAGTGAGATCAATGCAAAATGTAACACTAGGTGTCAAAGATATTATCGACGTGGCAGGGTTACCAACGAAGGCGGGTAGCCAGGGCATGGGCAATCACCCAGCTGCAGAAGATGCTGAATGCGTGCGATTATTGCGTGCTGCAGGTTTGAAGATCGTTGGCAAAACTACCACGACAGCATATGCATCGTTCGATCCTTCTCCTGCGTTGAATCCATGGAATATACAACACACTCCCGGTGGTAGTAGTTCAGGTTCTGCAGTAGCTGTGTCACTGGGACAGGTTCAGGTTGCATTAGGAACTCAAACAGGTGGGTCAGTTATTCGACCAGCAGCTTATTGTGGTGTTTATGGATTTAAGCCCACCTGGGGTGCCATTTCGCTGAAAGGTGTGCTGCCACTGGCCCCGTCATTGGATCATCTTGGCTGGATGGCTAAAAGAATCCAGGATTTGCAGTTACTGTGGAAAATACTTGCAGGGCAGGGCACTTCTAATCGTCATCTACCTTTATCATTGCTGAATTTAGGCGGGTATTTCTCGAAAAATTTGGATCATCAAATCAAATCGATGATGCAGCATTGTTGTGATTTGCTTTCAGTCGATCAGTTGGAGGAAACTCCTTCGTCATGGAATGATATCGATGAAGTCCACCTGAATATTATGGCAATTGAAGCAAGCCAGGTTCACGCTTACCGTTTTCATGATCAACCAGAAGATTATCCACCGAATATCACCAGGCTGATACGGCATGGCCAGAAATTTTCGCAGCGAGAGTATCAGCAACTGTTGGATTCTCAGAAAAAATTACGAGACGAAGCCATCGATCTTTGGCGGAACCGGATTTTGATCACTCCAGCGATCCCTTCACCAGCACCAGAAAGTTCTACAACGGGTGATCCTAGATTTAATACTCCATGGAGCCTGCTTGGTTGGCCAACAGTTTGTATGCCGGTACGGTTGTCAGACGGTGGCTTGCCGATGGCAATTCAGCTTTCATCTCCACCAGGAACCGATCAACAATTACTCGAAACCGCAGCTGGATTAGAACGCGATTTTCCATGGGATCTGCACCCACCTGTATCAAACTGGGGATTATCAGCGGAGCAATTTGGCGCATTCGTTAATCAGCCAAACTAGTTCAACATTGATCTAAACATTAAGACAATAATGCCCACTCAAAAGTGGTGTCTGCCAGATAACGAAAAGCCTGGCCTTGTGCAAGAATTCTGGTGATTTGAATATCCCGATTTTTTGAAAAATCGATTTGTTTATGCCAGGTAAGGGGCTGTTTGTGCAGATCCAGAAGGATTTGCACAATCGGTTTTACCATTTGACGCTGGTCTGTTGTAAGGTTGGCATGGACATAACCAATCTCACCACTCGACAATTCCACAATCGTTCCAGCAGGATACTGCCCCAGTTTATTCAAGGATTGCATTGTCTGGTATCGAAAATGTCCAGCCTCTGCTAACAGATTCATCTCATTCAATGCTATGTTCGCGGGCTTTGCTTTGCGATAAGGCCGATTTTCCCGCAGTGCGGTATAGGTATCTACAATTCCCAGTAATTCCGATTCAGTGGTTAATTGTTTTTCTATACTGCCTTCCGGATACCCACTACCATCAATCCTTTCGTGGTGGTTTCGTATCAACTCAGGAACCTGGCGGTATTTCCCGGGCAAGCAAGTGTTTGCGATTTCCACACTTCGAATCACATGTTTTTGCAGATCCGCTAATTGCTGATCATTCAAAGGCCCATTCGCTGTGAACAGGTGCTTTCCTGATTGAATCATCCCAACGTCCATGATTAGCGAACTGATCAAAATCTGTTCTCTCACCACATCAGAGCAAAATGTAGAAGAAAGCACGTGTTGAAGAACAATTGTTCGATTCATCGCATGCGTGGCAACAAAGAGAATCAAATCGGGCAGCTTATCTGTGTATTTTTCAGTTGCGTTCGCATACGCACTGTTTTCGGCTAGTGTGCTGACGCGTGTCATTTCTGAGGTTGTGATCTGATGCATCAGGTCAGTTAATGTATCCTCAGTGATTTTCTCACCCAGATAAAGGGAGTTCATGACATTGATCAGCTTGTCCTTCAATACGCCAATAGTTATGGCACGTTCGTATAACTTGTCCAGGTGTTTCTTTCTTTTTTGAATCTGCTCCAGAGATGTCGCTGGTATTGTCAGATTCAGTTCAACATGTTGGGGTGCGTGGTATTGCACCTGAAAGAATTGCAACAATTCCCGCACTTCCCGAACACATTGTTTCAGATGCCACTGAACCAACTGCCAGCATAATTCAGGACCAATACCAGTTATTGTTCCAAGTTCCTGATGAATCCGTTGTAATTGCGCATGGATTACCTGGATTTCTTTCAAAAGGTATCTGAGGCTGGAATCTGTCGAGAGCGCAGTCGTAAATTGTGTGGTCGTTGGCTGAAGAATTGGAATCGTCGCCGACTGCTCTGTCACTCTGTTTCGTGCGGACAAATTCCCCAAGTCAGCAATTCGATTGCTGAGCAAAGCAATGCGGTCGAGCATGGGGGTGGAATCAATCACAATAATCCGATTTTGCAGGCACTAACAGTAAAATAATCGGCGATTGATCCTGTCAAACTAAAGTTTGTTTTGGGATCCCTGTTATTTTGCTGGCAACAATTTCATCACTGCCAGGCTTAGTGTGGTCATACCGGTTTTCAATGTTAAATTGATGTTTGGGAGATATTTATCTGTGTGGGCACCAGGCAACGCGATGCCTTTTTCGATAGACTCCTGATATTTTTCAGGTTCCACAGCTCCAAGATAGTACATGAAGATCGGAATTTGTCCATTCAAGGCGTAGCGGGAAAAATCTTCTCCACCCAGAATAAATTGCCGTGGAATCACATTTTCTTTCCCGATCAAGTCCTCAAACAAACCTGCAATGCTGGCTGTTAATTTCGGATCGTTTTCCAGTTTTGGCGTAAATTCATCCCAGAATATTTTCACCTCTGGTGGTGGGGCATCAGAAGCCAGGGCTGCTGCTTTTGCCTTTTTCTCAATTGCTTCCAAAACTGCTTTTCGAGTCGTTTCTTTTGTAGTACGGACAGTGATCTGTAGCGTTGCCTCATTCGGAATGATATTCGCCTTTGTACCTGCGTGAATTGAGCCAATTGTCACCACTACCGCATCTTTCGGGTCGGTCTGACGACTGGCGATGGTTTGGAGGTCCAGAATCAGTTTTGCAGCAATGACGATCGGATCAATACAAACGTGGGGAGCCGATCCGTGACCACCTTTCCCATGGATAATAATTTCGACCGTATCCACATTTGCCATTGCCAAACCAGAAGTGTAATGGATTTTGCCAGCAGCCAATTGCGAATCGGCATGCAAAGCAATGCAAAAATCGGGTTTTGGGAATTTGCGATAAAGGCCTTCAGCCAACATCATGCGGGCCCCGGCACCAATTTCTTCGGCTGGTTGACCTATCATTACCAACGTGCCACGCCAATGTTCTTTCATCTGTACTAATGTGCGTGCGGTACCGATCCAATTTGCCATATGGATATCGTGTCCGCAGGCGTGCATGACACCAACTTCCCGTCCCACACGATCCCGCGTCTGGATGGTGCTTGCGTATTCTGCACCGGTGGCTTCCACAATCGGCAAACCATCCATGTCGGTGCGGACCAGCACAACAGGCCCTTCACCGTTTTTTAATACCCCCACAATTCCCGTTTTGCCTATCTGCTCCGCAACTGTAAAACCTAATTGTTTTAATTCTGTGGCTAAAATTTTTGCTGTCCGCACTTCCTGAAGTGATAATTCTGGATTCTTATGTAGTTCTTTGTATATTTGTGCAATCGAAGCTAGCTCCTTATCAACAATTTTGTCCACAAGTGGCTTTGCTTTTTCTAGAAATGGGTCCCCACCTTGCAGAAGGTTGTTGCACAGAAAGAATAGCGCTGTGGCCAAAAATGCTTTCATAAACCTTGCTCATTAATCGTTTGCACGCTGGAATTCTATTGCTCGACTGCCTAAACGCGACCCAAATCTCAATTTCTGTGCAGTGGTTAGCTCCCTGGTGTACCTTCGTCGAACTGCTTCCAGCCAGCGAATACTACGATCGCGATAATCGGTTACCACTCGCACTAATACCGGTCCAGGATATTCCAACGCTGCTTTGATGCCAGAACTTAACTTCGAAGTATGGTCGATTTCCAGATATCCCAAACCAAATGCCTTTGCCATTTCGGGGTAATTCATGCGAGCCAGAATCGTCGCAGTGGTGCGTAAATAAGCAGCTTTCTGCAACATTTGCATGTAGTGGTAAGCCTGATCGTCGAGAATGAAGAACTTCACTGGTAGATTTTCCCGAGCTGCGGTGGTCATTTCCATCGCAGACATCAGCATGCACCCATCGCCAGTGATCGTGACTACTGGCCGGTGTGGGTGTACTCGCTGGGCACCAATAGCCGCAGGAATCGACCACCCCATCGCCTGATTGTCCGTGGGATTAAAATAAGTCCGTGGCTGCACCACCTGAAATGCTTCTGCGGCGAGATGTTCTGTGACTGTGACATCAACGAATGTCAAACCATCATCAGGCAGTTCTTCCCGTAGTTGCAAGACGAATGCCATGGGATCACAGCCACATTTCGTGTGTAGTTCTGCGTATTTTTTGCGATCATCCATTCGACAAGTGCGAATCTTTTTCAGTAATTTTTCATCTGTTTCCCGCTGCAGGATGGGAGCAAATTCTAATAATTTACTCATAAACAGACCCGCATCAGCATGCACACAGACATCTGTCTGTAAAACTTTGCCTAGATTCGCTGCATTGGCATCCACATGGATGGCGTGTTTCATTTTGGGCTGGTTATAAAACCCTGTTGAAACTTCGCTGTAACGAACACCAATCGCCAGCACCAGATCTACCCCACCATGCATTTCAAGCATTCCTGGAGTAAATATTTTTTCGGCACAGTGGGTAGCGTGGGAACCATATCCCCAGCCAACGGAAAATGGATGACGATCAGAAATCACCCCTTTGCCCGAAACACTGGTAGCCACTGGGGCCTGAAGGACCTCGGCTAGTTTGCCGAGTAGTTCTGAATAATCCTGACAGCCCTGGCCAGCATAGATGCCCACCCGAAGGTCCTGTTTGGACAAAAGGGCTAGTGCTTCCTGGAAAGTTTTTTCATCAAATGGTAATGGCGCTGGTTCCAGCGGTGGGGAATCGAACTCTGCTGTTTCTACCAACATGGTAAATGGGATTACAACGGCAACAGGGCCAGGTTCACCTTCCATTGCCAGTCGAAACGCATGCCGGACACCATTGGCTATTTGCGAAACGTCTTCAACGTGGTAAACACCTTTCGTGACAGGTTTCAATAAGGCAACCTGGTCGAGGCAGTGTACCTGAAATGGTCGAAACTCTTTCCCCTGTGCTATATCCCCCACAATGCAGACCAGTGGGACAGAATCGATCAGAGCTTCGCCGATACCACTTAATGAATTCGTAACACCAGGCCCAGGAACCACGCAAAGAACACCCGGTTTACCTTTGCTGCGTGCGTAGCCATCAGCCATGCAGGATGCTGAAAATTCATGTGTACAAAGGAGATAAGGTAATCCTTTGGTTTTCATTGCATCCCACAGTTCATTTTCCTGTGCACCAGGAATGCCGTAGACGCATTCGCACCCTTCCTGAATCAGAGATTCCACCACCGCCATTGCGCCGGACATCTTGCCCTTCACTGACCCGTTCGAAGATTTCATTCCCAGCGCCTGCACAGGAGAGGCGCTTTGGGTCATGGTCGCCAATGTACCGATTACTGCTGCAGTTTGGAGGACTTCTCGGCGCGAAGGACTGACGGTCATACAGATATCTCTTCATCAGCTAATTGGATAATCCGTATTACTATCGGCAAAGTTGGAGCAATTGTTGCAATCGGAATTAGGAAGAATACCAAATGAGATTTCTTTCATATTTAAACCAGGGTGTTTGGGTAAGAATTTAATTCTTTTTCATTACCCAACTCAACTCAATTCATCAGTGAAACGACGACTGTCTCATTGAATTGGGCGGAAATCGACTATAATTGCCGTATTACCGCTGGATGGACATATTGTTGTGAATTGGTCTCCGCTACAAACTTTTATCGAAAAATATGATCGATTCTTGCTGATGACCCATGTGCGGCCCGATGCGGACGCGTTGGGATCCCAGCAGGCATTCGCCGGTATTCTCAGAACGCTGGGAAAATCGGTCAGAGTTTTCATCGCCAGCAATTTGTACCCGCGGTATCAGTTTTTTGACCGCCCCCACTCTCCAATCGAACGATTCAACGTTGAAGATCCCACATTGAAGGATATTCAAGCGATTGTGATTCTGGATACGGGCACTTATAACCAACTCGGTGATTTTGGTGATTTTCTAAAAAATTCCGACTTGCCCCGTGCGGTCATTGATCACCATCGCACACAGGATGGATTCGGTGGTGTGTTGATGCAGGATACGAACTCTGAAGCCGCTGGAAGAATGGTGTATGATTTTGCACAACACCTCAAAATTCAGCCCACAGTAGAAATTGCCAGCGATTTGTTCGCTGCCATTGCCACCGATACGGGGTGGTTTCGGCACAGTTCCACAAAAGTTTCTACTTACGAAGCTGCTGCCCATCTCGTGAAATGTGGTGCCAACCCCACGAAACTGTACCAATTACTTTACGAGAACAATAGTTTTGGCCGTTTTCGTTTGACTGGAGTGGCTCTCAGCAGGATTTCGATGGAATTTGCTGGGAAAGTTGCTTCCACAGAAATCTATTTGAACGATTACATGGAATGCCAGGCTACTCCTGCAGACACGGAAGATCTGATTAATTACCCACGCTCGATCATGGGTGTGGAACTGGCAATGATTTTCATCGAACAGCCAACCGGAGGCACCAAAGTCAGCTTTCGCAGTAGTGAATCCGTTGACGTAAGTCTCTTGGCTGAAAGGTTTTCAGGCGGTGGCCATCGCATGGCTGCTGGTGCAATGATCCACACGGATTTACCGCACGCAAAACAACTGGTGATGAAAGCGGTTGAGGAACTGCTGCCAAAAATATGAGTAATTCTTAATGGGTGGGCCAGATGACAAATGATAGCCAAGCCGAGTGGGGTTTAAAACAGCTTCCTTTGCCAGTGAAGCTGGTTCTCACGGTATTTTTACTTTCTGTGGGGCTGGGGTATTTTTGGGGCATGGCGCAGATCCACTTTAAACATGCCGAGCCAGGTCAGCCGATGCCAGGCGTCAAAGAGCTGGTAGCGCATTTTTCCGGAGTTCCATGGCCCACCGTTCCAAAACCAGAAGCACCTGCGGCCAAACCTGCAGAAGAAGTAAAGCTGGATAAAGATGCGAAACCAGCTGGTGAAATGGTGATGGCGGTTAAAATTCGTTCATTAATTAATGAACGTTGTGCATGGTGCCACTCCCCGGATGGTGAGAAAGACGATGCACCAATGCACAATTGGGAAGCTCTAGCAGAATATTTGAAAAAAGAAAGCTCCCACCCGGTCAACAAAATGCACAGTGCCGTTTCAGGGCCGGGTGTGAAATGGTCCGCTAAGGATATGGCACGTGCGTTTACTGACCAAGCACTGGATTGGGACGATATCAAAGGTGATCCCAAAGCAGTTGAAGGTCGAAAGCTTGAAAAACTGGCGATGCTGGAATGGTTGGAAACTGGTTCGGACAAAGAATCTTACGACAAAGATTCTTACGTGTTATCTAATGAGAAAGCCTTCACAGGTTTAACGAAGACATTTGCCACGGAAGCACCAAAACCTGCTGGCGATCAACCAAAAAAAGCAGTAGCAAATGTGAAAGACCCTTGGAAAGAAGCAAAACAGAAGCAATTGTCCGTGGAATCACTGACACAATCCACCCACGCGCACTTGTTGAGTTTTTCTGTGTTGTGGGCGTTCAGTGGGCTCATTTTCGCATTCACCAGCTATTCGAAAAGCTTGCGGTGCCTTATCGCACCCACGGTACTTGTGGCACAAGTTGCAGATATTGCCTGCTGGTGGCTGGCACGTCTGGAGGGAGTGGGGCCTTATTTTGCGATGGCAATTATGGTTACCGGAGGCATCGTAGGCCTTGGACTTAGCCTGCAGATTGTGCTGAGCCTGTTGAACATGTACGATGGCCGCGGGAAATTGGTCATTGTGGTATTAATGATCGGAGGATTGCTAACTTTTGGAGTGGTTGGCTTGAAGGTAGTGAAACCGCAATTGGATAGCGAAAAAGAGCTACTGCAGCAATGATGCAGCAAACCGATAACTCGACAGGTTTTTACATGTTGGAACTGACAGTGCGGCAACTGGACCATGTTTTAGACTGGTTTCAACAGATTCTTGGTCAGGTGCTGGATGTCAAGTTGCTCCTGTTGGATCGGGTTGGAAATTTTGCACTCTTAGAACTCCCTGGAGTGAAATTAGCGTTGAAAGCCAATAGCACTGCTCTTTCAGGTGGTGCGAATCTTGTATTTCAAGTTCAGGATCTCTTACTGCTGAAAACAAGTTTGGAAAATCTTCTGCAATTCCAGCTGGTTGTCAAAAAGAGCCATGAAGGTTACCAGAGTATCTCCATTTCATCCCCAGAGGAGCACAGCTGCACCTTCTTTGCCTGGAACTGAAGAATTACAAAGTGTAGATATCTTTTTATTCTTCGGGGTATGGCATCGGAATGGAGCGTTGCTGCCCCAGAGATTCGAACATTTCTGTACTGAGGTTTGCACTAACAGATTTGATCAGAAAATCAGTGGGTCGTGCTGCAAGAAATGCTGCCACACGACTAGATTCAGGCGGCGCAGTATTAAATTCAATTCCGATAAATGGACTGTAATCCAGTTTAACGAGTTTTTCAAAATCAGTCGCTGCATAAACCAACGGAGTTCCAAGATCAGAACTTCTGGGTATCAATTCCAGTACAGGGTAATCAGATACTGGATAACCCAAGTAACTTTTTTCCAAATTTAATTGCAGCCCTTCCTTGAGCGTTTCAAGAGAATTGAATTTCTCAGCACTAATCAGCGGTTGTGTACCATTTCTTGCTGGCAGAAAGATCGAGTCTTCAAGGTTGGTTTCCGTCTTAACGAGCCCAGGCATCATTGCGTTCATATTCGTTGCGGCACCCGCACGTAACCTCAAAAGCGAACTTGCAAGACAAGCAGTCACATTTTTCATGCGAATTGTGCCTTTCCCCTGGGTTGTTTCGGATAATGGGTCAATTTCAATCACATTGTTGGAAAGTACCAATAAAGCATTGTTGACAGACAAATCAAAGGGGCGACTGCCAAGGACATGTAACAGTCGGCCATCGCCACGAACAAACAGATTCTCGAATTGGATTTTCGGCAGAAAATCGGTTCGGGCCACTGGAACGGGCTCTACAATCATCTCATGTCGGGGATTGCCCAGTGTAACAACACTATGTTGGGTGCCTTCTTCAAAAGAAATAAGACAATCTCGGATAACAACTTGCCCGCCACCTGGAAGATAAGCGATTGTCGGCGGACGATCAGTCGGCATTCGAAAATGGAGATTTTCCAAGGTCAGTTTGCCACCGTATACTTTAAACATACCAGATACTTTTTTAAGCCCCATCAGAGCAGGGATCAAAATAGGTCGGGAACCAGAATCTGCACGAATTGTTAAATCTGTTTCAGGTAAATCAAACTCGCAATAATCCATTTCTAATGGACCATTGTGCCGAATGAGCAGCGTATCTCCTGGTTTCACCGCAGCAAGGGCCATTTTTAGAGAAGCGTAGGTATTCGGTGGCCACGATTCGCTACTTCCTTCGAGCAAAGGTTGCCAAATTTTAACTGTTGTGGGCAACGTGGCACTTTCTATTGTTGGCAAAGGCAAATCATAGAACTTGTCCTTTACGAAGAATCTGCTCCCCAGCAATTCCTGATTGATGTTGGATTTTACCCTGATGGCTGCAAGTCGAAGATTTGGCATGAATGCTGTTTTGCCTGCAAGTGGTGCTGCAAGCAACTGGCTGAACGGATCACGTTCTACCCAGGGTGAAGGGATCGTACTTTCTACATCCACAATAGGATAGCTGCCCAAACATTCTCGGAACGAGTATACGGCATCCTGATATTTAAATGCCTGGATGTTGCGATAGCCATTTGGGAGGCTTTCATTTTTACTGTTCAGCATCGCGTTGTAACGTGTGGCAGGCGCCAACTTTCCCAGTTGATGGATCAGAACCGGGTACGCACCATCAGGGCCGAAACGATCCTGACCGATAAATAAACACTTTCCAGCGACAATTTCACAAGGTGTTTCGTTGCCAAGTTCTACTAAAGTACCCTGTGTAAACATCAGGCTGCAGTTTTGCATACGCAACTGGGACAGTTTGCTGATGTCTTTGCTCCATTGAAAAATATTTGTTGCTGGGGCGAACGTACAATCACTTACACGAGCATCCACAGGCAATTGAAATTCAAGCCAGGTGTGACCTGGGCCAAAATAACAGCGATTCAAACTAATCAGCGGTGTATTCGAACCTGTCACTTGAAATGCGGCAGTAGTGGGGCTGATTCGTTTATCAATAAACTGACATTCTTCAAAACTCAGTCGATCAAGCTGGTTGAAACTAATTGTAGGATGGTTGTCGCCAGTAAGTTCAAAGATCACACCACGCCAGAATACACTGGAAAGGATGTCTCCAGCACTTTTTAATGTAAAACTTCCTCCGTTGGATGAATTTGCCACAGCATGAATCCGAATGAGCGGTGAATTGACCCCTTCAATTCGTAAAGAGTTTTCCGGCAGTGCGATCTCCGGAAGTTGTTCTGCAGAAATCTCGTAGCGGTCTGCTGTCAGACGTATATCGGTGACACCTGCTTTGATCAAAGCAAGCATTTCCTGAATCGTAGTCGCGTTGGTACCTACTGCCGGTGGTGATGGCTGCACGGGATCCTGAGAACGGTTTATTTGACCATCGTTCGGATTTTGAACAATTCCTTTCTCATAAACTGGCCAACTATTGTCCTGCGTTATCTTTTGCTCATCTTGTCTTGCCAGGTAGCTGAACCCTGCAAAAAGCCCACCCACCAGAAGTGTCACTGCAACGTACCACCACATGGAGATTTCTGGTGCAGGCGGCAGGGGACCTTCGATACGTGGAAAATTTACCTGGGAGTCTGTGCTGGGCTGGATACCCAGTTTTCTAGCCACGACACTCAGATGCTGAATGAGATGTTCCACATGCTGGTAACGCTGCAGGGGGTCTTTGGCCATCATCCTGCCAAGAATTGCTGCAAGATCGTCTGGAATTTCAGGAGTAAATGCTCGCGGATCAGTAGGTGGTAGCGTACGGTGGGCTTCCAATTTTTTGGCAGGGGTTCCATCTGGAACAGGCGAAAAACCAGTTAACAGATGGTAAAAAGTGCAGCCAAGACTGTAGATATCACTTCGAATATCTGCAAGTCTCGGTTCCATGGCCTGTTCTGGTGAAATGTAATCGAATGTTCCCAGTGCAGTGTTCGTGTGAGTCAAGTGGGCATTTGCACGGTTATCCAGGTTACGGGCCAAGCCCATATCGACAATTTTCGCCGTACCATCTGGTGTGACGATAATGTTGGATGGCTTGATATCGCGGTGTATGACACCACGTGCTGATGCATGCTTCAGCCCAGTAGCAACTTGAAGCATGTAGGAAACACACTGATGGATAGGAACCTTTCCCCCACCTGTTTCCATAATTTCCCGCAGATTAAACCCTTCTACAAACTCGAACGCAATAAAGTGCGTTCCCTGATCTTCACCGCAGAAAAATACACGGGCGACATTTTCGTGGTCCAGTTTCGCCGCAGCTCTGGCTTCCTGACGAAAACGCTCAATCTGATCCTCATCCGTGCCAGGTGGGAGGATTTTCAGTGCAACAATCCGGCTGAGTGACAGGTCAGTAGCTTTGAAGACTGCAGCCATCCCACCCGCACCGATTGGCTCAATAATTTCAAAGTGGGCCAGATGCCGTGAAATCTGGTGATACTGTTTTGCTGGTACATGCTTCGAAAGGTTGTTCTTCCGAATGACCGTAGGTGGTTCGTTTGATGGTTGGTCCTGATCCAATTTTTCACTGGTTGGGACAGGATCATTCGATACTGGTTCGTGATCATCACTTGCGGGATGTTCGTGAACAGTCGATTTCACCACAGAAACATCCCCCGGAAATGTGTGCCGAACCGCCAACAGAATGGTGGAGTAAACTCCATGTAGTATTATTCTAAACTACGCAGGGAAATTCTGTCAATTTGATTTCATTCATTCTGTGGGAATATTCTTCAGAAAGTCACTGAAGGCGGCAGCTTTGGTGATTCCGATTCCAGTGATCGTTTTGCCTTGTATTCTACCAAGGCACAGATATCGATCACCTAACTGTTCAATCTGGTATGGCACATTTGGCTCAACAAAAATATTTGTCTTCGGTGCCACCTGATTTGCCGAAGGTATTCCCAATTCATCAGGGGTGGGCAGATGCACCGTTTGAATTCCGGTTCTACCAGTCTCATAAACCGGTTTTGTTATCGTTTTCACTGGCACTGGTTGTACTACAGGCCGTAACTCCGGAATACGCGGTTTCGGTACGTACACTGGAGTATTTCGATTCATAGGGATTGGTGAACCACCAATCGGTTCCGGACATGGAACACCAGGTGCTCACCCGGCACCTGCACGGCCTGGAATTTCAAGCCATGCAGTAAAAATAATAAGAAAATACCAAAAGCGCATGGCATCCTTGCCTTGTGTGAACCCACATCCTTGTGGGAGGTGCAGCCAATACCATGAATTTTCACAAGAACAAGGCCGGTTTCGAATCACGAAACGGAGATATGGGAGATTTCAAAATCTGATAATTCTCTCATGAAATTGCAGCCACCAGCCCACGATTGGGGTGCGTGGTGCACCATGTAGACAATACAGGCCAGGCAGGCAATTTCTTTGGGATCGTTGTCTTTCTGGAAATAGATGGTAATCACGCTGCCAGCCTGCATTTCGTTGGGGAATATTAACCCGGCACCAGTAGGGGAAATGTCCACCAGGGCTGCCTGCCGTCGCTGACCATCGTCAGGCACCAAACTGTATTCAATTTCTCCCTGTGCGGGATAACGCACCCACGCCCGCTGGTCAGAACTGGCGGTGGAAGCCCTTTTTTCCCCACCAAAGATTTTCATTTCATCATCTGTGAGATCCATAGAAAACATGCAGCCGATGTAGTGGTTGCCGTCTTCCAGCAGTTTCGAATGGATGACGCACGCCAGCAGAGTAGGGTGGGGCAAATTGGGAGCACCTGGAAGTTCGATTCGAAGCATTGCTCCAGGCGAAAAATGGGCTGCCGATACAAATCCCACCCCACTTCGGGATATATTTTGCAAGCGCACGACAAATTCCTCTTCGGAATTCACTTTTCTGGCAATGGTTTCAAGGTTGGCAGGCAGACGACCATAACCGCGTTTTTCTTCTTCATAATCACTGCGGTGTCCGGTTAAATGACGTAGAAAAGCTCTGGTTCTTTTGAACATAGGGTCGCACGGAGTTACTGTTATTCTGAATTATAACGAGAGATTAGTCCCCGGGTACCAGAAACTCATCACTGGGATCGAATCCAGGTATCGCGAGGACAATCGTCTGGATTTCAGAATCTGCCTGAATCCGATGCCTTGTGCCTGCTTCTATGGTGATCGTCATTCCCGGGGTCACAGGAAAAACAGCTTCATTCAACTCAATCGTGCCAGTACCATTGAGAATGTAATAAACTTCCTGCGTTCGTTCATGGTAATGGAGTTTTGCATTGCGAATCGTCGTGACATGGAAGCTGTAACCGCGATTCTCGCTGGCAGGGATAATCCGCTGGCTCCAACCACATGGGCAGAGCACTGGGGATACTTCTGAAATGTGGCGGATGGTGTATCCGTTTGTTGTTTGAATGTCAGATTCATTCATGTTCTGTTTCCGTTAAGATCTGAAAACTGATTGGCAGATGAAATTATACATGAAAGGTGGCACATGAGGTGGGTGAATAATCAAAAACAATATACAAAGTAAGACATTGTTATACTGAAGTGAACAAAAAAGTGGGCCGAGAGATTTAGCTAAAAACTGTCGCCCACTCAGTTCAAAGCTATGAGGATCTCTCGACCCATATCAAACAACTTAGTTGTTAGCTTCATTGTAACTCAACGTTGGATTGCGTCAAGTATTGTTGTGAAAAAACTGTGAAATCGGAAATTGGACAGCTGGCAAATGTTGGTTAATGTATGCTTTTGTCTATTTTTCATTTATGAAAATCACATAATTCATCAAATATGGTACATAAGTGAATCTGACGTTTTTTTTGTACCTTTCAATCGCAGTAATGGTTTTTCCAGGATGACGACTGTATCGGGCTCGATTGATTTCGTGATCCACACGTTCGAACCAATCACCGTGCGAGCACCAATCACGGTATTCCCACCCAGAATGGTGGCGTTGGCATAGACAATGACATCGTCTTCCAGAGTGGGATGCCGTTTGTAAGTCCCGTGAATCAATTCACCAGAATCATCGCGGTCGAAACTAAGTGCACCCAGCGTTACCCCCTGGTAAAGTTTCACATTTTTGCCCAGGAGACATGTTTCGCCAATGACCACACCCGTACCGTGGTCAATAAAGAATCCAGGGCCGATGGTAGCACCCGGGTGAATATCAATGCCAGTGCGGGAGTGGGCATATTCTGTCATCATGCGGGGAATGTACGGTACACCCAGCTTTAATAGTTCATGGGCAACACGATAGATGGTAATTGCTTCCAGACCGGGATAACAGAAGATAATCTCGTGGTGGCTTTTTGCTGCTGGATCTCCACGGAAAGCAGCTGAGACGTCTTCATTTAAAGTCAACCGGATATCAGGTAGCCGATACAGAAAATCGACCGTTTTGCGTTGTGCGAATGCTTCAAAATCGATGTGTGGCGATTCCCGACACATATCATGCCGCAATGCACGGGCAATCTGTTCCGTCAAGCGATCGTGCAATGAATCTACCAGACTGCCGATGTAGTATTCGACATTGCCATTGTGCAAATGCTGCCGACGACCAAATCCAGGATAAATAATTTCGTAAATATCCGCCACGATTGCAAAAATGGCATCTCGGCTGGGCAGGGCTTCGTGCCCCAGGTGGTTAATCTTGCTACATTCCGTGTAACTACCGACCAGTGCTTCGGTTATGCTTGTTAAGCCTTCTTTAATCCGAATATCTGTCGCCATGTCAACCACCAATGAAACCGAAGTTTTTCAAACAACCGTTGTCAATTGTATCGGTAACTGTATCGAAGAGGATGAATGCGGGATCAGTTGGGTTATCGGAAAATTTATTAATGAGAATTAATTCATCAATAGGTGCAGGATGATTTGGCACTGTGCACACGATTTGCAGTTGGAAATAGATACCAAACCGCTGGTGATGGGCATCCTGAATGTAACACCCGACAGTTTTTCCGATGGTGGCAGCCACCTGACTGTAGAACTGGCACTTCGGCACGTACAGACGATGCTGCATGACGGTGTAGATATTATTGACATCGGTGGTGAATCGACCCGCCCTGGTGCTGAGAAAGTACCCACATCAGTCGAAATCGAGCGGGTGTTGCCTGTAATTATGAGAATTCGCCAATTTTCAGCGATCCCTATTTCAATTGACACCACCAAACTGGAAGTAGCCAAAGCTGCACTGGATGCAGGGGCAAACATCATTAATGATGTAAGTGCCTTTCGATTTGCACCCAACATTGCCCAACTTGCCAAAGAAACCAGGGCAGGGTGCGTGTTGATGCATATGCAGGGCACCCCACAGACAATGCAGGTAGACCCGCATTACGAGAATGTGATGGGGGAGATTTGCAATTTTTTTGCGGAAAGAATCCAGTTTTCTTTGCAGGTGGGGCTGAGCAAGGAGCAACTGGTTCTTGATCCCGGCATTGGCTTTGGCAAACGCACTCACCATAACTTACTGATTTTGAAGGAGTTAGGTCAATTACGCCAATTTGGCCTACCAGTACTGCTGGGTGCGTCTCGGAAAGGATTAATTGAACGTGTTACTGGCCGACCAATTGATCAGCGCCTGGCAGGCACCTTGGCGATTCATTGCGATGCTACCTCTCGTGGGACAGCCCACATCTGGCGTGTCCATGATGTGCGTGAAGCAGTCGATGCGGCAAAAATGCTGGAGGCGATACTGAATGCAGAAATCTATTAAAGAACGATGCCTGCAATACTGGCGTTGATCAGTGTTGCAAGAAAACCACCGTATAATGCTCGTAAACTCAGTCTGGCTAAGTCTTTCCGTCGACTAGGTGCTAAACCACCGATCCCACCAAGAACAATTCCAATCGAAGAAAAGTTTGCAAATCCTGTTAGGGCGAATGTAGTAAGCAGATAACTCCGCTCGGACATTCCAGTAATTGCACCGGTGGCAGCATCTCGATTCAGGGTCGTCAGGCTGTCAAAAGAAATAAACTCATTCAGCACCAACTTTTTCCCAAGTAATTCTGCTACGCGTGGGGCATCTTCCAATGGCACACCCATCATTAACGCAGCCGGTTGAAACAAACTGGAAAAATCCGTTCCAGGCTCCAATCTGGTGATAGCAAGCCGATTAGTGCATTGATCATCGCAATCCCAGCGATAAATGCGATCAACATAGCGGTAATGTTTATTACCAGAAAAATGCCATCAGAAGCACCGCTAGAGGCAGCATCAAAAACGTTTGAGTGGGGGCGTTCATCTGCAAGTCGCACAGTGCCCGCAGTGACAGGCTGTTCTGTTTCAGGCAGTAACAGCTTCGACAAATACAACCCCGTAGGTGCTGCCATGACACTCGTCGCCAGAATGGCCACCGGGTCAGCCCCCATACCGATATACACTGCCATGACCCCACCTGCAATGGTTGCCATACCGCCGATCATCAAGGCGAGCAGTTCGGATTGGGTCATTTTTGCGATAAACGGCTTGATAATCAGTGGAGCTTCAGTCTGACCCATAAAAACGTTTGCTGTAGCAGCGAGTGATTCGGCTCCGCTGATACTTTTTTTGCCAAAAATCAGCATCATCACTTTGGCAAACAGGAAAACCACCAATTGCAGCACCCGCAGGTGGTAGAGGACTGTGAAGACGCTGGAAACAAAAATGACGGTGGGCAGGGCACGAATAATGAAAATGTATCCATTGTTCAATCCAAACACTTGTTCCATAGTTTGATGGTTGACCAGTGGGCCAAAAACAAAGCGGGCACCTGCATCGGTGAATTCTAAGAATCTTTTAATCAATTCCCCACCGAATCGAAAAACGCTGCGAATTGCCTCAATTCGAAGAATGCAGGTTGCAAGCAACACCTGAAGTCCAATACCAACGATGATTGTTCGCCAGTGGACATTTCGCAGATTTTTCGAGAACATTGCCGCCAGTGCGATTAATGCCAGCAAACCAAAGAATGACTGGAATCGGAAGTTGAGTTGATTGTTCACAATATAGAGGAACAGGCAAATCGTAGTGGCACCGACCCCCAACAAAATGGGGAGGGCATTTTTTTTCATCCATTCCCACGTTAACAGCAGGAAAAGGGCAATGCCCAAACCGGAACTAAGGACGATATTCGCCATAAATTCACGCATCTAAAGTACTTACAACAAAAAGTGTACGAAGTTCTCTGGTTTCACCCAGTGAGTAATTGTGGGGATTTCAGTAGAAATCAAGCAGCCAGGCGTATTGCCTGGGGTGGTTGAAATGGTTTGTAGGCACGAATGAAATGGTAGTACCCAAACAACCTCTCCAAAAGTCCCAAAGAGTAGATGCGCAGCAAATACGGGACCTGAGATCGTTTCAGGCCGCGTTTGCGAATTTTTGCAGCATTGAACCCTGTAAGCTGTTCTTTGATCTGCTTTGCAATCATGCTGCCAGGTAATTCACCAGGTGGAGCCCACGGTCTTAACCAGCGTTTAACATCGCTCATGTTTCTGCTGGCAGGTACCACACCCATGAATCTTCCGCCAGGTCGCAACACCCGCTGTGCCGTTTCAATAATCGAACAGAGATTTTCCAGGTTCATGTGGTTGAAGAAAACAGCCACAACGTCGACAGATTCATCGGCTATTGGCACACGGTTGTAAAAACTGTGGTGGTAAGTTGCTGATAGATTACGAGCATGGAAATGTGCCTGAATCGTATCCAGATAGGTGGTAGATGGGTCAACAACGATCAATTTCGCATGTTTCTTTGCAAATTCAGCCCACTCCAGGCCAAGGGTATCCCCAAAAGCCAGAATCGTTTCATCACGGTAACGATCAAACTTGAACAGGTGGGGGATCCAACGACCATGCCGTTCAAATCGACGAGTTGCAATCGCTTCAAACCAGTCGTCGCTGCCAATTTCAGCACACACAGGTAGTGGTTTCAACGAGCGTTCATCACGCCACAATTCCCGTCGTGCCAGACGCTCTAGGAGGGCAATATCCGGTTCTGGGGCGTTGCCACGGTCTGAACGTGGTACCACCCGTTGCCAAACGTAATCCGTATTGCCCACAGACATTGGCTTTCTTGCTTGCATAAACAATGCTTTCACATATACCCGAAGTTTCGTGGGCACAAGGGGAAAAACAGTAAAAATGAATAATTATTCATGAATTAATTGCATAAATGTCCCATTCGGTTCGTATGTGACTGTCCGGTAGCCTAATTTGGCGGCAACACTGGTGTTGGCCTGTAAATCATCCACAAAAAGACTGGTTGATCGCTTCAGATTTGATTTCTCTTCCAAAGCGCGAAAAAACTGCTCGGCAGGCTTGCGGTCTCCTAATTGATGAGAAACCCCTAAGAATTGGAAGTACTGCAGCACATCGGCAAAGTCTGATGCAAAGAACTGAAAGTGGGCATCGTTGGTATTACTTGCTAATACCAACTCGTATTTCCCGGCCAACTTGGGTATCGCGTCACAGATTTCCTCATTTCGCGTAAAAATATTGCTGTAATGTCGCACGAATTCTTGTTCAGTGCACTCTAATTTGATTTCCTTGGCAAGCCAGCTTTGAAATTGGGAAGTGGTTAGCCGCCCACATTCGTAATCGTGGGCGACGGGGGAGTGATAGAGTGCATGCAGGATTTTTTCTGAAGTGCCTGTAGTATAGGGAGTTAGATTCGTTACGGAGCGATGGTGATCGAAAAATCCGATCACATTACCAAAATCAAAAACAATAGTGGTCGGGTGCATCAGTATTCGGTTTTTCTAAATTCGTAACACGATATGCCCAACATGGCTATCGAAAACAGGAAAGAGGTAAACACCGACCATTCCAGACGGATTTTCTTTTGTGCCAAAGCCTGTTCAAACTCTGGCACTTCTGCTGAAATCCCACGACTATCGAGCGTTTTTTCGAAAACAATGTTCAGATCAGCTGGTTTAGGCAGTATCCAGTAGCTGGTTTCCAACATGAAATTGCTGGTGGCTGTCATTCCCGGCGGTTGATGAACCTGGATCGCATGGCGGGCGTAATTGATTCCCCAGGCAACAGTCCAGAATAACAATGTGCCAAATACGCACACAACGGTGCTGCGACTCCAGACAGCCAGCATCACCGAAAAGCCGTAAAAGGCAAAAAAATGGATCACCAGAATCGGAATGACCAGAAAATAGGTGGCATCGAATCGGCCCGTCGCCAAACCCAGGGTCAGCCAGGTTCCCACTACAAAAAAGCTGACATGAAAGGTAATGAGAACCATTACCCCAACTACTTTACCGAGTAAAAAGCTCCACCGTGGGATCGGCTTTGCCAGCAGTACTGTAATCTGGCTTGGCTCCAGAAAAGTGGGCAATAACCCGGATGTCCAGATAATTGCCAAAAATACACCCAAAGTGCCTGCAATCAAGCCAGATAACCAGGTAAGCAGAAAGCGAAAAGAATCATCTGCCCCACGTGCCGTATTCAGTTGGAAAAGGCCAAAACCTAAAGACAATTTGTCTTGTCCAAGGATATCCACTCCATCTTCTTTCACTTTTTCTGGAGAGAGTTTCTTCAATTCGGGATCATCTGGGGGCAAAACGTATTGACTGTCATCAGATTGTTGTTTTCCGGAAAGTTCTACTCCCAGGCAAAAAACCATGACCAAGGCGCTGAACAATACCATCGCCCAGAAAACTTTCGTGGCGAGGGACTGGCGAATCGTATCAATAATCATCCAGCGAATTGTGCGGAGTGCGATGGGCAGGTTCATGCTGGCACCTCTTGAAAATGTGCTTGCAGTTGACTTTCAAGTGCTCCCGGAACTCGATCCTTGTCCGTCAGGTGCCGCTGTGAAATTACTCGCCCGTTTTTTAAGACAACAATAAAATCGGCCACTTTGCTCATTTCTTCCATGTTGTGTGAGACGCAGATCACTGATTTACCAAGTGACTTCCGTTCCTGAATAACATCGCGAAGAACTGCTTTACCCGAGATGTCGAGTCCTTCACTGGGCTCATCAAGTACCAGCAACTCTGGATCATTCATAATCGCTTGAGCAATCGCGAGGCGCTGAACCATTCCTTTGCTGAACTTGCGAATCTGTTCATCGGCGCGATCGGCCAGCCCCACCTTGTTCAGGAGTTGTGGGATTTTTGCTTTTAATTCCATGGGTGGGAGATAGGTGAGTGAACCGTAATAAGTCAGTAACTCTTTTGCAGATAAGTACTTAGGGAAATATTGGTTCTCATGAACATATCCCACCTGTGCGAGAGTATTCTGGTAAGATGCATCGTGCCCCAATCGCACCACTTTGCCAGAAGTGGGGGAGTTCAATCTTAATAAAATTTTTATAAGTGTGGTTTTGCCGGCACGGTTAGGACCAAGCAAACCAGTGACCATTCCCACGGGAATTTGCAGAGTGACATTGTCTAACGCAGTATGACGTTGTTTTCCAAGAAGCCCACTGCGGAAGATCTTGGTTACCTGGTGAAATTCAGCAACGGCAGACAAAGAATGTCCCAAATAAGTTTTCTTGCTATTGTTTTATACAGTGAATTGAAAAAGAGGTGGGCGAAAATGAGTTACTGAATCAAAGCAACCTGAACCCCACCCTGCATAATCCGTTGCAAAGCTTCTCGGATCTTGTCAACACGCTGGTTATAGTCCCCAGTGATGATCTTGTAAGATTCGATCGAGGTATCAGTGCTGGAAGAGGTATTCCCCACAAACTGAACATCGAGCAAAAACTGCAGTGCGGAATCCTGGGTGTTTGCACCATTCGAATTGTTCCGCGTTGAAGGCTCAAAAAGTTCACCGAATGCCAAAGCATGCACTCGAGCTGGATTTCGGCTTGTCGAGAAGCCTGGCCCGGTACGCGGTAAACTTGCGAGTCCGTGAGTTGCCACTGGGGAAACTGACAGGCCAGGAATTGCTTCCACTTTCGTTTTGAGCAATAATCCACGCTAACGTAATCCCTTCATTAAGTGCATCCGGGTGGCCGTTACCTACACCAGATCCGTTACTGATACTTGACCATTGATATCGACCAGTACTGCCAACCTGACTCAATGAACCATTGCAAGTCTGGTTTGCTACACCGTCTGTTTCCAGAATCACAATCTTTGTAGCACCATTCCGTCCAGTTGCAGATCCCACCCAGTTGAACTCGTTGTAGGCATTCATCAGCCCCATGGTTGGATTTGTCCCGCCATCTGCAAGTGGCACGTTCCCAGCATAATTAGCAGGATTGAAGCCACTTGGATTACTGCTTGATGGTGATGCAGTTCTGTAGGGCACCATTTCGGAACTGGTATTACCCAAACTGTTCAGCAAGCTGTTGGGATAAAACAAAGCATTCTTCATTCGTGTGTAGTCTTTACCCATATCAACGCGAGCTGAGTTGTAGCTGTTGTGACTGGAAAAATAGATCAGCGATGCCAGATCGTTTGGATGGTTTAAACGAATATCTTCCAAAGCTGACTGAATCCCTGCTTTCAATTGCCAGGTCTGTGCTTCATACGTGGTTCCTGCAAACCAGTTGTAGCTGACCGTATTGCTGCTGACCGCCAGGAAGCCGAGCATCGAATAAGGGCCAAACCAGAAATGGCCAATCGGATGAACAGGACAATCATCATAGCGCATGTACGGTGGTGGGTTGCCTGAGGTGCCGTACAAGCTTGATTTTGCTGTGATACGAGTAGATCCGAACGTGGTGCCACCGAAAGTATTATTGTTCGGATAACCAGTAAGAGTCTTCTTCATGTTATGACGACCAGCACCGATCACAAAGTCGATATATTCTTTCCAAAATCGTTCTGTGAGAGTTGCAGAACCACTGATGCGACCAGTATTCCAGTCGATTGGAAGCGTATCCGGTATTTCATCGTAATATCGAACACGCCCTGCACGTAGCGCTGGTGGCAGAACCTGTGGCCCTGACTTGATCCAGGCAAGGATATTGTCGTAGTCAGGCACATATCGCGGAGTAGAGCCGTTGTACTGAGCATAAAAGCGACCGGTACTATCAAATAACGCTGTATTATCATCCAACACAGGACCTTTAGTGCTAGAGCTGGAGCTTCGAAAACGATAGAATCGTTTTCGCCAATCTTTATCTTCACGCGGGTCGGGTGGCCACATGTAGAACGTTTTTCCGTAGTATGCCGGGCCCATGCTGTACCCTAAAAAGGTATTCGATTCGTTCAACCCATTTATCCCATCGTATCCAGTGCTTTCCCATGTCGCATTTCTAGTTCCGTTATTGACGGAGGAGATATTTAATAAATCAGCAACATGCTTCGCATAATTAGCTGCAGAGGGATTGGTACTGGTACCACGATTATCCTGTGGCCAGCGATCTCCGACATACCCAGAGGCGTACTGACTGCTCCAAGTGTCCGGTGTGGGAGTACATACCGGTGTGTTGGAAATGTTAAAACCGCTGCCGGTTAGATCACCGTTATACACAAAAGCGTTGGCACCAGCTCCAATTGTGGTCATGAAGTTGTCAATCACTGGTGGGCCGTTGGTTGTTTCCACCGTGAGATTGTTAACTGCGTGCGTTTCACCACCACCATCAATGTATGCTGTCAGCCGTTGCAAAGGATTGACATTGGTTCCCGAAACCGGCTGATAGCGTATCCATGGACCAAAACGGGGATAACGGTCATCGGGATTCAATGCTCCCTGAACATCGCTGCTACCAGATGGGTAGTTGAATTCGCTGGAGAATCGCATCGAACCAGAGAAGTCCAGTACCACTGAAATATCGCGAGGTCGGTGCACCGCAGTTGCCTGGGCACCAATTGTCAACGAATTGACCCCAAGGATCTTTCCGAAGAATGTTGGTTGCGCAGTAGTCAGCGAAACCTGCATTGCACCATATGCTTCATTGCTTGCTGGGGTGCTGCCGAATACTGCCTGAAAGCGATTGGCGGCGGTATCGTAGCGGTAAATCCCTACCTGGGTTGTGGTAACCTGTGCATTGGTGATCTGCGCATTGAGGATCGAATTCGAACGAGCTGCCTCGCGCGATTCAGCAGTAGCATTTGTTACATTATTTCCCGGCAAACCGTTGAGTGTTCTCGCACCTGCAAGCGCTGCAACATCCGCTGCGGACTGAGCCTGTGTTCGCGCGACCGCCATCATGCCGATATCAATGGCTAGGGCCATAAAGGCCATTAATGCCACGAGGCAGATCGCTACAAGTGGCAATACTGCACCGCTTCTTCTTTTCACATCTATTCTTTTCACAACTTATCCTCCCATGGACAAGAATCGAAACTAGTTGGCTTCGCTGCTCATTAAAATGGTGACTCGGAACGGGACAACCGTGTTCAAACCCAGTAACTGCGGGAACATCGGTCGGTAGTCCCCAGTAACCTGCACAGCAATTTTGTCCTGAAATGCGGTTTCATCCCATGCTGGCTTGCCAGCAGGATCCAGATTTGGGGGATTTGCCGTCAAGTGAGCTGGAGTTACACCGAAGACATTCACTGTGTAGTTGTCGAGGCTGTTGTTTGCTCCACCCATACCAGTGCCGTAGTTCGTGCCATTAAACTGCCCAAAAGTCACGATATCACGGATGTTCTGCGTGGTAATCACATCTGGCTCACCTGGCATCGTACCGCCCGATGTGTGGCACACCGCAAAGCGTGCTGCATCGCGACAGGCATTATTGGTCACATGATAAATGAACAAGAAGCGGGCATATTCAAAGATGCCAAACAGCATCAACAATAACAATGGTGCCACCACTGCAAATTCAACTGCAACAGCACCTGAACGTGGGCGATTTAAATGAGATTTCTTTAATATTTTCATCATGGACTCCAGCCAGGAAGTACAGTGTTAACAGTGAAGGGATCGTCCACCAGGCACTGCCACTGACATTCTGCAGTAAGCGTAGTGGGATTAATCAGTGTCAGAGTCGACCAACGGACATTGTCGTAGGGAATGGTGACACGCACACGGAACCGTTGGTTTTTCACACCTTTGTGAGGATCAACAGAGGCTCTCGGATCGGGACCTGGTCCGACGGGGGCAGGGGCATAGGCATCGCCCTCAATGAACTGAAACTCGACAACCAATCCCGTGTGATCGGTAATACCAGAGCCGGTAAGATACGCACGAACTGTGTCGTTAATATTCGGCGTGCCGGTATTGAACTTGATTTCCGTATAGCTGCCAAAGGTATTGACAATTTGTGCCTGTGCACCCAGACGTGCAGCTTCACGTGCAGCGTTATTCATGATTGTCTGCACATGGATAATTCTGCCGAATTCCCACAGACCGATAATCAGTAGGAGAAGCAGGGGTAACACAAAGGCAAATTCAACGGCAGCAGCAGCCCGTCGTCGATTTGTTCTGTTTGTTCGCCGCAAATACATAATGGGTTTCTCTGTTCGAAAGTAAGTTCACCTGAATGAACGTATCTCTACGCAAGTTACTTAGAACAGATTTGGAGAAGTTACAAAGCTTGGAAGCAAAATTCAGAACATGTAACCTGGAAAAAATCAAAAAAAATGAATCGAAATCACTAAATTCGGTCAGAAAAATTAAATTTTCAGTTCAAGGGAAATTTTTTCAGCTGGGGGAGCAGGGCAGGTATCGTGGGTATTTTTCCATCGATTACTTTCAATTGAACGCCCATTGCGGGCGTGGGCTTATCCCCACCCAGGGCAGTGACAAAATAGGTAGGTGTCTGGTAGAAGCAATCAAATTGATAGGTGCGGGAATCGGCCTTCCAAACAAACTGATATTCCCGCCCGGTTTTCAGGCCTTTGAAACGGGCAATAATTTCTAAGTCGTTTCCAGGTATGTACTTAATGATCAGCCGCTCTTTACTTTTCAGTGGGTACTGCCGCACCTGATTGGAAACAGAAGAAGTATCGATTTGCGACAGCACCAAATCCTCTTTTCCTGAATTGCTAGTGTGCAATATTGCGATATTGCCATCCAGACGGATTGATTCCGGGAGTAGGCGCTCTGGTACTTCCAGTCGAACTTCAGCAAATTCCAGAGTGAATTCGGGGCTATTTACGAAAGTTGTTGCCTCTTCCAGCAACAATGGTGCCTCGGGTTCCAGTAATCGCTGCAGCCACTTCATCACTTCACGCCAGGCTTCTGCATCTTCTGAGGTAAGGACTTTGGCGATTTTTGGCCAATCAGAAGGTATTTCTTTCCCACTGTTGGTGGCTGCCTGCCAAGAATTCAGTGCCAGTTTTCTGCCAGATTCAATTCCCTGGTTCAACCGAATCCGAATCGCTGCCCGCAATTGCTCCTGAAAAGCATCCGGGATCAGTTCCAGCCTCCAGGATTGGTGCTGGGGGAAGTTTTTTTGTAACAAATTGGTAACAACTTCAAAATCTTTGATCGGAAGTGCCCCCACATCTTTGGGGAAGGGGGAAGCAACTTTTGTATGGTGCAGCACACCAAAACACCCCGCAATGAGGTGAACTTGCTCCAATTTCTGGCGGTTCGAATTCCATGCGGCACGCACTGGAACGATTTCGGTATATCGAATTACTCTTTCAAGGACTTCAGCTGGCAGAGCACTCGTGGGGACATTTTCTGCGGTTAGTTGAAGTTCCTGCCACTGTTTCAACCAGTTTTCAGATAGTTTTCCAGCTCGGTAAAGCAAAAATGCGGATTGGTTCTCCAGATTGACGTAAAAATCGTTGTATCGATAAGCTACAGCTTTAATTTCTTTGACTTCAGTACGCCATCGAAAAAATCCTTGCACTTCTGGGGTCGCTTGCCAGTCCGGAAATTCTTCTGGCCCTTTAAGTGCGGCTAACTGTTCTTCAATGAAGGCCAGTTCTTTCAGACTCAATGCTTGCGAAGGTGGGGGAATTTTGGAAATTCCTTCAACGAAGCTTAAATATAATTCGGCTTCTTGTAAACGCGTACGAACAAATTCCTGTAATGAATCCGACAATTTAGGAAAGTCAGGATCAGAACGAATACCCGACAAATTGTGGAACAGCGAATGCAATCGATTTACTTCCAGCCGTTGAATTGGTGGTTTTGGTTCCCCACGTTGGATAGCCAGCACTCGAGATTCTAATGATTGCACAAGTGTTGTGTCGTCTGGGCGAAAACTACTCATCGTTACGGCGAGCAGAATTATGCCAGCAAAAAATGAAAGAATTGTGAGAAGAGTTGCTCTGAGGCGGAATTTAGCCCGGTCTCGTTGCTGTCGAAATTGATACGCATCCAGCACGGTGGCTCGAAAAGCCTGTGAGATCCCGTACGTCCCCGCTGGTTCGCCCGGAACCTGCAGGTGTTGAGGCAGGCGAATCGCTGTGGGATGAACGTGCAGCACAACTTTGCCAAAGCCGGGCAACCTGGTTGAATCGCTGAGAAAATCGTGAAAGCGTTTGGCGACTTCTTTGGTGAGATGCCAGACGGCATCCTCCCAACTGGTTCGATCAAGTTGCCCACCACCAACCAAATCACATTTGCTGAGAACCAGATGCACCGGAAAATCCGTAACGAATAATTCTTTTGCCCGGATTTCTTTCAGCATGTTCAGAAAATGCAGGAAAATCTGGATGTCGTTCTCAATGAATTCAAAATCACTTGAACCATCCAGTACCAGGATCATGGCATCTGCCCGCAGCACCGTATCCGCAAGATTGCCCACGCGTTGAGACTGTTTGATGCTCTGTGGACCTTTCAGTAGATCAAACGCTCTTCGGCCATCGCAGTCGTAAAGGACTACCGAAATTCCATGCGTCGCGGGGTCACCGGCACGGACGAAATTCACGGGATATGAAATCAGCTCATCTTCAGTATGCCGGTGGATTTCAGCAAACAATCGTCGTCGTAATTCCGTCAGCCCACTGGTCAGATCAACAATGTACCCTGCCATGGCTGGGTCGTGGACTTCTGAAGTGTATAAACTGGCACCAAGAAAAGTGGATTTGCCAGCTTCGGGCATACCGAATACGACGACACGCAGTGCTTCCGCATCGATGGCGACCGGCCGATAAGGAATTTCATCTTGATTTGGCAGCACCGACCTTTCCTCCAACAGTTACGGTCGCAGTTGATTTTGAACTGGTGGAAATTCTACTGTTAACTTCATTTCCTGAGCGAAACGAGACAAATCGAGCACCACGGGATTTTCTCGCGAAGCGCTGTTGGCATACACATAAATAATCATTCTGGTGAGTGGATTTTTGGACTGATTTCTCGCAAGCACTTGTTGTTTCACCTGCTCAAGTGTTTGAGCAACCGGTAAGCCATCAACAACGTAGAACTTTCCATCTTGAGCATCGCCACCCAGTATGGTTACTTTCAATATTGGGGAGGTGCTGGTTGCTGGATTGATGATGGTAGTTTTGGCGGTTGCTGTGGAACTGCTTGCAGTATTTCCACCAGAATCGGTGTCATTGCCGCCCAGCAAACCCCCACCGGACCCACCAAAGCCAAACCCACCTTTGCCAAAAACAAACAACGCAACAATTAGCGCTAATAGAGCGCCTGAAAAAACCCTGATCCATGATCGTAGAAATCGCGGGATTTTTTTGTTAAAAATGTAGCGATCACTCAGGATTGTCAGCAGCAACCCTAAAAAGTAACCTGCAATAAACCCGCCAACGATAGCAAGTAATCCGATCAGGACATTGGCAAAACCTTCGAACGCAATTGCAAAGAGCATGCGCGAATCTCCTGCTAGGGTTGTGGGGCACCAGGACGATCAAACTGATATTGTACTCCATTGAACCAGCGGGCGTATGTATCTGCCTGACGTTGTTCTGGAAAACCCGACCGTTGTCGCGGGTACAAAATCAAAAAGAATGGTTCTTTACTGGGGGCACTGCGAGAATGTAAAGTAATGACATCTTCTGCTTCTGCCTGTGTGGTGATGTATTCCCGCTGATTGTTCTGTAGGTAATACAAGCGACCGTTTTCAGGATCGATTTCAAGCACTTTGACGTGCAGTCGTTCTGCTACATTTTTCTGTTCACGTAGCATGCGGGCTATTTTTTCATTCGCAGCCTGCAACCCAGCTTCTAACGACTTAATTTCCTGTTGGGCTGCACGCAATTTGAAGTCGATATCAACATTTTGTGATTCTTTACTCTTGCCTTTAATGTTGGGATCTTCCACAAAAGGCATCAACAGAAAGATACAGAACAGCAGAATCAGCACGTCGATTAACGGAACAAAAAAGCGAGTAACACTTCGTTTGGGACGTTCGATCATTACCGTTGATCCTCGCGGGGCAGGGGGGTACCAGCAAGAGAACGGATAATATCTCGCCCAATTTGAACAGTCCAGGTTGGCAGAATATTCATTAATGCCATAAATAACCCACTTCCTGTTGCCGTAATTGCCGGTGCATAACGTCTGATGATTTCCCGTGGCATCGTATCTTCCGGTGTAGCACCCGGTGCACCAATCGAACTGAATGTTTGCAGGATGGCAGCCACCGTTCCGATTAATCCCAGCAGTGGAAACCATTCGGCAGCACTGGCGAGGTGATTCAGCCAACGATCTGGCTTCTCATTAAAGTCGTCGATCTGCCACCGCAGGGCATGCCATGCCAGGTAAGTCTGTGCAGAAAAAAGTAGTGATCCTAACCCAAGGATGACCCAATCGATGGGCGAATTTTTGATCCTTGCAAGATAATCCCGCATCGCTTCGCTAGGAATGGCAAAAAAGATCAGCAGGCCCAGAATGCCTGGTACCAGACAGAATAAGGTTGGTAAAAGATACGCAATACCTTGTTTTCGCACAATCGTCCCTCTGTTGAGAATTTCAACTGCTACCAGCCGATTGCTTCAAATCTAAAAACCAGTCAGGCAGTGCCTGTAGTTTGCCTTCACGATTAACACAGGCAAGAGTTGTCTCGCCTGTCGCAATACGTTCTGTGCCTCTAGTCACTTCATAAATGTGCTCGATTCGCACGGGTGTAATTCGTTTGACACTGGTGCGAATAACAAGCACATCATCATAATGTGCAGGGCGTAGGTATTTTACCTCTGCTTTGGTGATGACCAGCAGATACCCTTCGTCTTCCATTTTTCGGTAAGTTGAACCATTTGAACGCAATAAATCGGTGCGAGCCTGTTCAAAATAAATCAGGTAATTGGCATGGTGGAGGAAACCCATGCGATCCGTTTCTGCATAACGAACTCGGATTTCGCAAATTCCGTGTTCCGGGCTACTCATTTAATTAAACCCCACCGTGAAATTGGATAATAGACAGCCACCGCACGCCCTAACATCAGTCGTTCGGGTACTGTTCCCCAGGACCTACTGTCTGCAGATGCAATGCAATTATCACCGAAACACAAGTAATGCCCAGGTTGAACGAAATATGTCTCAGGTACCGTATGAGATGACTCGTTTGGAAGATAGTAAATATCACGAAACAATTTGAGTTTACCCAAGGAAATGTCTCCACTGGCTCCAATGCGGATTGGTTCATTCACATCACGTGGGTCGGAATCCGCAGGGATTGACAGAGTAGGGGGATAGTCATTTTTGCCACTAAAATCAAGAACCTTGCCGTCTACCCAAACCGTCAGGCGACAATCGACATTAGCAACCCGGATGGCGAACTTGCCACTATCAACAATTTTGGTGGTTGACTCTGCAAAAGCAACAGGCACCTGATTCAGTGTCGATTTACTCAACAAGCACTTCCCACCAACAAAATCCACATGATATACCACACCATAGCGGGCTAACTCAAACGATATTTTGGCCTGAGAGGAATTAAATTCAGCCTCTGCCTCAATAATTAAATCCACAACGTTTGCGGTTGAGGATGTACCTTTGTTGTAAGCGAGAAAATCCCGAATCGGTGCGGGTTGGCGAATGTTCGTTGAACGATCCCACCCAGGTTGGACATGTTGATAGCGAATCCAACCCAAATCTGGCCCATTATGAATGAACTTTTTCTCATTTTCTTGCCATCCAGCAGCTTGAGCACTGTCCGGATGAATATGCCAGCGGGTTTGAGAGGCACCACGCACACTAGAAGGGAGGTGATCTGTATCAAATACCAGCCTTTTCATGTTCAGAATTTCGTCAGGCGATTTTCGTATCAGTTCAAACTTCCCTTCTTGAAAAAGTGAGATACTTTTGGCGTTTGATACATAACAGAAATCTTTCTTCCACAAATCCATCCTGGAATCTGGCTTTGGTAAATCTGGATATAATTCACCACGATAAACAAACAGATCGCCGCCGAGGATACCAATCGTCTCACCAGGTAAGCCAACAAGGCGTTTAATGTAATTCATGTGGGCGTAATCGTTTGCGCCTGTTACCTGTTTGTAAGGTTCCTGAGGGAACTTGAACACTGGAACTTCAAAGCGTTTTGGTGCACGGATATGGTGATCGTATTTTGCTACGAGAACACGGTCACCCGTTGCCCAATCAGCAACACGTGCAAACTGCTCAAAACCACAATTCTGGCAGGCAACCGGTAATCCCATTCCACGAATGTCGTTTTCCTGGTGTTCTCCATTGGAAAATGAGACGGGAAACTTATGCTTGCATTCGCTGCATTCGACCACAATCTGGTCGCCCCAGAGAGTATCTGCCATCGACCCGGTGGGGATGACAAATGCTTCTGCTACAAAGAGTTTGAGGATTAAAACGAGCGAAATTACAAACACGACAGTCTCCACTACTTCTCGTGTGGCGTCGCCGTGGCTGTTCTTTTTTCGTGATTCAGGCGATGGTCGACCGATGATAAACCGAAATATCTTTGCTAGCATGGAATCCTCTTCGCCTTAACTTCAATTATTCTGCCAAAAAATCAAGGTGTGCCTAGGTGTGTTTGGGAATTATCTTAACAACCGGACTCTTTGCCAATCAATCTGGAAACCACGAGTTGACTTAATACCTCCCCAACCATTCGCTTTGCTAGGCTGGTGTAAAAAGAATGGTTTACCGAGAAAATTCCGTTCCGGCACCGTGGGGATTTTCCATGAACGACTATCGTCGGAGTTCGCAGAATTATCTCCCAACAGATAATAATGATTTTGGGCGATTGGGAGTTCCTTCTGAACAGCATGCTGGCCAGTTGGGCGATAGTAAATATCTCGATAGATCCGAATATTACGAAAGTGGGTATCAATCCCTCGTGCACCAACAACACATGGAGATCGTACATCCTGAAAACTGGTAGCGACAGGCAAATCATGCGTAAAACAAGGCCGACCATTAATTGCAACGATCAATCGTCGATCAACAAACGATAGTTCCACCATCACTTTGCCATCATTTCCCAAAGTCTGGTGCGGAAAAGTGCTTACCAGTTTCTGGTCAACCAGGAATTTGCCCACATTGGCCTGATCATTGGTTGATAAAGCAACTCGCACCTGGTTCGCACCATCATTGATTCCCGCAATTAACTCGCCAGACCCCTGGAATTGCGCTTCGAAGGAGAGGATAAATTCATGGATAGCATAATGACTGTTCCCAGTGGGATCCCCATTATAACTAAATTGATCTTTCAGAACTTCGACATGATTTTGGTCAATTGATGTTTGCCAATATCCAGCCAGACGGGGCAGGGTGCTGTCTTTCGCGTGGATCGCCAACTCTTTATGATAAATTTTTAACCATTCTGGTGGTGCTACCGTTGCGGTGGCGTTGAAAGATGGTTCCTGGTTTTCGGAATACCACCTGCGATACCATCCACCAGGTGGGCAAAAATCTGCATCAAAAATAGGAATCATACATTCCTGAACTTCACTGAAGGATTTTCGAATGAGTTCGCCATTTACCCAGATGTCTCCGTTTTTGATCAGTAATTTTTCACCAGGCAGTCCGATGACTCGTTTCACATAGGGTTTGGACAAATCAGATGGGTTCATGAAAACTGCAATTTCCCAGCGACGTGGGTGACGCAAATGATAAATTGTTTTGTCAACCAACACTCGGTCGCCAGGAACGGTGCGGACTTCCTGCATATCAATGTTTGATTTCCCACAGTTCGGACAAAAGCCAGTTGGATGGCCGCCCACTGGTTCCGACTGGCCTAATACCACTGGGTAATGACATCGAGGGCAAGCCTTGACGAAGTGATTTCCAATCAGGCTGGGCGCCATGCTTCCAGTGGGAACTCCATACGGTTCTACGGCAATTACCCGCAAAAAAAGGATCGTGATCAGGAATATGGCGAAATGTTCGATCGATCTGCGGAAAAGTCCTGGTGATTTGTAATGAAATCCTGTTTCAGTGATGGTGACAGGATGTTGAGTAGCAGATTCGGGTGCTGCGTCGAGTTCTGTAGATTGGGGAACAGTTTCCACTGAAAGGGGTAGGATCTCTGTTTTATCACCAATCGGAGCCACTACAAATTTCCCTCAGTTACTGATCAGATTCCAATACCGCCAGGAATGCCTCCTGGGGTATCTCTACTTGACCAATCTGTTTCATTTTCTTTTTCCCAGCGGCTTGTTTCGCCCACAGTTTGCGCTTTCGAGTGATGTCACCCCCATAGCACTTAGCGGTGACGTTTTTTCGAAGAGCAGTAATCGTTTCACGAGCAATCACACGGCTGCCTATCGCTGCCTGCAACGCAATCTCAAACATGTGACGATCAATTTCTTCTCGTAGTTTCGAGATTAGTTTTCTCCCACGTCGCTCTGCCTGATTGCGGTGGACGATAATGGACAGCGCATCCACTTTTTTAGCGTGCACCAGAACATCCAATCGAACCAGATCAGCAGGGCGGAACTCGAGAAACTCGTAATCCATGGTTCCATAACCGCTGGTAACAGATTTTAGCTTGTCGTACAAGTCGTAAATCATTTCTGCGAGGGGCAATTCGTAACTGATAAAAACTCGTTCTGGAGACAAATATTCTGTTTTCAGATAGATCCCACGACGATCTGAAGCCATCTGCATGATGTCGCCAATGCATTTCGATGGAAGCAGGAAATTAATTTTAACGATCGGCTCTCGAAATTCCTTGATTTGTCCTGCATCTGGTACATCTTGTGGGTTGTTCACCAGGATTTCGGACCCGTCGGTCTTTAAGATCTGGTATGTAACGTTTGGTGCTGTGTGGACCAGGTCAAGTTCACAATCACGCTCGAGCCGCTGCCCAATGATTTCGCGGTGCAACATTCCTAGAAAACCACACCGAAATCCAAACCCAAGGCCTTCAGACACCTCTGGTAAGAAGGTAAAGCTGGAATCGTTCAATTTTAAGCGGTTCAGAGCTTCCCGGAGTTGCTCAAAATCGTTGTTGTTGACAGGGTATAAACCCGAAAAAACCATTGGTTGTGGCTCTTTATAGCCAGCAAGTGGTTCCAGGGTGGGGTTGTCCGCTTCGGTGATCGTGTCACCAATGTGAACTTCCTGAATGTTTTTGATCTGGGCTAATACAAAGCCTACTTGTCCGGTTCCGAGTGAATCGCAAGACACCATATGGGGTCGAAACTGACCCAACCCAACGACAGTGTATTCTTTCCGTCCGCGCATCAGAACGATTTTCTGGCCAATTTTCATCGTGCCTTCAAAGATGCGGATGTAAATCACCACGCCTTTGAATGAATCAAAATGGCTGTTGTATATCAAAGCTTTCAGTGGGGCCGAGGGATCACCGGAAGGTGGGGGTACCCGATCAATAATTGCATGAATCAGATCGGGAACTCCAATACCCGTCTTACCGCTCACCATGAGGCAGTCTTCCGCCAGCACACCAACGGCAGTTTCCATTTCAGCCATCACTGCTTCTGGGCGGGCAGTAGGGAGGTCGATCTTATTCAACGCAGGAACGATGGTCAGATCATTTTCGATCGCAAGGTACGCATTGGCAACAGTTTGCGCCTGAACTCCCTGAAATGCATCGGCGAGGAGCACCGCACCCTCACACGCTGCCAGACTACGAGAGACTTCGTACGTGAAATCCACGTGACCAGGGGTATCGATGAGATTTAATTCATAATCTTCGCCCTGGTAACGGTAATTCAGGGTGACAGGGTGCATTTGAATAGTAATGCCCCGTTCACGCTCTAAATCCATACCATCCAGAAGTTGCTCACGGAATTCACGCTGAGTGATGGTTCCCGTTTGCAACAGAAACTGGTCGGCAAGGGTACTTTTCCCATGGTCGATGTGGGCTACAATTGAAAAATTGCGAATATATTTCGGCGCAGGCATATTCCAGCGTCGTTTCCTGTAATTTTGACTACCAGATCATTGTAGCACGGTTGGCCAGATTTTCCAGTAGTAGAAAACGCGAGTAGGCACGTAATTCGATTTATTCAGGAGAGTATGGATGAAAAATTTTCTAATGATGATAGCTTTCTCATTTTGTTGGCAGATTGATGCCCCAAGTGCGAGTGCAGATGATGTGAAACTCGAGAAGGTTACATTTGAGCAGCTGAAAAAAGCCGTTGAAAGCCACAAGGGAAAAGTGGTGGTCCTGGATATCTGGGGGACTTTTTGCCCACCTTGCAAAGCGAAATACCCCCACTTGGTGGCCATGCACCACAAACTGAAAGATAAGGGATTGGTTATCATTAGTCTCAGCGTGGACTTCACGGATGAAGAAAAGGATGTGGTAGATTTCCTGCAATCGCAAAAAGCGGTATTTCCGAACTATCTTTTGGATGACTCGGAGGAAAATAAGGTAAAGTGGGACAAAATATGGCAGCACAACAGCCTTCCTGCAATCCACATTTTCGGTAAAGACGGCACAAAAGTAGAATCCCTTATTGGTGAAAAAGCTGGCAAAATGCTGGATGAAATTGTCGAAAAACATCTTGTAGTCAAATAAGCATACGCAAACAAATTACACATCAGTTAATTAAACGTAAGATTCTTACCATTGAGTTAATTGGAGTTAAAATACTTCCAACTAAGTAACTTATATATTAACTATTTATTTTTCTCAAACAACAAGGGTGCTCCACGTGGGCTGAGCTGGATATCTTCAACTTTCATTAACCCCATCCCACGAAAGGGGTTATAGAGTGGATCGCCAATACACGTCATCATCCAGCTTGTTAAAACGGTGGTGCGTCCGAAGCACTCGGCGAGAGTGTATTGCCCAGTAAGCACGTGGGAGAAAAATTCTGCCGGTTTCGGAAAGCCAATCGTATAAGGTTCTCCCACAGGTCCCAGGGTGACAGCGGCCCCAGTGCGTAAGAGGTTAGGGCACCAGTATGGCGCATCTTTTCTTTTCAGCGACACCGCTTCGGAACTGGCGAGGTGCCAAGCAATCGCGCCTGGTTTGAACTGAAAACTCGGGATAAAGCTGGCATGGGAATACCACCCGGAGTAAAAAATAGCATCCGGGCAACTATCTTTGGCAAACAATTCCTGTTTGTTGTCAAGGATGGTTTCAATCTTTGCTCGTTTCAGAATTTCTGCTGTTTCACGGTAAGACTCATCGTAACCAGAATATCCAGTCCCCGAATCTTTTCCGGCTTTGGGGTCAAATCGAAACCCACGGGCATCGATGTAGGCTTTACCCACCAAACCAGATTTTTCTGCTTCGATTGCGTCGGTAATTAGTCGTTTTGCTACATCAACAGTGGGAGCATCGATACGCCCGGTTAGAAATACTTTCGCGGGGATCTTTTTCGGTGGTGCCTTCCAGTAAAGTGGATTAACCTGCCAACGCTGCAGTGGGTAATCCGGCCACAGTACCAACATCAGTTCACTGTCGACTGCTGCCACGCTTTCGCGGAAACTGAGCAAACGCTCCTGAGTCCGCAAGCGATTTTTCTCTTCTTCAGATGTGGATGCCTCAAGATCCTTCCGAACCTGAATCACAGCCGCACGTTGTTCATCCGATAGGACGGGTGCCTGAACCCGAAGTGGCACACCATAAAAAGTGACCAGGCATAAAACCCCTGGAAAATCGGCCAGTTTTTTTCTCAATGGTGCAGCTAGTTTGTCGTTGTAATCCTTGCGAGAAATGTCCTCTGTTTCGGGAAGGGGAAACTCAACAATGTTCTGAACTGGAACACCACGGAGGTTACAGTAATCGAGGGCAAGGATCTTTGATTCTTTTATGTTGCTGTTAACAATCAGTAAGAGTTCTTTTGGTTCCAAGGCTGAACCAGAAACAACGAACAGCAGGCTTGACAAGGCTGAGATCAGCAATTTCATTTGGGAGGTCTCCAGAAAGTGGTTCTTTTGGAAATGATATTGGAACTGGTGACATTCCAGCATGTAGTTGTGGTCAGGTAAAATGCAATCAATTACTTAACATAATATACATTATCGGACGTTATGAGATTGACAATCTGCTTGAATCTGCATGGGGCACATAAACTACAAACGTCCGATAATCTATCTTATGTTAAACTTGTGATCACTGACTCCCCTTGAAATTACGTGGTTTTCGCTATCCTGTTCGCAAACAGTCGAATCTGGGGCTTTATGAAGACGATCAAAGTCGGAATGATTGGTGCGGGAATGATTTTTGAAGAAACCTATCTTCCATTCTTTTTGAAACAGTGCAGTCGCCCGCTTTATTCCGTTGGTACCGGTCCAGTCCAGGTGCAGCTTTACGGGATTGCTTCTCGCACTGGAGCGAGAGCCCAAAAATACCTGCAGCTTTTTCAGGATAGCAATTCCACTGTGCGGAATCTCGCGGGACAAACTGCTTTGACGGAACTGTTACAACATGTAGATGTGGTTTGTGTTGCCACGCCAGATGATCGCCATTTTGAAATCGCTCAACAGGCGTTACTTGCTGGGAAACATGTATTGATCGAAAAACCGTCGGTACTTTCTCTGACAGAATTAGATCGTCTGATCCAGTTGGCAGCAGATCAGCAGAAATTGTGCAAAGTGGTTTACCACAAATTATTGGATCCCGACCATAAACGATTACGCACCCTTGTGTTAAACGGCACACTTCAGCATGTAAACAACGGGTTTTGTTCCTTGCTGGAACCCCGGCAGATATCTGCAAATCAGTTTTCAGAGTGGATCAAGGGTAGGAACCCAGCTACCTACGTCGCAATCCATTACGTAAAGTTAATTGATTTCACCTTCAATTGTGATTGGAAGTTGAAACGCGTCGCTGCTACCGGTCAGCGTGGAATTGTTGCTTCCCCGGATTCACAGACATGGGACTCGGTTCAGCTGCAGATCACTTACCAATATCCTGATCGACGGGAAGCTACTTTTGACATCCACACCAGTTGGGTAATGCCCGACAATTTTCCTGGTTACGTAGAGCAAGAAGTGCAGTTTCGTTTTGACAATGCCCATTGGAATGCACACCAACGGAAACGTGGTGTTGAGTTGGCTGTAGTTGGTAAGACTCCAGAACTGTTGAAGGAAACACCAAACCACCATTATAATGCCCTGCTCACCGAACCCTGGAACGAAACTACTCAGCGGGGGTATGGTATTGAAGTAATTGAACGATTTTTTCAGGAACTGGCGTTTGTGGAGTTTGCCGAAGAGAAAGACCGGAAAGCTCGCTACGATGAGATTGCTCAATTAGAATATAACGACATCCGCAGTGATCGTAATTCTGTTGCTGTGGTTCAGTGCCTGGAAGTAATTCTTGCGACGTATGCTAGTGAAGGCGAGTGGACGGTGTGCGAGTTTAATAACAGTAGTGGTAGCGTGATTCAGCGTTATTTTGATGGTAGAAAGTCGGTCATTTCCTCCACAGTAAGCGATTCTCTGGTTTAAAGGACCTTCAGAGCAAGTTTTCTCCTTTCTGCCATAGCAACTGACAATCGAGACGCTTACAATGATCTTGGTAGGTGAAATACCTGTTAAGTTAGGCGAAAGATGTCAAACCCTGCAATCGTACACCCTTCTGAAATTGCCTCTAATGCAGAGAGGGCCTCTGCGCTCAGTTTCGAGCCCAAAGGTTTACGCACATTTACGCCCACCCAGGCAGTGATCAGTAAAAGTCAGGGCGTATTCCATTGGACACCAGAAAATCGTCGACTGTACGATTTTACTTCTGGTGTGCTGGTAGCCAACCTGGGTCATAACCCGGAAAAGTGGCTAAAGAAGCTTTTCAAATACATGAATTGGCCCACGAAGGGTTTTCCAGAATCTTCATCGAATGGTAAATCGGATCTGGCGTATTTACCTGCTTTGCCACTCACTGCATATAACGCATTTACTCCCGTGGAATCGGAAGCAAGTAAGCGACTGGTATCGTTACTTCGACGCTCTCAGGGTGGTGGCAGATTACACCAGGTCATGTGGGCTGCATCCGGTTCTGAAGCGATTCAGAAGGCATTGTGGGCAGCAATGGGTCGTGACAAAACACGGCAGATGATTATTGCAACGCGACACGGATTTCACGGCAAAAAGGGGTTATCTGGTGCGGTTTCCGGTTCGGAAAATGATACAGAGCGTGACCCTCGGGTGCAATTCATTGGCTTTCCGATGAAAGAGATCCACGATCTTGATATGCGAAATCAGCCATTCGACCCACAACCCTATCGCCAGGAACTTGATCAGCTCAAGGCGCGTTTTGGCCGTAAGCTAGGCGTATTGATTACGGAACCGTATCTTGGTGGGGGTGGCTCCTATCACCCCCCGAAAGTGTATCTGCAGATGTTGCAGCATTTTTGTAGGGAAAATGACATTGTCTTTATTCTTGACGAAGTTCAGGCGAATTTTGGCAGAACCTCCAGGATGTTTGCGTTTGAACATTATGAATTAGAACCGGATATCGTGGTGTTAGGCAAAGGGTTGGGTAATGGCGTTCCAGTAGCTGCGGCGGCTGGTCGCAAAGATCTGTTCGATGCCCTGGACTATGGTGATGCATCTGATACTTGGAGTGCAAATCCATTAAGCAGTGCAGCAGTTTTAGCCACGCTGGACATTTTTGAAACTACGAACATCTTTGAAAAAGTCGCAGTAGTCTCTGATATTATCGAGCAAGGGCTGATCCAATTGAAACAATTTCCGTTCATTGGAGCTATTCGTGGTGAAGAACGTGGAATGGTTTGGGGGGTTGAAACAAAATCACACGATGGCTACTCAGCAAATGAATGGGCCAATGCATTTGTTCTTGCATGTTACAAAGGAGTCGGTGGCGATGGTATTCATTTGTTAGGTCCACTTTCAAAAAAAGTGATTCGTGTGTCTCCTCCGTTGACCATCACACTCGAAGAAGCGACCACGGCAATGAAACTAATGACCGATTCTCTGAAACATCTTCATGAACTGGTTTCGTCGATTAATCGTAATCAACCCAATCAGAGTTTGGAATTTGCACAACCTGTTGTTTAACTGAGTTTTCCCTTGTTTGCAGCCACCAGTCCCCTGTTAGAGCAAATCGGCGAACCATTTGGCATGAGTGGTTTTCAGATTGGAGCTTTCGTTGCCGTAGGTCTGATTTGCATCATTTGTGGGCTCATCGGTCCGTTTGTTGTAGGCAATCGCATGGCATTTTTCTCAGATGCGATGGCGCACTGTACTTTTGCTGGCGTCTCTTTAGGTATTCTCATCACTCTGGCCGTCGGCTTATCGCCTGGAAGCAAAGAAATGCAGTGGTTAGTGCCACTGATTATGGCTTCGTTTGGTGCTCTGATTGGTGTGGGAATTGCCTACGTTCGGGAAACCACCGGTTTGTCATCGGATACTGTAATCGGTGTCTTTTTCGCTGGCGCCCTGGGCTTCGGCTCCATGCTTCTGAAAGCGATCCAGGACCGCAACGTATTTGATCCAGAGCGATTCCTGTTTGGCGGCCCAATTCTGGTAAACTGGTTTGATATTCTAAACCTTGTCTTACTGTTTGTGCTGGTTCTCATTATTCTTGCATGGAAAACCAACGACTTTCTGCAGATTGCAGTGCATTCCAGTCTCGCACGGTCACGAGGAGTTCGCGTGACCTGGAGTAACTACCTGTTTATCGTTTTACTGGCATTAATTGTGAACTTTTCTATTTCTGCAGTGGGGGTACTACTGATAAATGCAATGCTGATTGTGCCCGCTGCCACTGCATCGAATATTACCCTGAACTTACGACAGATGTTCCGCTACAGCATCATTTTCAGCATTGGATCTGGATTTGTGGGATTGCTGTTAAGTTTTTATCGCTTTCAAATTCCTGGATTCAAACGATCGCTTGAATTTGGTGCCAGTGGCACAATCATCTGCATCAGTGTTGGGCTATTTGCATTATCGATGGTCATTCGTAGTCTCAAACAAAAATTAGTGAAAACTAATTAATTTTCGCTTTGCCAGCACAATGAAACCGTTCTAATCGGTGGCTGAATCCACATTCCAATCTCGGGTGGGTGTGTTTTTCGGCATAATTCCCTACCTCATTAGTCCTTCAGTACTTCTGGAGGTACTTTTGAGAACCTCAACCCCTAAAACAACGTAATACTCTCATTATCGAGACGAAAAGATGAACCAAGCCGTTTTAGAACTTGCCGCGATCACAATTTCCGTAATCTGGGAGGCATTCCCCTTCGTCGTTATCGGTGCGGTGCTGGCAGGGATTCTTGAAGAAATGGTTCCCCAGCAGGCAATTGCCAAACTGATTCCCAAAAATACTTTCCTTGCAGTGCTGATTGGTAGTTTGCTTGGGATAGTGTTTCCCATGTGCGAATGTGGGATTGTCCCAGTCATGCGAAGGCTTTTACGAAAGGGATTGCCACTGGGTACGTGCGTCGCCTACATGCTTGCAGGTCCAATTGTAAACATTGTTGTGATTAGTAGTACCTGGATTGCATTTCGAAGATACGGATACGGTGAAGAAATGGTCTATATCCGCGTCGGAATGGGGATTATCACCGCTGTGGTGACTGGCCTGATTATCCAGAGTATGTTTCGAAAATTGGGGAATTCCATGCTGAACCCAATTTCGATTCCAGACGCAGACAAATCGACTACCACTGCCCTGCCCCAGGTGCACCCATCCGAAAATCGGGCTGGCGAAAAGGCGAGTTTATTCAGAAGGCTCGCAAATATTTCGGAAACCGCGTTACACGACTTCATCGACATCATGGTTTTTCTGACCTTGGGTTCGTTTCTGGCTGCGGGAGCGAGACTGTTTATTCTCGAGCCTAACGAAGCAATTGCTGACACTTTTTATGGCAATCCATTCATCAGCATCGGGGTAATGATTTTCATTGCCTTCATCATGTGTTTGTGTAGTGAGGCAGATGCATTCGTGGCTGCCAGCCTGACAAAGTTTTCAATTGCTTCGAAGATCGCATTCCTCGTGTCTGGACCGATGGTCGACATTAAATTAATCTTTATGTTCTCCCGCGTATTTCGAGCTAAAACGATTATCACCATCGTAGCAGCAGTCTGGATACAGGTTTTCTTGTATAGTCTGTTAGTCCATGTCTATGTTTCGAAATTTGTTAAACCGGAATAGGAGTTACCCATGGCACATAGTCACGCCCATGGCAACGATAACAACTATGTTATGGATCAGATCTTTACGGTTCTGGTTTCAGGTGCATTAGCGATTGTTGCCATCATGATGCACCAGGATGGCACGTTGGAAAAAATTCTGCAGAAGTCGTTTTGGCCATTCGTCCTCGGCGGGGGCATAGTGGTGATGTTGCTGGTGGTTATCCGGGCAGCGTCGCTTTGGCAAGCCGCAAAAGCAGAGCCCGTTCCGGCGGAACACTGCGACCACCCATCCCACGGCCACGAACATTCTCATGATGAATCGGAACATCATCACTCCCACAACCACAGTCATAGCCACTCGCACAGCCATGCACACTCAGCCGTTGAAGAAGATGAAGAGGACCACCACGACCACAACTGGGCACCATGGCGGTACATGGTACTAGCTGTTCCGATCTTTTTGTACCTCCTGGGCTTTCCCAAAGGTGGCTACAGTGAAAAGCGGCTGGCGATGCAGTTGGGAAATGCGGAATTCGGCAATGTCCGCGTCCCCCTCTCCTCAGTGGTGGGTGGGATTGCCTGGACGAAGGCGATGCCAAATCGTGGCGAAATCAATCTGAAATTCCCAGAATTGGCTGATGCTGCTCCACGGAAAACAATGCGAGAAAACTATACCGATCGTGTGGGCACGATTTCGGGTCAGTTCTGGCCCCAGGGTGACAAACAGTTTACTTTGTATTACCTGAAAATGACCTGTTGTCGGGCTGACGTTGTTCCTGTAAAGGTGACCATTGTCGCACCGGAGACTCTGCAAGGTGCCCAAAAGTCGGAATGGGTGCGTGTGAAAGGGGTAATTTCATTTCAACAGTCCGAAGGAGAGTGGATTCCTATCATCACTGTAGAAGATATGAACGACATAGTTACTGGGGTGGAACCGGTCAACTACGATTAATATTGGCAATTTTGAAAAGAATTTCCACATTCCCTGTCAGCTTGTTCGTGTAATTAGTGCTAGTTCGCTTAGAATAAATTAAAGAAAGGCGGGAGGGAAATAATGTTGATCCGAATTTTATTTGTTGCCATTTTTGCGATCTGCCCCACTACGGTACTGTTAAGCTGTCCTTTTTGTGCACCGGAAGGCGAATCTTTCCTAACCGAAATCCAGCAGGCAGATTTTGTAATCTTTGGCAAACTGCAAAATCCTAAAAGAACTGACCCTGCAAACTTTGCAGTAGGTGAAACGGAGTTAGTTCTGGATACCGTTGTGAAAAGCCACGAATATCTAAAAAACAAGGCTTCTGTCTTGATTCCCAGATATATCCCCACCGATCCAGACAATAAGACAAAGTACCTGGTTTTCTGCAAAATGTATAAAGGCAAGGTAGATGCATATCGTGGAGAAGCGGTGGATTTCAACAGTCCCATCGCAAAATATCTTCAGGATGCAATGGCATTACAAACCAAACCGATCGAAACCCGTCTGAAGTTCTATTTCTCTCACCTCGAGTCTCCTGACTGGTCTGTGTCTGCTGATGCCCTTCGTGAGTTTGCCGTTGCTGATTACAAAGATGTGGCAAAAGTTGCAGCGAATTTTTCACCAGATCAACTGCTGAAATGGCTTCGGGATCCCAATACTTCCTCAGTGCGATACGGATTATACGGTATGTTGTTAGGACATGCGGGCACCTGGGAAAAACATGGTTCAGCTTTAAAAAAAATGCTGGATGATCCCAAGGTCAGAGAAGCATCCGGATTTGATGGACTGCTTGCAGGATTTATTCTTCTGAACAAACAGTCTGGCATGAAGTATGCGAAAGATCTTTTGTACGATACAAAAAATGAATATCTCTTGCGGTATGCTGTGATGCGGGGACTGAAGTTCTTTCAGGATTATCGCCAGGATATCATTTCTCGAACAGAAGTTGTTGAAGTACTCACCCCCCTGCTCGACCAGGAGGATTTATCTGACTTGGTCATTGAAGAATTTCGTCGGCAGGAAGTATGGTCACTGGCAGGCCAGATTGTCCAATATTTTGACAAAGAAGGATTTGATGTCCCTTTGATCCAACGCAGTATCATGCGTTATGCTCTTGCTGCACCAGGGGACTGTTGGCCGGCAGTTGAATTGTTGGAACGAATGCGATCTGACGTTGACAGCAAAGAGATTTTAGACGATATAGAGAATATTCTAGAATTGGAGATGAAGTCCAGTTCAATACCATCCTCGGAATGAAATGCGTAGCTGGTTAATTGCACTTCTGTTGTTGCTTGGGGAATCTCGAATCATATTTGGCTGTAGTTATTGCGATCCAGCTTTTCGCAATCGACGAACAATACGGGAAGATGCGGTTACTTGTCGTGCTGTTGTGATTGGGTATCTCGATAATCCACAAATCATCGCAGAGAAAGGCAGCACCGATCTGGTACTTACGAAGGTATTAAAAGCACACGAGGGAGTTACCGACAAGCGAACGATTACCCTGCCCAAATGGATTCCATTCGATCCTAAAGCCCCACCAATTTTTTTGGTGTTTATTGACCAGTATGAAGGAAAAATCGATCCTTTCCGTGGGGAGCCACTTTCTAAAAACAGCTCAGTTGAGTACCTTCAGGAGGTGATAGCATCTAACAGCAAAGATTCTGTAGCACGCTTAGAAATTTGTTTTCGTTATCTCGATCATCCAGATAAAACAATTGCCCAGGATGCCTTTCTGGAATTTGCCAAAAGCAGTGATGGAGATGTTATCAAAGCGGCCAAACGATTCGACCTCAAAAAATTACGCAGCATGTTGCTGAACAAAGAGACTCCAAATGAAAGGCTTTCGTTGTACGCATTTCTGTTAGGTCAAGTAGGTACCAAAGAAGATGTTCAATTGCTTGAACATTTATTGGAACGATCTTCAACAAGAACCACGGCTATGCTTACCGGAGCGTTGGCAGCATTGATCCAATTAGATGCAAATCGAGGCTGGCAAGTTACGCAAACGATGTTGCAAGAGAGCCAACGACCCTACGAAGATATTCTGGCTATTCTTAGCATGATGCGCTATACCAAGAACTTTCATGAGAAAGAATATCAGGAACAGTTAACTCGAACCTCTCTCTTGGTGCTGTCGAGATCTGATCTGGCCGACATTATCATCGAAGATTTACGTAACTGGAAATACTGGAACCACACTGAATTAATTCTCCGCAAGTATGGGCAGCAGGATTACCAGTCCCCGATTGTGAAATCAGCGATTATTCGATATGCCCTCTCTTGCCCTGAACCGCTTGCAGTTCAATTTGTTAAGAAAGTGCAAGCCCAGGAGCCAGAATTGGTTGCCGAAATTTCGCAGTTGTTGAAACTGGAAAAATGAACCCCACGTTATCATGGAAATGTGAACGAGGCTGTTGCATCTTTACCTTGGTTACCGAGGTCAATATCTGCAGATTTGCGGAATGGTGCAGCCCAGGTACGGTGGTATATTGTCTGATATTCCGGATCGAGCAACTCATTGTGGATTTCCCAACTCGATAATTCAGCAATCAGCCGATAGCGACCAGCTGGAATACCGCTCAATTCAAAATTCCCGGTTTGATTTGTGATGGTATAAAACGGGTGCCGAGTAACGTATATTGATGCCCCACTCCAAAAATGTCCAGATCCGCTTGTTACTTCTACTCTACCCGGATAATTCATCCGATAAGGAACGACTTCATGGGACGTGGGCAATTTCAGCGTAAAAAAATCGGCATTCCGAAATCGAATCGATTCCTGCAGTGCAGTGAACGCAGTAAGTGAAACCTCTTCCCCTTGTCGAACCAGACCTACTTGGGTTGAAGGATTTCCAATCTGAAGAATTCGTAGCGAAGTCTTTTCAGAACAAATGGTCAGTGGGGGAAAACTGCCAGCAATTTCATTTAGTTGTGGGTCGGGTTCCAGATAAACCACGACTCCAGCCAACCCGCCAGAATTTTCATGAATCTGTGGGACAAATGCTGGAGGTATATCTAGCAATTGTTCTGCCAAATATGGGCGAGGAGGAATCAATTCAGGCACAATGACAGGTGGATCGCCTTTCCAAGTCACCACTCCCCTGATCTTCCGATCGCCTTTTTCTTTGCTGAATATTTCAGATATCTGGGGTGAAACTAGCCCTGTCTGGGGTTTTCTAACGCCTACCGAACCCCAAGAACTTATCCAGTAAACAGCAAAGACTCCACAAATTATCCAGATTAACGATTTTGACATTCGAACAGTTGTTTGGTCATTAGTTTAATGCGAAAACCCAGATTGGCGCCTTCAATCGGTTGGTGATAGTTCCGGCAAAAAAATGAGAGAAATCTCATTCTCGCCAACATCCTGAATACTCTTGATTTAGCCAGCAAAAACATGACAAAGAGTTAATCTTTTAGCCAATACCGACAAATACAGTATAGGGCGTTAAACGCATCTTTTAACTTAATCTTCTTCCCTTCTTCATAAGTTCTACCAGAATAACTGATTGGTATTTCGTATATTCGCCAGGCTGGGTTGCGTTTTTTGGCAATTTTGGCGGTCACTTCTGGTTCAAAACCGAATCGATTGGATTTCAGCTTGATGCTTTGAATCACTTCCCTACGGAAAACTTTGTAACAAGTCTCCATGTCGGTAAGATTCAGGTTTGTAAAAAAATTGGACAGTGTAGTAAGCATTTTGTTGGCGATTGAATGCCAATAATAAAGCACGCGGTGGGATTCGCCGATAAACCTGGAACCATACACCACATCTGCTTTTCCTTCGATGATTGGTTGAATTAACTTGGGATATTCGGCGGGATCATACTCCAGATCAGCATCCTGCACGAGAACAATATCCCCGGTTGCGTGCTGAAAACCAGTACGAAGTGCAGCACCTTTTCCGCGATTCATTTCATGATAGACGATGGTAATGTTTGGTATGTTGCTGTATTCGTTCTGCAGAATGGTTCTGGTAGAATCTTTCGAAAAGTCGTCTACAAGGATAATTTCTTTGGGAATAGGTACTTCCTGTACCCGGCGAATAATCTCTCGCACCCACCTTTCTTCGTTGAATACGGGAATGACCACGCTCAACTTGAAGCCGACAGGGATGGGATAAATTCCAATCTGGCGGGCAGCACCTTCTCCGAGGAGTTTGGTAACAAATTCTGCACGCATGTTGGGATCGTCCGCAAAAGTTTCAACGAGCCGATAAAGTTCGTTTTGTTCCGACATCGAATAACTACCTAAGACAAAATTTCAATTTACGAATTTATCGGCTTTTCAGTCGGTGCAATCGTGATTTTTCCCCTGAAGTAGTGCTCATCTCGCCAGAAAATTACCTGATCGAAAAATTCACCCATTTTCAAGTTGTTTTTGCAATAAGTTCCGTATTCCTGTTTTGCAGAAGATCCTGAACTGCCGAATGATCAAATGTGTAAACTGGGACTGATCATGTCAAACGTTGCTGTGTTGTTGTTGGAATGTATCTCGCTGTCAATCACAGGATATTCTTACCCAAGTAGTTACGGATTAAGTGCTTACGAAAGAAAATTTGAATTCCGCTCCCCCCTGCCCCGCCCCACTTACGTGCTGCCTGGTGAAAACTCATTAAGAATAAATGAGAAAACTGGAGTAATGGCAAACTCAGTGGCTCGTCCTGTATACGTTCCCAAAGCAGGTCCGGTAGTTACTGCCAGAATGCTGCCATCAAATGGTAATATTGCAATTTCGCAATATGGTAATCCAGCAAACAATTCAATATACGATTCCAGTCCAGCAAAAAAGTCATTGCCAGTAATCCTTACCGGCTTTCATACCACGCAAGATGCGGAAGATGGCGAGGATACGCCAGACTATATTCAAACCACACTTGGTCTGCGCCCTGCAATCAAAGTAATTCGGGCAGTGCAACTACCACGATGAGTTTTGCCGAATTTTATGCACCACGTTCGAATAGGGATTAGAAACTAATCACCAAAATTCAGTTCTGACCAAAATAAATTTGCTCGCGTGGTGAATCATGTTCAAATATTCCAAATTTCGATGCCATTTTTGCTCTAAGGTTTCCAGTTTTAAGCTAGTGTTCAGATGGGTAAATAGAACTGCGGGTAATTACTGCAGGAGGGTTTCTGCTTGTCGTTACTGGTGAATACAGAACCAATTCCTGGTTATCGATTAATTGAACGGATTGGCCGAGGTGGCTTTGGCGAGGTTTGGAAAGCGGAAGCCCCGGGCGGTATCCTCAAAGCAATCAAACTTGTTTATGGAAACATGGAAACCATCGGCGAACAAGCCGAAGGTGCAGAGCAGGAATACAAATCGATCAATCGCGTCAAGTCGATCCGCCACCCATTTGTGTTGTCACTCGAACGTTTTGAAATCGTTCAAGGACAACTGATCATTGTCATGGAGTTGGCTGACCGTAGTTTGTGGGATCGCTTTCTCGAGTGCAAAAAGCGTGGACTCCAAGGGATCCCACGGGAAGAATTGTTGCGTTACATGACGGAGGCAGCCGAAGCACTGGATCTCCTGAATATCGAATACCAGATTCAACATTTAGATATTAAACCGCAGAATATTTTCCTGATCCACAACCATATTAAGGTGGCAGATTTCGGGCTGGCCAAAGATCTGGAAGGTCTACGTTCAAAAATGACCGGAGGTGTCACGCCTACTTACGCACCACCAGAAACGTTTGAAGGGTGGGTAAGCCGTAGTTGCGACCAATATAGTCTGGCGATTGTCTACCAGGAAATGCTTACAGGTGCTCGACCTTTCCAGGGAGAAAATACACGCCATCTGATCATGCAACACATGACTGCAAATCCCGATTTAACCAGTCTAGATCCTTCGGATCGACATGTCATTCATCGGGCTTTGTCAAAGCAACCTGACGACCGCTACCCCACCTGCGCAGCGTTTGTAGAAGAGCTGAAACGGGGTAACCACCGAACAGCAAACTATGTTCCTGGAAGTACACCTACTAATTATCTTGTTCCACAAGCGAAGTCAACGAAAGCCCAGCCAGCTCAGTCCACGAATATCAACAAGCCATTGAGTACACACTCAAGGCCTTTACCGGGCTTAGTAACTGTTTCACAGAAATTATCGACAAAAGTTGCTGAAGAAGCAGAACGCGCGAAACAGCACTTTTCATCCTCTGAACACTTCCACACGAATGAAAGTTCTGAAAAATGCTACTGTTTAGCACCAACTATCGTTGTGGGGTTGGGCGGTTTCGGACTTGAAACACTTGTTTCCCTGAAAAGGTCAATTGCCGAACGATTTGGACGCTCTACCCTGCCCCACATGCGATTACTTGGGATTGACACTGATCCCGGGCATATTGAACAGCAGACAAATCAGTTAAACCGCTATCCATTGAATTCAGACGAAGTGGTTCATGTGGGATTGCAACGTCCAGGATACTACATCACGCACTCCAAGCTGAGTGATGTCGAACGCTGGGTGCCATCTGAAATTTTACATGCCATCCCGAGAAACCACAGCACTCTTGGGTATCGAGCTTTAGGTAGATTAGCTTTTGCAGATCACTTTGCGTTGATTTTAAAAAAAATCAAACGATTTATTTCTGAACTAAGTGATCCAAAGTTGCTAGAAGAATCAAATAAACTTACTGGATTGGAAACCCGAAGCCGGGATCTGGAGATTTGCATCATCAGTTCGTGTGGAGGTGGTACTGGTTCTGGCATGTTAATTGACTTAGCATACCACTTGAAATATGAACTTTATCTTGCTGGATTTCCTGCAAGTGTTGCTGGTGTCATAGCACTGCCCGAACTTACAAAAGCAGCTACCGATGCAAATGTAAATGCATTGCTGCAGGAATTGTCCTATTTCTGTAATTCATCATCCAACTACCAGCCAAAATTCTTGCGTAGTGAATCAAATTTTGCTGATGATGGCCCGCCATTTTCACGAATGTTTTTTCAGCCTTATCGAGAGCCTGAGAATTCTGCAAAATCGAATGGTCCCGTTGCGACTGCTCAATTGACCCACTCGTTGATGTTCAGTCCGATTGCCAAAACGATCAGCAACAATATTCATCCACAAACGGTCCATCTGGTTGGTTATCGTAAGAGCATCTGGCCTCGAAAAACAATCGTCACAATGACTGCTAGAGACTTAGTGGATCGATTATTGGAAAAATGGCGAATTGCGATACCTAATACGGAAGATATGAAGGAGATGATGGCTTCGCTTCCCAAGAAAGTTGGGTTGAACCAGGTTCAGATAGAAAATGCGATTGAAGAATCGATTGGTATGGCGCTCAAGGGGAATGCAACCCAGTACATCAATCAGACTTTTGATATGCTCTCTCAGCCAATTGGGTCGATGATTGTACCTGAATCAGAAATCATATCGCGTATCACCATGCTGATGGGCATGCCCATCTCTGTTCAATTGACTGTACCAAGTCAATTGAGTAACTGGTGTACCGAATCGTTGCAGGCTATCTTGCAGTCAAAAAGCAAACGGTTGTCTGCATTCTTCATCTATGTGGCTGAAAATCCCAAATTCAGACTGGGCGGGGTGATCCAACTGATCCAAAATTGGGACCAGGAATTGCAGCAGCAGGTGTCGTCAATTCAACTCGAACAACAGGCGATTTCCAGTATCCTCCAGGAAAGTTCGTTTGAAGTCGAAAATTACATATTGACATTGTTGAACGCAAAAAAAACTACTTCAAAGAAGGCAGTTGAAATAGACGCAATCAACAGGATCAAAGAATGGTACCTTGCTAAATACCGGACAACAATTTTGACACATGTTGCCCAGTTTTATTCCACTTTGCACAACCAGATTACCGATTTTGTGAGAGATTTTAAGTCGTGTCAATCTAGCTTGTCACATTTTCAGGAAGTGATCAGAACCAACACCATCACCGTGGGGGCACTCGTACGGCCAAAAATCAGCGATTTTCTCCTCCACGCAGACGCCACGAATATTGCAGAAGAGATCAACTATTTCGCAAAGATACTTCCCAGAACGACGCTTGATGAGCTTGATGCCAACATTGGTGCAAAAATTAAAGCTGATTTTCATTCTCTTGTAAATATCTGTTTGAAACCGCACGAATATGAAAGATCGCTCATTTCTTTGTTGACCGATGAGTGCATCAAAGCTGCTGAAAAATATGTCCCAAAAGAAACTACTACCCAGGTTTTGACGTCTAAACTGCACAGCAGGCAATCGATATTCGAACAGATTCAAGAGTTAATTGATCAGTGTGGGATCGCACTGTCATCGTTTGCTATGGTGCCAAGTGAAAGAAAAACTCTCCTTGGACTACCCTTTTGCAAAGACGATTCCGTCCAACAAGCAATTACTGCACGACTCACAAATACAGTCTACCACACGATCGCCAAGGACGATGGCTTAATTATTCTAGAAGATCAGAAGACGAATTTGAACGAACTGATCCGTCAAATACGTATCATCAATGAAGCTGAAGAACATCTAGGTTCAATTCCATTTCCCCATTCCCGCTATGATCTACGGTGGTAAAAATTTCCGGTCCTGCCTGAATTTCCGGTTGTAACAGATTTAACTTGCTACATTTTTGGAAAGTAAGATTTAACAAATTTGCGGAATGCAACTGTGTGAACTATGCTCCAGTACGTAGTGTTCCGCGTAGTGGCGTGCACAATTCTGATAAACGTATCATCTTGAAGTACAACAATGGGTTTTCAAGCAACTGCGAATGCCGAACCGGTTCCTGGATATCGCCTGATCGATCGATTAGGTGGTGGGGGATTCGGTGAAGTCTGGAAGGCCGAGGCACCAGGTGGACTGCACAAGGCAGTCAAAATTATCCACGGAAGCATGCATGCAGTTGATGATGACAGCAATTATCATGCACTGCAGGAACTAAAAGCTTTAAAACGCTTACAGGCGATTCGCCATCCATATCTTCTCTCCCTGGAACGCTACGACATTATTGACGGTAGGCTGTTCATTGTGATGGAATTGGCCGATTGCAATTTGTGGGATCGCTTCAAGCACTACCGTAACCAAGGCCAGCTGGGGATTCCACGCGCTGAATTGCTCGGCTATCTAAGGGAATCCGCTGAAGTGCTGGATATGATGAACAAAGAGCATCAATTACAGCATCTCGATATCAAACCACAAAACCTGTTTCTTGTGTATAACCACGTCAAGGTAGCTGACTTTGGTCTAGTGAAGGATCTGGAAGGGATTCAGGGTACGATTACGGGTGGAGTCACGCCTGTTTATGCTGCGCCTGAAACTTTTAATGGTACTATTACCCGTTTCTGTGATCAATACAGTCTCGCAATCGTTTATCAGGAATTACTAACCGGTGTTCGACCTTTCGCCGGAACTACGGGACAGCAATTATTGTTTCAGCACTTAAAAGAAGCCCCTAATCTCGCACCGCTGCCTCCCGCCGATCGTGCTGCTGTGGGACAGGCACTCGCAAAAGAGCCTTCAAGCCGCTTTCCAACCTGCATGGACTTTGTGAATGCACTGCAACATACTGGCGAGCCCTTGCGCACCAGCGGTAGTTCGACGACAAATACGCCTGTGAGCATGTTTACGCCACAGCAAGAGGCGTTCCGATCACCATTGCAAGATCCGATGGAAACCCCGCATACTCAGCTACGTTCAAAGCCGTTTGAACGCGATGCAGTTGCGGGCACTTCAATGGCTGATTTCGTGATCCCAGTGAAAAATGCACCACCGGAAATTACAGGAAATGGTGCACTACGCCCAGCAATCATTATCGGCGCGGGTGGGGTTGCAATGGAAATGTTGAAAGCATTCCGAATTCAATTGCGTGACCAATTTGGTGACCATCGTAAAATTCAGACATTAAAACTGATTTATATCGATACTGATTCGACAGACCTTCAGAATGCGATCATTGAAGGAGCTGGAGCACTGCTGCCAAACGAAGTAGTCCCCGCCAGACTGAACCGCCCAGCACATTATCTCAAACCACGCAGAAATGGCCGAAGTCTCATAGAAGGCTGGTTTGATGCATCCCAACTATACAAAATCCCGAGAAATCCTGTAACTAATGGCATGCGCTCTTTGGGTCGACTTGCGTTTCTGGATCATTATCGGGTCATTTCAGATAAATTATCCACCTCGATTCAGGAAGCAACAACACCTGATGCAATCACTCGTACGGATTCTTTCTTGAAATTGGGAATGATGACCAATCGCCCGATTGTTTACGTGGTCGCAGGACTAGGAGGTGGCAGCGGTAGTGGTATGATGCTTGATCTGGGTTACATGGCACAACTAAAGTTGCGTCATCTTGGTTACCAGAATCCGGAAGTTGTTGGTATCTGTTTGCTGCCAGCTGCGATTAAAACGACTCCTTCCCAGGCAATGGCGAACAGCTATACGGCATTGAGAGAGATTTTTCATTTTTCTCAACCAGATACGACATTTAAAGCACAGTATGAAGACAAAGATGGTGCAATTTCGGAGTCTGCAGGTCCATTTTCCAGATGTATGCTGGTTCCAATTGAACCGGGCAAGTCTGGCCGATCCAGTTCACAACTCGAAACCAGGTTAACTACGGTAATTGAAACGTGCGACATATTGCAGCAGGAATTATTCTCCAATTCCAGTCGCGGACTCAATGAACTCCGCAAAAATATTGTTGCTGACAATTCAACAAACCCATTCCAGGTGCTGGGGCTCGCGTCGTATTGCTGGCCACAACATGCACTGCTGAGCCGCTCTGCACGTTGGTTGTCAGCATCGGTGCTCTCACGCTGGTTAAGTGGTCGAGCCGATATCATCAGCGAGTATGTGCAGAAATGGCTGCATTCCCGATGGGAATCAGAGCAGTTACTGCCCAAATTTTTGATGCAGAAATTCACCCAGGCGATTGAGCAGAAATTGAAATCGCCACCCAAAGATATGTTCAGCGAAGCTGCTGAACAATTTATTCAGAAAGGGTGGTTTGCGAAAGACCCCGATCCGATCAAACTGCAGGCTGCATTATCTCGACTTGTCGCATTTCTTGGGATGCCAGATGAACGCTCGATGCAGCGTACTGTCGGAACACTGGAAAACTTCCTTGAACAAAGCGCTGACAATCTGGCTGGAGAATTGGAATCTCGGTTTTTACGACTCGCAATGACTTTATTTGAACACCCGGATTATCGTTTGATCGGTGCATTACAAGCCACCGTTCAAGTACAAGAAATCATTGAGAGTTTTCTTGCGGATCTACAAAACAATTTCACAACTAAGGCAAGCAGTTGTTTGGAGGCCTATTACGCCATTTTCTATTACCTCAATCCACCAGAAGGTGCGAAACGGAGCAGTAATACAGACCTTGGAAAAGCATTGCACACGTTTGCGGTCAATCGATACGAGAGCCTGATTGAACGTCAGGCATTTCGACTCTTTAGTGCGATCAAACAACGAATTGGTGATCAGCAACAACAATTTCAGTTCAGCAAAACCAAACTCGAAGAAGTGTGTCGAGAAGTGGAAGCAGTGATCGATCAGCGGATGCCCACTCCCGACCGAATGCTTCTTCCCAAGGGATACCGACGTTTGAAGCGGCTGAACAAATGCTTCGTCAAGCAATCACGCAGGATGACATTCGCAGATTCGATAAACAGTTGCAAATACGGATTGAAAAAGAGTTCAACTCACTCTTTAATGTTTGTGTTTCAACGACGCGTGGGGTAATTAACAGTTTCCGACAAGTGGTGGAATCACAGGCAAAAAGTTTTTTGCAGGAGAGAATGGGGGCCCTCGATGTAGGCAAAATGTTTTTTGCCAAATTTTCGGACCAATATTCAGCGACGGATGCAATCGATCAGTTGTACAATCTGGCTGGTCCCTGGTTCCAGCTTGGACCGCACGAATGTTTTGAAAAAGTAATCATGAACATCCCCACTGGGGAATCCGGTGCTCAAATTAAGCAGTTAGCTCAAGCCCAATTGCCGGGTACAATTCAAGAATTTGGTTTGGCTGATCAGGAAATTGTAATGATGCGTCTGATTTACAACATTCCGGTGGATACCATCCCACAATTAGGCCATCTGGCTGAATCTGCTTATAACGCAGCATTTGATGTTCATGATGCTGGGTGCCACAACCGAGTGGATATTTCAAACTGGGTTTCGCTGGAAGTATAAAAAATACAGTTCTAAGTGCTTAATAAACAAGGGCTTAGAAAAAAACACTAAAAATTAGATTTTTTTCACAAACTTTTTCCTTTGATCTACGTTATACTACTAGTGAATTAAAGTTCACATGATTTCATCTATCGAAATCTCTCATTGACCTTGTTTCGTAATCTGCCTAGATCTTTTGGTTGTAAAGATCCGCCGATTATGTCAAAATACAATTTTAGTTTGGTGGTAGTTCTTATGCTGTGTTCTCCCTTACGGCACAACTTGTTCCTGATCTCATTTGTACTTGCAACAGTAGTTGGTTCAGCAGCAGAACCTTCTGGAAAGGACCTTGCTTTCTTCGAAGAAAAGATACGGCCAGTTCTGGTGGAACATTGTTATCGATGCCATTCAGCCGTGGCACAAGCAACAAATAAGTTGCGTGGGGGCCTGTTGCTGGACAGTAAGTCTGGATGGGAAAAAGGTGGTGACAGTGGTGTTGTGATCCATCCGGGGCAACCTGAAAAAAGTCTGCTTTTTATATCTCTGAATTATGAAGACGATGTCCAAATGCCACCGAAAGGGAAATTACCCAAGGAAGTAATTGCAAACTTCGAGGCGTGGATCAAGTTGGGGGCGCCTGATCCCAGGATTTCTACAACAACAACCAGCAAACAAGTTGGATTGACGATTGCAGAAGGCAGAAAATTCTGGTCTTATCAGTCCGTAAAACAATCCCCAGCACCTGTGGTAAGCGACGAAAACTGGAATCAATCAGAAATCGACCGATTTGTATGGTCGAAACTCTCACAAAACAACTTAAAACCCGCAAAACGAGCTAACGATCTTGAGTTGCTTCGCCGTGTGTATTTCGATTTAACGGGCTTACCGCCCAGTGTAGAAGCGATCGAACAATACACAACATCGCAGGATCCAAAGAAATATGAAAAACTAATTGATCAGTTGATCGCCTCAAGATCTTTTGGTGAGCGCTGGGGGAGGCACTGGCTGGACATTGTGCGATATGCTGATTCGGTGACTTTGCGCGGACTGGTTTTTCAAGAAGCCTGGCGTTACCGGGACTTTGTGATTGACAGTTTCAATCAGGATATTCCATTCAATCGGATGATTCTGGAACAAATCGCTGGCGACTTGTTGCCTGCGGCATCTCTTCAGGAAAAGCACCGTCTGCTGACAGCAGTTACAATGTTACAAATGGGCAATTCGAATCTGGAAAATCAAGACAAAAACCTTCTTCGACTGGACGTTGTGGATGAGCAACTGGATGTCATTACAAAAGGATTTCTGGCACAAACGGTGACCTGTGCACGATGTCACGATCATAAGTTTGATCCAATACCTACGGCAGATTATTATGCACTGGCAGGTATCCTGCGGAATTCCAAAGCCTTGGTAAATTCCAATGTGTCGAAATGGATGGAAGTGCCTTTGCCATTGCCGGCAAACATGCAGGAAGATGCGAAACGGATTGAAGTTCGTATTGCACAGATCAACGCATCACTCAAAGCACTGACTGCAAAGTCCTCCAAAAAGACTGTTAATCGAATCATTCCGCTAAATCAAATCGATGCTATAGTGGTAGACGATTCAGCTGCAAAGAAGGTAGGAGACTGGCAGCAATCCGTGCATTCAGGCTCCTATATCAATACGGGTTATCTGCACGATATGAACGCAGACAAAGGGTCAAAAACACTAACATTTGAACCTGTAAGCTTGCCTCCGGGAGAATACGAAGTCTTGCTGGCATATTCCCACGGTGAGAGCAGATCGAAAGCTGTTCCCGTGACCGTATTCAGTGCTGATGGTGAAAAGACGACAAAAATTAACATGCAACCTTTGCCAGCAATCGAAGGCCGCTTTGTCAGCCTGGGGAAATATCGCTTCGAAAAAGATGGCCAGGCTTATGTCATGATTACCACAGAAGCAACATCGGGGCATGTTACCGCCGACGCAGTGATTTTTGCTGCGGTGAATCGAAAAACTACTTTGTTAAAATCTGTTGATCAAGGAAAAACTACACCTGACAATGTGCAAAACGAAGTGGCAAAATTACAGCAAGAGTTAAAGCAGCTCCAAACAACGTTACCTAAACAAGAAATGGTGATGGCTGTCATAGAAGAATCGAAGATAGAAGACATGCCGATACATATCCGTGGTAACCCCAGCAGTCTGGGGTCGATTGTCCCACGTGGATTTCTGAGCGTGATCACGGATAAGCCAGCGAGATTACCCAAGGACCAAAGTGGCAGAAAAGAACTTGCAGAATGGATTGCTGATGATAATAACCCGTTAACTGCACGTGTTATGGTGAATCGAGTCTGGCATTGGTTGATGGGATCTGGAATTGTCCGAACCACAGATAATTTTGGAACCACTGGCGAGAAGCCATCTCATCCGGAAATGCTGGATTATTTAGCCACTGAATTTGTTCGCTCAGGTTGGTCTGTAAAAAAAATTGTCCGAAAGATTGTTCTGTCGCAAACATATCAGCAATCAGTTACAGCAGAAGAAAACACAATCAAAGCTGATCCTGACAATCGATTTTTTGGCAGAATGAACCATCGAAGATTAGAGGCCGAGTGCATTCGTGATGCAATCCTGGCAGTGAGTGGCCAGTTACAGGAGACTCATGGAGGTAAGCACTTTCCGGATTCACTGAATTCTGATTACACGTTCGTCACGAAAGCAACTATTAGAAGTGTTTATCTTCCTTATTTCCGCAACGCACTGCCAGAGATAATTTCAGTGTTTGATCCTGCAGATACAAACATGGTGACAGGAAATAGAACTTCCAGCACCGTAGCTCCACAGGCATTGTTTATGATGAACAGTCCATTCGTACAGGAACAGGCGACTTACGCGGCCGCACAATTGCGAAAACTGCCACTGAAAACGGAACAGGAACTCATCAACCGAGCATACCTTTCTGTGTATGGTCGTAAGCCCAGTCAGAAAGAAACGTTATTAATTTCGAACTATCTTTTGAGTAGTGATGATCCGCAGACAGCATGGACAGGGGTTTTCCACACGCTGTTTTCGTCTGCTGAATTCCGATTTGTCAAGTAACAACTATGTGAATTAGAAACGTACTTTCTGCCCAAATTGAAAGAGAGGAAATGATGGAACTTACAATCAATCGACGAGCCTGGCTGGCGAATACGAGTTGTGGTTTTGGTGCTCTGGCGTTATCCGCACTGGCATCACGTGAATTACAGGCAGCACCAGTAACTCATCACCCTGCACGTGCCAAGAGAGTCATTTTTCTTTTCATGCAGGGTGGGGTCAGTCATGTTGATTCTTTCGACTATAAGCCGATGCTGATCAAGGAAGATGGTAAACAGTTCGGTTTTGATGATGCTAGGATTCGAGCTAATACTGGAAAGAAAAATACGAATCAACGAGTCATGAAGCCGCTGTGGAAGTTTTCACAGCACGGTCAGGCAGGAAAATGGGGTAGTGAATTATTTCCCAATACCTGTCGGAAGCTGGATCAAGTCACCATGATTCATTCCATGCATACCGAAGGTGTTGCCCACGGTCCTGCGACACTTTTTCTGCATTGTGGCTCAACAAACTTCATCCGCCCCAGTATGGGCTCCTGGGTTTTGTATGGTTTAGGTTCCGAAAACCAGAATTTACCTGGGTTCATTTCAATCTCACCTTCTTCAGGCAATGGTGGCGCACGAAATTACGGTAATGCATTTTTGCCCGCGATATTTCAGGGAACTGGCTTAGGCAGTGCGGGCTCACCAGCAGCGGATGCGAACATACGTAATATTCGAGCCAAGCTTTCTCTGGCAGAACAAACAGCAAGGCTTGAATTATTAAAAGAACTTCATCAGGAGCAGTTGCGAGCACGTCCTGGTGATCAGGATTATGAAGCCGTTGCTAAGTCTTTTGAGCTTGGTTGGAGAATGCAGCAGAATGCACCCGAGGTGCTTGATATTTCTCGAGAATCAAAAGAAACGCAAAAACTATATGGAATTGGGGAAAAAACCACTGACAATTTTGGCAAACAATGTTTAATGGCTCGCCGTCTCTGTGAGGCTGGAGTTCGATACATTCAAGTGACTTATGGAGACAACTCCGCGAACCCAGCATGGGACCAGCATTCCAACATGCCGAAACATGGCGATCACGCACGTGCGGTAGACAAACCGATCGCGGGATTACTGGAAGATTTGGGCAAACGGGGATTACTTGAAGACACAATTGTATGGTGGGGTGGGGAATTTGGACGCACACCTTATGCCCAGGGTAATGGCACTGGGCGAGACCACAACCCGGGTGGGTTTACTGTATGGTTGGCTGGAGGTGGGTTCAAACCAGGATTGACATACGGTGCTACCGATGAGTTTGGTTCCAAAGCGGTTACAGACAAAGTACACATGCACGATCTGCACGCCACAATTTTATACGCTCTGGGACTGGACCATGAAAAGTTAACGTACAAATATGCAGGAAGGGATTTCAGGCTGACCGATGTGCACGGGCGTGTCGTGAAAGAATTGTTTGCTTAACCGGTGTGACTTGGCATTTCAAGTTCATTTACAGTTTTTTAAATACAAGTGAATCGAGAAGTATTTTCAATTACATTACTTGATGAAAAGCATTTCGCGATATTTTGGCAATGGCCACAAATCATCTGCAATAATCGATTCTAAAGCATCAGCTGCTTCTCTTACCGCACTCATTGCAGGTATCACCTCATCACGGGAGTATTTGGCGTGATCGATTAATTCGCCAGCCGCGTCGTGACCAAGAACATGATCCAGTCTGGTAATAGCACTCTGTAAAGCCAAAACTCCTGATGAAGTTGATTTGAGCAGATCCATTGGAAAATCAACCCCTGCAGATTTCGAACTGCCAGCAGCAGTTGCAAGTTCGGACTGGTAGCGAATTGCAGCAGGCAAAATCATTGTCTGGGCAATGGTACGAGTCAGTTTTGCTTCAATCGCAATCGTTTTAACATAGTTTTCACACAGAATGTTAAACCGACTCTTCAGTTCATTGGCAGAATAAACACCATATTTCTCAAAGAGACTGATCGATTCTGGCGCAACAACGACTGGAAGTGAATCAACTGTGTTCTTCAGGTTTGGTAATCCACGTTTTGCGGCTTCGTGATGCCATGCTTCGGAATAGCCATCACCATTGAAGATTACCTTTTTGGATTCGGTAATAATCGAAGGCAGCAATTCGAGAACTGCCTGGATAATTGGTTTGCCAGCGTTTGTGGCCTTTTCCAGTTCTGTAGCGATGTAATCAAGTGATTCAGCAACTATAGTGTTCAATACCGTATTCGGTCCAGCAATCGATTGCGAGCTTCCTACAGCACGGAATTCAAACTTATTGCCAGTAAAGGCAAACGGACTGGTGCGGTTTCGGTCGCCAGCGTCTTTGGGAAGTTGTGGTAATCCAGCAACTCCGATCGACATGTACCCGCCCTGCTTCGTGGAGGTAGGTGGGCCTTTTTCTAATTGCTCGATGATATCCTGAAGTTGTTCACCAAGGAAAATAGAAATAATGGCAGGTGGCGCTTCATTGGCACCCAAACGGTGATCGTTGCCCGCGCCTGCAATCGTTACCCGCAACAATTCTGGGTATTTGGCTACGGCGCGAATCACTGCTGTGCAGAACAGGAGAAACTGCGCATTCTCGTGAGGGGTATCTCCAGGGTTCAGCAGATTTTCCCCGTCATCCGATGACATCGACCAGTTGTTGTGTTTTCCGGAACCATTGATACCAGAAAATGGTTTTTCATGGAACAATGCAGCTAAGCCGTAACGAGGAGCAGTGCTGCGGATGATTTCCATTACCAACTGGTTATGGTCGGTGGCTAGGTTCGAATTTTCGAAGATCGGAGCAAATTCGTACTGGCTGGGTGCAACTTCATTGTGGCGTGTTTTTACGGGAATTCCCAGCTTGAACAATTGAAGTTCCACATCACCCATGCATGCTAAAACGCGTTCTGGAATGGTGCCAAAATATTGGTCTTCCATTTCCTGACCTTTGGGTGGGGTTGCACCAAACAATGTCCGGCCCGCATTAATCAGGTCAGGTCGGTGCATAAAGAATTGTCGATCAATCAGGAAATATTCCTGTTCTGGCCCCACGGTGGTGTAGACTTTGCTGGCTGACTTCCCAAACAATTTCAAGATTCGAACAGCTTGTTTCGAAAGAGCATCCATCGATTTCAGAAGCGGCGTCTTCTTATCAAGTGCATCGCCAGTCCATGAAACGAATGCAGTGGGGATAACCAAAGTCGCCCCATTAGGAAATTCCATAATGTAGGGCGGGCTGGAAGGATCCCACGCAGTATATCCACGTGCTTCAAAGGTTGCTCGAATGCCACCTGAAGGGAATGAACTGGCATCAGGCTCACCTTTTACCAGTTCCTTACCACTGAACTCAGCGATTGCAGTCCCATCACCATTCGGAGAAACGAAACTATCGTGTTTCTCTGCAGTAATACCAGTCATCGGCTGAAACTGGTGGGTAAAGTGGGTGGCACCTTTCTTGATTGCCCATTCTTTCAATGCACTTGCAAATGCTTCTGCAATTTCAGGCGATAACTCATCACCTTTTTTGATAGTTTTCTGCAGTGCTTTAAATACAGATTTCGGTAAATTTTCCCGTTGAACAGCTTCACTGAAGACATCGCAGCCAAAACAATCCTTGAAGTGCAGATTTTTATAATCTACCCGATTCAATTTGTGCTGTGCTGTCGCAATCGACTGAATAATGTCTTTTCTGCCAAAATGTTCGCCCATCTTATCCCCTGTATTACTCTTGATGAATTACTACTGCAAAGAATATTTAACTAACCAAATGACAAAAGGAAACGTGTTGCCAGGTAAAGTGTACCTGGCAACACGTTTCAACAATATCGGGCTTAAAAGACCGTACTTCAATGCGATCACGGTCCGATCGCTGTTGTTCCTCTTTCACCAGTTCGGATGCGTACGCAATCCTCTAATGGCTGAACGAATATCTTGCCATCCCCAATCTGGCCGATTACTTCCGATCGCGCGGAGTGAATGATTGCTTCAACAGCCGCTTCCACAAATGAGTCATTTACTGCAATTTCCAGCTTTACTTTAGGCAATAGTCGGATTTGCACTTCCTGACCTCGGTACACTTCCGTGTGTCCACGTTGCATACCACAACCTTTCACATCAGTGACGGTCATCAGGTAAATGTCCATCTCGTTTAACGCAGTCTGTACTTGTTCCAGCTTTTCAGGGCGTATAATCGCGGTGATTAATTTCACGTGCATACCTCAGTAAGTGTTATCAAATCATCAGTTATTTTATATCTGTGTCTACCTGCAATTATTGAACAATGCGAACTTTGACAGCACTTCCAAGCTGTTGCTGGAAAAGAGTTTGGAGTTTCATCGCAATCTTTCCAGGTTCTCCACCTCGCACACGTACCTGATTGCCTTGAACTGTCGTGATGAATGGGTAGATTTCCTTGAAAGTTTCGTTTGTAGAAGCAGTCTGTGGATTGCAAATACTGATCCAGGCCTTTTCCACTTCTGTGCTGGTTGCTCCATCAACTACAAGGACATAGCGTTTCATTCCGGGTGGCACAGATGCTGCCTTTGGCAAGGTGCCAGCAATTGGCAACATTTCACCACCTGAGAAATCAAAGCCAACTTCGCCATGTTCGACAGTATCCAGTCCAGCAGCTTCATCTTCTGCAGAAACGGTAAAGTTTCCTAAAGTCATTGCCTGAACACCGTATGCGAGCAATAAGCTCAACACAAACGCAAACACAGCAGAGAAGATTGCGGCTTTCAACTGAATCCAGAATTGGGTTAATGGCCCCTTTCCGTCTTCTTTGTACGTAGCAATTGTTTCTACGAGACTTTTTTCTTCGTCCTGTAGTGCGGTAATTTTTGCATTGCGGCTTTCAATTCTGCTGTCTGCAAAAGCCCGATTTGTTTTGGCTTCCTCGACCTCTTTTTCTTCTTTAGCAGTAGTAACTGCTTTGTCTAAATCAGGAATTTCCTTCTTGATTCCTTCGATTTCAGATTTAACTTCTTCGATTTTGGCGGGAATAGCCTCTTTGCGGCTTTCCAATCCGCTGACAGCAAAGAAACCGTCGACACTGGCACCCTGGACGGCTGCGTAACAGAAGATACCAGTTAAGACAGCTCCAAGAAATCCACCAATTCCGTGCACGCCAAATGCATCAAGAGAGTCATCAAACTTAAACTTATTCTTTAACTGAACAGTGAAGTAGCAAACAACACCAGCTATCAAACCGATAACCAGACCACCCCAGGCATAAACGAAGCCTGCAGCAGGTGTTACTGCAACTAGCCCCGCAACGATCCCAGAAGCAAGTCCAAGTGCAGTTGGCTTGCCTTTGAACAACCATTCAACAAAAATCCAACTGAATGCAGCCCCGGCAGCGGCAGCCTGGGTGGTACCAAAACCAACAGAAGCAAGCGTGTCTGAGTTAATTGCCGATCCACCGTTGAACCCAAACCAACCGAACCACAGCATTGCAGCACCAAGTAAGGTGAGCACCAAGCTGCTAGGATGAACAGCGTGGTCAGGGAAACCTTTGCGATTTCGCAACACTATACAGCATGCCAAGCCAGCAAACCCTGCAGCGATGTGAACGACGGTGCCACCAGCAAAGTCCAGGGCACCCATTTTACCTAAGAGACCTACCGCTGTACCACCAATACTACCACCTGGTGTGGCAGGATCGACGTAGAACCAGTCAAATGCCCAGACCATATGAGCCAGCGGGCAGTAAACCAAAGTTACCCACAGGATCATGAAAATACACCATGGCCAGAAACGGATACGCTCTGCCAAAGAACCCGAAATCAATGCAGGGGTGATGATGGCAAACATCCCCTGAAACATAATGTGGGTGTAAATGGGAATGTTGGTACCTGGCAAGTAATCGGTGGTCTTTACGCCGCTGAGGAAAAACAAATCCCAGCTCCAACCAACCATCCCGCCTTCCACACCAAATAATCCGACCGTGATCTGCGATGGCCCGAAGGCAAGCCCATATCCGAATGCGATCCAGTAAACGCCGACAACTGCCATCGCGGCATAACTTTGCATCATCGTTGCCAGAATATTCTTTTTCCGCACCATCCCGCCATAAAACAGAGCGAGACCGGGAGTCATGAAAAGCACGAGTGCACAGGAAGTAAGCAGCCAGGCGTTGTCACCACGTTGGGTTGCAACAGTAATGTCGCCTTTCATGCTTTCGATTTCGGCCTTCAACTCTTCGGTGGGATCTTTCGCAGGTTCTTTTTTGTCCTCAGGTTCTACCTGTGGGGCGGGCACAACCGGATTCGCGGGTGCCACCTTCGGTTTTTGTTCAGGCGCAGGTGGCTGAACAGGGTTGTTGTTGGCTGGTACCTGAACCAGCATCGGTGAATCTATTTTCACCAATCGTGGTTGGGGCCCAAGTTCTTGTGCATGCAAACTTGCTAACGAAGTGCACGCAACAACAGCAATAGTTGCTGTCAAGGTGATGGTTTTCTTGCAAAACTCGCGCAACACTCTTAATGCTCCCTAATAGTGCGATAAGTTACAGTACAGGTACGAATCAACACAAGTTGTTAACGCAATTTGAATGCCAGAATATCCTTGAAGTGCTCAATTTTTGAACATTGATGCTATATTCCGTTGCACATTGAAATTTTTTTGCGATTTTTTGCCAGATATCGCCGGGGGATCCTTTGCACTCCGACATTTGTGCTCACAAATAAGGCAATCGCTGCCCAATTATAAGGCAGGTTATTTTTGTTAATATGGGCGATTTAGGTTGTTTGAATCAATATTTCTACCCGCCGGTTTCTTTCAACTTCTTGGTGCGACCGATTTCTTCAGCACAATCTGCACCAATGCCGATTGATAAGACAGCAGCTAATTAGGGGGGACTGATGCGTTCCATATTCAATTATGTGGTTGGAATTGGACTATCGTGGATTTTCTCCGCCTCGCTTCAGGCACAACCGGTGATTATTGACCTGGAGAATGAGCTGTTGGAAGAAAACACCGAATCTCAGCTTCCCACTTTGCCAGTGAAACCCAAGCCTGCTGAAAAGCCGATTGAGATTCCGATGGTGGTACAACCACCCCCACAATACATGCACACGAAAAATTGTGGTGAATATGGTTGCGAACTGGGTTGCGAACACCCAGAAGATGCCCATTTAATGCGGTTGTTGTACGGTACCCAGCTTGGCGATCACCTTCTGGAGCACCGAATTCGTGTTGGCGGCTGGACGCAGGGCGGCTACACCCACTCCAGCAAGAACACTACGAATCTACCGGCAGGCTGGAATGATCGGGCTGATCAATTTTTACTGCAGCAAAAGTGGCTAACAATTCGTCGTGACGTCGATCTGGATGCGGAATTTGCTGATTGGGGCTTCAGGGCAGATCTGCAAGTGCAGATTATCGCTACACGCTACAACGTGGTTTCTTCAATGGTCAACTCCAAAATAGCCGTGGGAGGCAAAACACGACTGGTTTTGATATGCCACAAGTTTATGGCAGCTATTTTATGCCTGATCTGTTTGAAGGAACGGAATTCCGAGCTGGGAAACTGCTCACGCCATTCGGCTATGAAGATATGCAATATCTACTCCATTGATTTCAAGAAGCTATCTCACCACCTACGGGCGACCTTTAACCCATATCGGTGCCATGGCGATCTCTCGGTTCAATGACCAGTTAACTGGGTATTTCATGGTGGCCAATGGTAACGATGTCTTTATCGATCCAGCACAGGAAATTCGTTTTGTCAGTGCGATGAAGTGGACGACCACCAGTAAAAGAGACACGGTCAGTTTTGGATCGAGTGTGGGTCGTGGAAAATTCAATACTTCCCGCCCGTTTAATGCCCCCACTACCGCAAGTGCGGTGGAGCCTGCTGGCAGAAACAATGAAAATGTTTTTCATATTTTGTATACCCACGCATTTGGATATAAGCTGGGGTATGCACTGGAAGCACTCTATGGCTATCAGACTAATGTGCCCGCCAACGTACCTGGTGGAATTGTGGATTTGCGAAATCGCCCGATGAACGCACAGTGGTATTCTTTTGCAAACTATCTGACATACCAGATGAGCGATCAAATGGGGGCACTATTCAGATTAGAGTTCTTTAATGATTTGAATGGGCAACGCACTGGCTTTGAAGGGTGGTATGTTTCCAGCACCCTTGGCTTGACAGTCGAAGTCACAGAATCGATTTTTCTCCGACCGGAAATTCGTTACGATTTCAATGATAAATCAAACGCTTTTGGTGGCAACCGGAGCTTACTGATGCTCAGCAATGCATTTGTCATCGTCTGGTAATGAGCAAATTGCAATATTGCGATCAATCAAATATCGTAATATAAATAAAATTCGTAGGGGTGGGGCCGAATTCGCACAGCATTGGCCTCATCCATTCGCTTCATTTTTACCCAGGTTTCGATTACATCAGGGGTAAATACATCGAGGTGGTGCAGGAATTCCTGGTCGCTTTCAAGTGCTTTCAGTGCTTCTTCGAGAGAATGTGGTGTGCTTGGCACCATGCTCAATTCTTCTACGCCCAGATCATAAATATCTTTGTCTAATGGCTCCCCAGGGTGGATTTTTCGCTTGATGCCATCGATCATGGCCATCAACATTCCAGCGAACAACAAATAGGGGTTGGCGGCGGCATCCGGAAGGCGATATTCAATCCTTTTCGTTTGTGAAATCGGCCTCGAAACAGGAATTCTGATCGCAGCAGAACGGTTTCTTTGACTGTAAGCCAGATTGATTGGTGCTTCAAATCCAGGAACGAGACGTTTATAACTGTTTGTGGTGGGATTACTGAATGCACACAAGGCTGCGGCATGTTTTAATAAGCCACCAATAGCAAACTCTGCGACTTCTGATAGTCCTGCGTAACGCGCCCCACCCGGGGAACGTGAACCAGCAAATATATTCTGACCATCTTTCCAGAGTGAAGTGCTGACGTGTAGACCACTACCATGTTCATTAAACAGTGGTTTTGGCATAAATGTGGCTGTTTTTCCGTGTTTGCGTGCCACATTTTTGACGATGTACTTATATTTCAACACATTATCGGCACTACGCACCAGATCCACATAACGCGTTTCAACCACTCCATGTCCACCTGTGGCCGCTTCGTGTCGGTGGGATTCAACTACCAGCCCACATTCCATCATTGTCCGCATCATCTCCGATCGCAAATCGTGCATTGAATCTGATGGGGGGCATGGAAAATAGCCCTCTGAATAACGCAGCTTGTGGCCAAGATTAGGTTGTTCTGTGCGTCCTGTGTTCCAGGCTGCTTCGGCACTGTCCACAAAGTAGTAGGCAGCTTGAGTTGTTTGATCATATCTCACATCATCAAACACAAAAAACTGAACTTCCGGTCCAAAAAATGCCTCATCGGCAATCCCAGTTGAGCGCATGTAATTGACCGCTTTTCTGGCAACATTTCTGGGATCGCGGCTGTAATCTTCGTGGGTAATCGGATCGTGGATATTACATAATAATGTTAATGTGGGTTCCTTGCAGAACGGATCCAGAAATGCAGTGTCTGCCACCGGCTTTACCAGCATGTCCGATTCGTTAATTTCCTTCCAGCCACGAACGTTTGATCCATTAAAACTTAATCCATCTTCAAATGTATCTTCATCCAGAGATTCGGCTGGGATTGTGAAATGTTGCCATTGGCCGGGAAAATCCATGAAACGCAAGTCGATCGCTTTCACTTCTTTTTCACGAATGTAGGCCAGTAGTTCCCGTGGTGTCATTTTGTACCGCTACGAAAAATCAAAATTTTGTTATGCAAGGACTGTTGCAAAAGATATGCCATTAGCGTTGGTCGACATCCAATTGGCCTAAAATCAACCCCACAGTACCAAAAGGACGTACTTTACCAGTCGATAAGACTGCAACTTCCTTACTGAAATTGCTTTCACCAATACTCGCTTTGAATCTTGCCAGCTCTAAAAGTGCGTTCGCAGCAGCAAAATCTTTTTCGGGATCGCCAATTGAATCAACATCCGATTTGGCAACGGTAGGGGCATCGGGTTGAAATCTATTCCGCATTACAATTAATTTGCCCCACGATTTGGTGGGTGCATCCGGAATTCTGGCAACGATTGCTTCCATTTGCGAAACAGGTCCGAAACGGGCTAAAATATTTAAACAACCTAACGATTGTTCGGGTGTAAGATCATTTGTTGTGGTTTTCGCCAATTCTTCCTGAAGCAAGTTCGCCACAGCGGTAAAGTCAGAAAGTTTGTCCTGAGGGACTGCTATTAATCCTGCAGAAAGAACATTTATTTTATCCAGGTTCTTCACCGCACTGGCGAGTGTTTGCACTTTTGTGGCATCCACCTTTGCACCAGCGACATAACTTTCGCTTTCACGACTGGACACTATGCCCCCTTTTTCTTTCGGCTTAATCTCAAGGATTGTTTTCAGGGCATTCGCTGCGTGGGAGGTGGTGTTTTCCGGCAATCTGCTCGCAGCATCAATTGCAGCTTCTTTTGCACCTAAAGAATTGAGTGTAATTCCCACCTGACCGACAAAATCCGCCCACTGGGGCTGATCGGTGGTAACGACCAGAGACGCAGTTTGAATTACCAGGTGGGCACGACCTTCATCATTCAACTTTCGCACCAACTCACGCAAGGTCATCTCGAGCAAGTGCCGGTGTTCCATTGGAATGCGTTGCAAGGTTTGACGAATTTCTTTCAAGACTTCTGTATCAGCAAGACGAGTTCCATTGGCAATCTGTTCTTCTGTCCCGAACATACAGGTCATGGCGACTGCAATTTTACCTAACATCATTGTGCGATCGATCGGAGTGCGATAATCAGTCAGCAAATTTCGTGCCAATTGAAAATCCTTTAATCCTTTATTCATTTCTTCGGTATTTGTTGCGGTACGAACTTTGTATTCCCCACTGCCCGCAAGTGCGATCGAATGAAACATCTTGTTAGGATGACCAGTTTTGGGATCACGCAGTTCCGTTAGTGAGTCCTCCATCTTTCCTTCAATTCGCCCCTGACGCACCGACCCAATCATCAGATAGATTGCAACGCCGATCCCAGCAAGAACTGGCAGTAAAAGTAGAATGCGTTTGAAAAATTTTGCCCGTTTCTCAGAGATTTCTTCCGGATCCAATTCCTGTTGGCGCTGATAGGCATCCCGGATGGTTTGATCGCTGGCGGTACTGACATCCCCTGCCCCCCACGAACCAACTACTTCCGGTTCGGTTGTTTTCAGCATTCCCGAACGTTTGCCGGCATCCCGCCAATCTGCTTTCTTTTCTGCTTTCTTGGCAGGCACCTTATTTGGTGAGCGACATTCGGGACAAAGCACATTTTTCCCAGCACGTTCGGCTTCCACATCCCAAATGTGGTCGCAGCGTATGCAAGTGACGGAGATCGGAGGGCCACTACTTTCTCCCCCACTTTCCGTGGGTATGCCATCATCCGAGAAGGCTGCTGCAGCCAATTGCTCTAATTCAGCAACGTTCGGTGCAGCTACCTGCTCGGTTTGAACAACAAAAACTTTTCTGCAGTCATTTTTTTTGCACGTGACACGCTTCCCGATAAATTCGTCTTTTAACCGATATTCCGCACCACAGAATGGACAATTGGTGTTAATGGCCATGAAGGTTGATCCTAAAGATTACACCAAGACAGGTTTCCTACACTTCATTATCCACTAACGGTTTGCGATGACAAGCATAATTTGCAACGGGATTGAACCAAAATGCGACGAAAAGTGCTGGCTTTTTATTAAATCTTTAAACATTATTTACTGGAAAATTGCAACAGACCCATTCCTTCCGGACGTGGTTTTGCTGCCGCTGGTCCAGACCATGCCTGAATCCCTTTACCAGGAATTGTTCGAACCACGTTCGCAGACCACAATTTGCCGGGTGTCACAGTTGCTCCGGTCAGTTCGGTTAATGGAATCGCGATTTCGCAGGTCCATTTGTTTTCCAACGGTTGGACGGCAACATACCACTTGGGATTCCATTTAATGTCGCCCCAGCAGTCATCAGCCACTGCACCAGTCTGATCAACAGACAGTTGGAAGTAAGTCTGGTAATCTCGATCCAGATCAAGCAGGATTGAAACGCGGTCGTTGTTATTCATGGGCATATCATGTCGACGATCGATTACCCGTGACTTCATCTCCCCAGCGGGGTGGACACATTGAACAGCCACATACAGGAAATGGTCATCTGCCCGCATTTTGAAATAACTTTGTTTTTCAAGATCAGCTTCATTTACCCCACTTTGCATGCCATAGCTTTCTGCCATTTTCCCAGAAATATTCTGCATTAAGGCTGGGCTGGCGCTCATCCAGCATTCATCATCCAGAATACCATCCAGTTTTGGTCGGGTGGCAGAAGTTAGGCAGCGATAGAGATTTTTTGGTGGTGGACTGGTCTGCTTCCCGGAAAGTAGCCACGCTTCTGTCAACAGACAATCCCGCCAGGGATTTGTGCCCGGCAATCCTTCCTGATAAACCACTTTTTCTGCAAGAATTGCACGAAATTCTTCATTCGCTTCTTTCAATTTACCGTTTTCCCTACGAACTGCCTGTAATGCCAGCAGCGTCGGGATATTGTGGCGATAATTCTGCCCCAGGCCTTCGATAAATCCAGCGGTTTTTAATGCTTCTGCATTCCATTCTCTGGCAGAAGTCATCCAGGGCACATGTTCCTGAAACTGGGTACGAATGATTTTGGTTTCTGGCAATTGTGGCGTGGGATTTTTCCCACTCGTCAGAGGCATTTTCTGATTAGTTTTTGATGTGGGATCAACAAGCTCGTGTTGTAGTGAAGTAACTGTTGCAAATTGGCCAAGTTCGTACCGCCGACGGGCTTCCGAACTTCCTGAGTAGAGGATCAGCCAATGTGCTGCTTGTAATGTCATGGGATGACCTGGGTAGGTCAGCACCATCGTTCGATAAACTTCTTTCGCCAATTCCCACTGTCCCAATTTTGCATACCCCTGCCCTGCGCGGTACATCGCCATACCTGCATCGTGTGGGGGTAGTTTTTCGGTATTCGCCATAATTTGTGCAAGTACCTGTTCGCCAGTTGCCAATCGAGATGGTTTCTGAATGACATGCTGGAACACTCGCTCCCGTTCAAGGGCATTTTTTCGAGCCACCGAATCAGTAGAGAGATTTTTGGCAGGTACGGATAGTCTTCTGCGGGCAATACCCCCTTCAGAAAGTGGGATCCCTTCGAAAAATGACGATTTGCCGAGATTCTCACCTAATCGAGAATGAGTCAGTTCATAACACAGCACTGAATCCACTTTGGTTTCTTCTTCCCACAGTTGGCGAGTGGGAAAGGCGTGGACGCTGGCTGAATTGCTGACCTGATCCAGGATTCGCGTCGTGTCAATTCGAGCGGTGCCTTGTTTGGCAGCAATCCGTTCCACAAAAAGTTTTTTGGGCGACCAGGGAGCTAATTTCACTTGTTGCAACAATTCCGCTTCATACTTACTTTCTGAAACCTGTTTAAATGCTTCTGTGATGGCTTGGTGTACCATTTCGTTTTGGGCCATTTCCTGATCGATCACCACAACTTCCGGTCGCCAGATGCGGAAGGCCACCACCAATCGAAAAACCAGCGATTCAACACTCGAATTTTCTGCAAGTGCTTCATTAATCACTATTTGCGTGGTCTGATCAACATTCTGGAATGTGGGCAGTGGGAATTGCCATAATTGCTCTGCAGAAGCACCGCCCGTTTGCCGAACGGAACAAGTTGCCCGAAACCGATCCAGTGCACGCTTCGGGTTGCCCGATTTCATCGCAGCTGCAATTCTTTCCGCATCACTCGCAAACCGACTGGACAAAATCGGTGGGTCTGCATGGAAAATACTTAATGAATTAACTAGATAACCTTCTTCCGCACCCAGGGCAGTCATTAATTCCCAAGGCAGATTTTCAGGCCGGGCAGAAATTGCCATTAAGGCAGACTGATTACCGCCACGGTGCTGCACTGTCCAATTTTTACCACCATCGGTTGTTGCCAAAATGATGCCTAAGGCACCTGTTGCCCATCCACGTTTGCTGTCTACAAAATGGATGGCATACAGTGGCAGGTTCTGTCCGGTGGGTAGTATTTCCCAGGTTTTTCCAGCATCTTTACTGTGAAAGAGCACACTACCAGGCCTGCCCACGACCCAAATTTCATTGGAAACGACACTGACTGCAGAAAAATCGATCGAGTTTTTCAACATCCGTGGCAGTTGCAGATCTACCATCCCCCAGCGGACGCCAGCAGTATTCGAACTAAGTAAAATCGAGGCACCCTGCCCTACAGCGACTGCAAGTTGGCCTCTCACTTTCACGTCTTCAATATTTTTACCGTGTAGCGAATCCACATCCGCAACACCCATGCGGCCATCGCGTACAGGCGCTAGTCGATTCCAGACACCTGCCAGTACACCAGTATCCGCATCGGTGAAGTCAGCCGCAAGCCAGGAAGGATTCAACACACCAGGACGGGTTTTCCAGGTTACTCCACCATCAATGGTGCTGAACAACCCACTTGGCATTTCTGGAGTTCCATCACCTGCGGCAATGCCATTGCGAGCATCGAAAAATTGCACCCGGTTAATACCCGGTAATCCTGTTTTGGAGATATTGGTCCAATTTAAGCCACCATCAGAGGTGAACAATATTGTCCCTTCCGATTTCCCACCTGGAAGTTCGGTGCGTCCTGCAGCCCAACCAGTGTATGGGGATAAAAAGCAAATCGAAGTAATGGTGCTACGACTGCCAGAAACCTGTTTTTCCCAGGTGGCACCACCGTTTATGGTGTGCATAATCAGGCCATCATCACCTGCAACCCAACCTTCCTGGTGATCTACAAAATAAACTGCCCGAATGCCGGCATCTGGCATATGGTCTTTCATTTCGCCGTAACTTACTGCTGTGCATAGGGTTACAACGAATAGTGCAGCTCGCATTGGTATCTTCTCCTCAGATGTCACACATTGCCTATACCACGATGCGTGCTGAGAATCTAGGCGAACTTGGCAGTCCGCCATCGGGGCAGCAAATCCTGAGTTTTTCTTAATCAACTCTTTTGAAATTCTCTTCCCGAATGTGGGTACATTCCGGCTGATTCCTCCTAAAATTTCAATGTTCTTATTCCCAGAAGAATCGAGGAGCGAACGATTCCATCATTACATGAAATTGCGTTACAACTGGAACAAAAGTGGGCACTTCAGGAGAACTTTTTTCACGATGTATCAGAAGGAGACAAGATAGCGCTGCGAAGCTGGGCAATCTATCACCTTCAGGATTCGGCAACTTACTGCACCACCCCAGAACAACTGCAACAGTATGATGAGGAACTCACCCTGTTGGTTCGGAGAGTGATTCATTTTTTGCGGTTGTGGAATCATGCTGATACCCGCCTGGGTGCATTGCAATTTCATGCCACGGAAAAATTGCCCTGGCCTATCCTGGTTCGGTCTGATGAAGATTTTCCGTTACAGGATTTATTGGATTGGTTAGATTTGAATTACACATTCCGTTGGGGTGAAAATCACAATTAATGCTGACTAAAGCTGCTGTTTCGTAAACCAATACAACACAGGACTGAATTGGTTCGCTGGATTTCCTTCCAAAATAAATAAAGTACCAGACCCTTTCATCTGTTCGTTTTCCAACCATCGTAACAACTCAGTGGCTTCTTCGTTGCCACCTGGGTGGCCACGGTAAGCGATCATCGACAGCAGGCCTTCCACTTGCAAATATGAGATTGCTGTTTTGCAGGCGCGGATTGTTGAAAGTACTTTGGTTGTAATCGCATGATCACCCCCAGGCAGATAACCCAGATTCATTACCACTGCTGCAACTTTTCCACGCCAAGACGATGGTAAATATTCTTCCATCGCTGCATGGTCTGCATGTACCAGATCGACTCGTTCAGCAAGTTGTCCCAACTGAATTCTGGTTTGTTCCAGTGCTTTTGTCTGGATATCAAATGCGATCACCCGACCGCCAATACCCACCATTTGTGCAAGAAAGACCGTATCGTGACCATTGCCTGCAGTGGCATCAATCGCAAAATCACCCTCTTTGATTACTTCTCGTAATCGCTGGTGAGCAAGTTGGGTCAGAGGAGTCACCTAACAAACCTCGCTACGTTCGCTTCTGGCGTAATCGCCGCAACATTGCGAATATTTCCCACTAGTTCACGAGCAAATGCGGGAATTTGAAGAGCACCCTTGGAACCAAACCCATTAAAAATACCCAGGTGTGGGTGCTCCGGGTGCCATCCAATTACGGGCCGTTGGTCGATGATGATTGGTCGAACTCCAGCTTGTTGATCCACAACAGTTACCGGACGTGTTAACATCTGTGAGAGATACTCCAGTAATTCTCCCCGGGCGGTTTCTGTCGGTAGACAATCAAGCGATTCCCAAGTGTAGGTAGCACCGACGCGGTAGAGAGATTTCTCCTGGTGCAACAACCAGATACGGCGATGAATCAGGCGATGCTCAGTAAACCCCGGGATTTCGACGGTAATCGTTTCTCCTTTTGCACAATTAAACGGTATGTGCTGCCACAATCCACCACTATGACCGAGATATCCCTGCGCGAAAACAACTCGGTTTGCCGTGATACCCAGATTTGGAATAACCACTTTTGATTGCTGCACTTCGATATCACTTTCCTGCAAATATGATTCTGTGATGATCCCACGCTGCTGCCAGTCGGCTAGCGACTTTTGAAGCATTTTTGGCACATCAACCCGATAACATTGTTCCAATGCTACTGCACCGAAAGGGTGGGCAATCCACGGATCTGATAACTGCTCATCACAAATCTTCAAATACCTCTGAAACATCGGATCACGTAGCTTCTTTTCAACCACCGATCGCTCTAGTTCTGTCTGCAACAACCTGAGGTGGGGTTGTTGAAAAAACAACTTGCTTCCCAAATCAGTTTCCAGTTGCTGGTAGAATTCTGTGGCAGTTACCAGCAAATCTTCAAAACACCATGAATGTGCAAAGCGTTTCCCGGTAACTGGAGTAATCAGACCTGCTGCCAGCTGAGATGATGTGCTACCATGGTGGTGATCGACAATGTGTACCTGAAAACCCTGTCGAAGTAATTCCCAGGACAGGATGGTGCCTGCAAGTCCCTGGCCGATAACCAACACTTCACAATGGATCATGCATTTCTTTCCAACACATTGATGCCAGATTCTGTTTGTTGCTCGAATCAGATGCTGTAATACCTCGCTGCATTGTCGTGAAACAGTTTGTTCTGGTTTTCAGCAGAGAATTCCGCAACAATTTCCTTGAGCGCGTTCACCCATTCTGCGTAGGTAGCCGCGAGTGTACATACAGGCCAGTCACCACCAAACATCACGCGATCCCAGCCAAAAACTTTAATGGTGTGCTTCACAGCGGGTGCCAAGATGGACGCATCCCATTTCTTTCCAGCACACTGGACCACAATTCCGGAAACTTTCCCCACCACATTGGGACGTTCTGCAATTTTGGCAATATCTGTCTGCCAGGTGGCAAAGGCTTTCTCATCGTACAATGGAGCATTGCCACAGTGGTCTAAAATAAAGCGAGTATCTTTACACTGGTCTACGAGCTTCATGGCATCTGCAATTTCGCCAGGTCGCAGGCACAAATCAAATGATTTGTTAATTTTGCCCAGGTATTGCACACCTTTCACAAATGCAGGTTCCAGACAATATCCTTTGGGAGTGCGTTTTTCATGAATTACTTCCCGAATCCCTTTGATTTGTGGGAGATCCTTGAATTGGTCGACGTATTTTTGAAACTGATCGGAGGCAGGCCTGCCAGACAATACCGCTGCCACAGTGGGGGTCTTTTTTGAAACGATCAATTCCAGCAGATAATCTGCTTCCTGTTGCTGCTGTTCAACGACAACATCGACTTCCATGTAGACAGATTTCACCACGTTCAAACCGTCGATTGCTTTCGCATACTCTATTGGCGTATAATTTTTTCCTAATGGAGAATCTGGAGTCAACCAGTTTGTTTTGAACTTCGATAGATCCCACAGATGCTGGTGCGTATCGATAATTGGCTGCATTGCTGGCTTTTCCTTTCCTGAAGATCCCTGATTACCCATTGCAGCAGTGCCGGCAATGGTGGCACTTGCTGCGATAAAATCTCGACGATTCATTGAATACCACCTTTTAACAGATTGTTGCTTTGGTTTGCATCTTTCCCGGAAAGAAAAGTGGAGCAGGTTTCGCAACGAATGAACACTTCTTCTACTACTTGTGAAACCTGGACCGCAACAACAGAAATCAGTCCAACCTCAACATGTGAAACTTTTTCCACTGTATATATATTGCCTCGCCGAATTATTCTGAAGCAATTTTTTTCAGAATCCAGCGATAACCCCAGAAGAAAATCTGCGTAAGTATTTGCAGAAAAATAACTTGCGACAGGATAAACTTTTTCGAACTTTTTTTGCAAAATTGATATCACTCCGACACCATCAGATACATAAACAGTGCAATTTCGGGTATTTAATGAGAGAAAACTCATCAGCATTTCGTTGTTTTTCGTTTATTTCCTATTTTCTTCATTTTTTCCATTTTCTCAAGATACGGCACCACTTCTGGCACCTTACAGGAAGTGCCGCCCATATCTACCTCAACTTTGCCAATTTTAGTGCCAGCTTGTTTCGCACGTTTCGTTAGTGCAGCTACGCCACCTCCGACAGCAATAATGAAACCGTTCATTGTGTAGCGTACGCGGTTAGGTTGATCGTGGATGGTGTTTTCAACTCGTTGAATCAAATCTTCCAGTTTTTCTAAATCAAGTTGTTCATCGGGTAAGAATCCCACCAACGAACTGAAAGTAGACCAACCTGCAGCAGCAATTTGTTCCTTATTTGATTCAATCCATTCGGTGGCTAATTCCCAGCCAAATCGGCTTTCCGCTGCTACCCAAGCAACCGTGCAGCAACTAATCATGTACCAGTACGCATTTTTCACCCACAGTTGAAGGTCTTTTTTGGTCATTTTCTGGTCGTCGGCAATCAACCCTGCCAGATACATCGCATCAGAATTGCCCGTGGCGTACAAATCTTTGGCAAGCTGATAGTCCTTCTTGATCTTTTTCTGAATTTTCTTTAATTCTTCGATCTTCACGCCAAAGAACGGCTCGCAGGCACCGTGCCGCATCAGTACCTTTTTGGTTTGCTCGCTGCCCAGCATTTCCAACTGGTGCATGATTTCATCGACGGTGGGTCCCATAACTTACTTATGTGATCAGATTGGTGAACATTGATTTAGTTAACACATGATTTAATTTTCGCCATCGTACCACACTTTTCCAGGAAAAAGGAAGTCGTTACACAATCTTTTTCACCTTCAGGATCGTCTGGATAGGTGGTAGGCTAGGTAGTAGCTGCTGCAGAGAGGCACGCGAATGAAGAAAATATGGTTAATTACTGCCTGCATGATAATGGCACCCACATTGACCGTGGGGGCACCAATCAACGAAAAAACCGCTCAGGCTCAGGCGGTACTGAAGAAACATTGTTACCGTTGCCATGGTTTAGAAGGTGTTGCAGAAGGCGGATTCAACTATGTGATGGATATCTCCAGACTTGTGCAACGGGGAAAAGTAATCTCCGGAAAACCCCACGACTCCCCACTGTTCAAGAGAATCGCCAATGGCACGATGCCCCCATCAGATACGAAAGATGTCCTGAGTGCGGAAGAAAAGTCGTTGGTTGAAGAATGGATCGCTGGTGGGGCACTACCGCTGGCAAACGAAGCCCCACGCGGGAGAATTTCCAAAGAACAGATTAATAGCTGGATTCTGGCAGATCTGGAACAGCTCGAACCACGTTCCAGACGATTTCAGCGATATTTATCCTTGGAACATTTATGGAATGCAGGTGCAGGTGAAGATGAGTTGCGAACTTATCGCAATGCCCTGTACAAATCGATCAATTCATTGTCCTGGCACCCAAAAATTCGCAATCCGATTCCGATTGACCGGCAGGAAACTTTATTTCGTATCGACTTACGCTGGTATCTTTGGGATGCCACATTGTGGAATCGCATTCTCGGTGAATACCCGTATGGAATTCTTGAAGAAACAAGTACGGCACGGTTAGTTTCGGTTTTCACTGCAACCAGAGTGCCAACGATTCGAGCTGATTGGTTTATTGCCACTGCCACCCGCCCACCACTCTATCAGGAGATTCTGCAATTACCTGGGAACCTGGCAGAACTGGAAAGGCAATTGCGCGTGGATCCAAACATCAATATTACCCAGGAACGGGTGATGCGGGTGGCATTCAATGGATCCGGGATTGCCAAAAACAATCGCGTGCTGGAACGACACGATGCTGCCCACGGCTACTATTGGCGAACTTATGATTTTGAAGATATTCCACAGAATCTGATTGATCGTGGGCTGTTGGCCCCGGATCGAAGGAACGTCTTTGCATACCCGCTGGGACCAGGAAGTGTGGAAAATACCTTTTTGCATGCAGGTGGGGAGGCAATTTTCAGTTTACCGAACGGCCTTCAAGGCTACTACATCATGAATGATGCTAACAATCGACTGGATAAAGCGCCTGTTGCAATTGTCAGCGATCCGAAACGACCGGATCGCGCTGTGGAACTGGGTATTTCCTGCATGGGTTGCCATAGCACGGGCATACTGCCTAAGGCAGATCAGATGCATAATCACCTGTTAAAGAACAGCAAGGGAGTACCAAAACAGGACCGAGAAATTGCGATGGCGCTATACCCTTCTGCAAAAGTTTCTACTGCTCAGATGGAAGAAGATTCTAAGCAGTTCCTGACAGCATTAAAACTAACAGGAAATCAGGTTACACGACTCGAAACGACAATTGGAGTCACCTTACGCTATGAAGCGGATATTGATGCCTCCACTGCTGCTGCGGAAGCTGGAATGACTCTGGAAGATTTTCGCAACCAGATCGGCAAACATGAATTACTCAGTCGAGCGCTCGGTTCGCTCCTAATCCCGGGTGGGACTGTTTCACGGATTGTTTGGATCCAAACATTTGGCGACCTGGTTCGCGATTTCAAGCTTGGTACACTGTTTCAGGCGAATCAAATTGGAGCAGCTCTGCCAGACAACACCGGAGAGTTGGATCCACTAGAAGTAACCTCTGGCCATTTGAACGCAGCCGTTTTCAGCGAAGGTGGCAAAACAGCCATCATTGCTGATGCAAACCGTACTTTGCGAATTTTTGATGTTCAGGGCAACCGCACCAAAAGGAGTCTGACGGGTCATACTGCTTCGGTCTGGTGCGTCGCCCACCACGAGAAAACAAACCGAATTTTATCTGGTAGTATGGATGGCACCTCCCGCTACTGGGATGCAGATAACGGTGATACTCTTCAAGTGCTTCAGGGGCATTCCGGTCTGGTAAGTGCCGTAGCCTTTACCGATGACGGCTGGCATGGACTGACAGGTGGGATTGATGGCTGGGTAATTCTGTGGGATCTTCGCACAGGTAAGGAAATCCGACGCTGGAAAGGTCCTATGAAATATATTCAAGCGATTGCGGTACAACCACGTGGAAAGTCGGCATTACTAGCGTCTGGCCGAACAATTTACCACTGGGATTTTGACAATGGTAAAGTAATTCAGGAGTATGCGGGATCCTCAGCGAACATCAGTTGTGTTGCATTTGGCAAAAACGGCAAACATTGGTTTACAGGTGGTGATGATGGAACAATCCAACAGTGGACTTCCGGCAACACTAGAGCAACGAATACCTATCGGGCACACACAGGCCCTGTTAGTTCCATTGAAGAATCCGCAAACGGCAAATGGCTGGCGAGTTGTGGCAGCGACCGCACGGTGCGGCTCTGGCATGCAGGCCAGCAAAAAGAACTTGCTGTATTTCAAAAACATTCGAGTGCGGTTGCACATGTAAACTTTACCCCCACTGGCAGGCAAACCGTCAGTGCCGACCGCCAGGGAAATGTGCTTATTTGGAATCTTGCCAAATGGGTAGAAAAATAGCTGGAATTCAGATTTGGCAGGTTTGACACAACATTTCGTAAAATAGCTCCACTCACACGCGTGATCATTTAGGAGCTTTTCGTTGACTAACAATTTCGGACAGGCGAACTTTACTATTCGACGTGGGCACCCACTGCCGATGGGGGTCAGTGAGTTAGCTGAAGGGCTGAATTTTGTCATTCATAGTCGACACGCAACCCAGGTTGTGCTGTATATCCAGCCATTAACCGGAGACGATCGGCCACTATTGCATGTGGAATTGGATGTAGATACAAATCGTACAGGCGCCCATTGGCATGTGCAGATCGTTGGTCTGCCCACAAGTGGTTTTCGCTATAGCTGGCTGATCGACGGCCCGCTGGGCACATTTCACCGATTTGATCCCACCCAGCACCTTGTAGATCCTTACGCAGCAATCCTTTCTGATGCATCAGGCTGGGGCACCACCTGTGAAGTCGATCGCCATTCGACAAATCGCCGTGGAATTTACATTCCGGCGATACATTTCGACTGGCAGGATGATATTCGTCCGAATACACCAATGCCGGACAGCATTGTGTATGAACTTCATGTGCGTGGTTTTACGTGCCATCCGAGTGCCGGGGTTGCCCACCCGGGAACGTTTGCTGGTTTGGTTGAAAAAATTCCATACCTAAAGAAGCTTGGTATCACAGCAGTAGAACTGCTGCCAATCCATGAATTTGACGAGTGCGACTGCCCTTTTCAGAACCCGGAAACTGGCGAATACAACAGAAACTATTGGGGTTACAATTCACTGGCATTTTTCGCACCAAAAGCAGCTTACGCTGCTACAGCTGCACAGCACGGCCAGTTTCATGAATTCCGAGATATGGTGAAGGCGTTTCACGATGCAGGGATAGAAGTGTGGCTGGATGTTGTTTTCAATCACACTGGGGAAGCGGATGACCGCGGCCGCACATTTTCTTTTCGTGGGCTCGATAATTCCATCTATTACATGCTGACCAAAGATGGTCGATATCAGAATTTCACTGGTTGTGGAAATACGGTTAATTGCAACCACCCCATTGTGCGCAATATGATCCTCGATTGTCTGCGTTTCTGGGTTGGAGAAATGCATATTGATGGGTTCCGATTTGATCTCGCCAGTATTTTCGGGCGAGATGCGGATGGGAATGTTATTAACCACCCACCGATTGTGGAAATGATTACGGAAGATGGCCTGTTGCGCGATACGAAATTAGTTGCTGAGCCGTGGGATGCGGTGGGACTGCAGCACGTTGGCAATTTTCCATACGGTTCCCGCTGGAGTGAATGGAACGATCATTATCGGGATCAAATTCGCCAATTCTGGCGGGGAGATTTCGGAACTTTACCACTGCTTGCCACTCGGATCTGTGGAAGTAGTGATCTTTATCAATGGAATGGCCGTAACCCTTGTCATAGTGTGAATTTTATCACCTCCCACGATGGTTTTACCTTAAATGATCTGGTGAGCTACAACCATAAACACAATATGGCCAACGGAGAGCAGAACCGGGATGGGATGAATGAAAACTATTCATGGAACTGTGGCATTGAAGGAGAAACCAGTGATGAGCAGATTTTGCGATTGAGAACCCGCCAGGCAAAGAACTTTTTTGCTACCTTGATGCTGTCACAAGGAGTACCGATGTTCGTGGCTGGTGATGAGTTTTTACGCACCCAGCAAGGAAATAATAATGCCTGGTGCCAGGATAATGAATTCAGTTGGGTTGACTGGAATCTCACAGAAAAAAATTCTGGCATGCTGCGCTTTGTTCAGGAGATGATTCAGTTTCGCAAAAGACATCCTGTGTTGCGTAGAAATTCATACTTTCGGGGAGAATTATCTACTGTAAAAATGCCTTCTTCCATAGCAATCGACCCAAAAGCAGAAAAACTCCCATCACCACCACAACCAAGTAGTCTCCCACGTCAGGCGGATATCCACTGGCACGGACTGGAACCATATCAACCCGAATTCAGTGCTTACTCAAGGATGATCGCATATTCTCTGGATGGGCGATTTTCAGGCAGAGAAGATATTCTTGGAAATCAGCCAGATCACGATTTATACGTGGCTATTAATGGCGATGACACTGCCCACGCATTCCGCATCCCACCATCACCACAAGGATTTTCCTGGAAGAGAATTGTCGATACGGCCCTGGATTCACCCAACGATATCCTTGCTGAAAGCAGTGAAGAATTGATCGCTGTGGATGCTCGTTATGTGGTTGCAGCATACTCTTTGATTGTGTTGATTTCAGATCAACAGAATGATTGACAGGATTACCTGTAAAACAGAAAATCAGGCCTTCTTCGCCCCCGGCATACCCGCTTCTACAACAAAAGACGCCCTCGTAACAACGTTACCATTGGGTTTCAGCACATCTTCTGCAACCACATAATCACTGGTCCAAGTTTCGGGAGTAACCACACATCGGACATAGCCACGTTGCATGTTCAAAAACTGTACACAGGGGTTATCTTTCAAAAACTGATCGACAAGCGGTATCTCTTTCAAACCATTGCCACCAGAACTGATGCTCGTTGCCACAAATTCTGTTGCGACGACTGGGGCATCGTGCTGTCGATCATCCACCCTTAAATTATTAACCCAGTTGGAATGAATATCACCCGTGAGTACTACTGGATTCGGCACTTTTCTGTCTGAAATAAATTTCATCAATTCCATTCGTTCGTGAGCTGCACCCGGCCATTGATCCATTGAAAATCCTTCTCGTGTACCGGATTTCAGATGCACCATCCCCATCATTACCTGTTGAGCAAGTACATTCCATGTTGAGGTAGATCTCAACAGTCCTGCATCAAGCCAATTTCGTTGTTTTCTACCCAGCAAAGAATTCGTTTTCTTCAAGGCTTCTTCGTTCAACGGTTTCAAGCCATCTTTATTGGGTTGATCGGTGCGATATTGTCTGGTGTCCAGAACAAAAAAGTCGGCCAGATTTCCGAAAGAAGCTGAACGATACAATAACATATCTGGTCCAGTGGGTAGAGCACGCGGTCGCAGTGGCATCATTTCGTAGTAAGCCTGGTAAGCTGCAGCTCTCTGCACCAGAAAATCGACTGGATCAGCTTGCTTTTTATCACCCCGTTGTTCTTCCTGAATGTCATTGGCATAATTGTTGTCGAATTCATGATCATCCCAGGTAACAAACCAGGGGCACAGTGCATGCATACCATTCAATAACGGATCTGCCCGGTATTGTGCATGACGCTCTCGATAGTCTGCCAGGGTCTGTATTTTCCTGTCTTTTGGTCCGGAATGCTTTCGCACGGTCTTTGCTTTGGGATTGTGTGGGTATTCGTAAATGTAATCACCCAGGTGAAACACCAGGTCCAACTCATCTTTTGCCATTTGCTCATAGGCAGTGTATAGTCCTTGTTCGTAGTGTTGGCAGGAAGCAAATGCAAAGCGAAGTTTATTGGGAGTTGCCGCTTTTTCCGGCATGGTCCTGGTGCGTCCAATAATACTGCTGGCATCACCACAATGAAAGCGATACCAGTACCACCGGTCGGGCTTTAAACCGGTGGGAATCACATGAACGGAGTGGCCTAGTTGTGGTGTTGCAATTGCCTCACCTTTCGCCACCACCTTCTTCATCCTGTCGTCTTCCGCAATTTCCCAGAGCACGGAAACCGGCTGGGTGGGCATACCACCATCGGGTAGTAATGGTTTTGGAGCAAGTTTCGTCCACAGAACAACGCTTTTTGAATCAGGATCGCCAGAAGCAACGCCCAATGAAAAAGGATCTGATTCAAAAGTCATTTTTCGCACTTGACCAAAAACTTGCTCCTGGAATAACGGCAAGCTTGCCAGCGCAGTTGTGTATTGAAGAAATAAGCGTCGGCTAAGTCCACCTTCTGCTTTGATTGCTTGTTCAATCAGAGTTCGGTCCATTATATTTCCCATATTTGTTTGATGAAACGTGCTCTTCAGTGATGTCAAGTGTACCGTAATCACATTGAAGGATTGCGAAAAAATGGTGAAGTTTCCGCTTGTTTAAGTGAGAATTGCTTCATTTTTTCTTTGCTGGTGGGGCTGTAACTGCTATTTCCAGCGGTTTCGACCAGATTTGGATTGGTTTGCCGCCCACTTTTGTGGTACCACGAACCGCAACATGATATTTTCCGGTAGGAATATTTGCCGGAAAAGCGATAGTGCTCTCAGAACTGGACGTTTTTGGAGCAATTGGTTTCATTACTGCCTTCAAATTGGGAACATTTCCTTCAACGGTGAACACCATATTTTCTGTTAATGGAATCCCAGTTAGCGATAATTTCAGCACCGTATTCCCACCATGAGCAACACTGGCAGGAATAAATTCTGCTGTTAATTGAGGAGATTCTGGTAGAACACCGATTACCAGATCATCTCCGTACACAAAGAGGGGTTGCTGCAATGCAGGATAACGTGTCGCCAGCACAGATAACGTATTTACCCGCTTTTTGACTAATTTTCCGTCAATCATTGCGGAAGCAATCAAATTGACAGGGTACACTCCTGGTTTGGTATCAGGAGTTACGGAAACGGGTAAAAAACTGCTGGCTATACCAGCAGCGTACGGAGTGGTTTCCAATAAAGTCCTCCCTTTGATCACGGGATTGGCTTCGATTTCCAATGTAATTGGACCAGCAAATCCCGTGCGGGTTACCTTGCTGACAGGCAGCGACCCGATCTGGTTTTTTCCGATCGCCAATTGATCTATCAGTACTTCTACTTCAAAATCTGCGGTAGAATCGGCGATCTTCAAAAGATACACTTCCGCATCTCCGTGAAGGTAGTTCTGGTGTTCTGCGATCACCAAATAATCACCATCTGCTGGACATGTGAAATCAATCGTCGCTGGGATCTTTACCGGATCACTTTGCTGAATTACTTTTTTGTTCGAATCAGCAATCTGGAGAAAAACTTCGCAAGTGGAGCCCATATTATACGTTTCTGCGACGAGTTGGTATTTTCTGCCTTTTTTGCCAGCGAATCGAAAATAGTCCTTGTCGCCTTTGGTTTGAAATTTGCCACTGACTTCGGAAGGAATTGAGATTGACTGGCCTTGTTCTGGAATATTATTCGGTTCTTTTTCTGCCAGAGCTGGAAAGTCACGCACTAAAACTGGGACAGGCCAGCCTGAATGAACCGTTTTCTGAGAGATCTGTTGTGCAAAAAACTCCTGTTTCAATTGAACTGTTGTTGCTGGAGTCATCACAGCGGATTCACTTGTAAACGCAATCGAAGTTTGTTGGTTTGGGTTCGCACTTAACGGAAAAGCGGTCTGAAAGACAGGGCAATTGCAGATTCGCAAATGGTAGAACCAATCGGCACCTCCAAGATGCCGACTATCTCGAACTTCCACTGCATAATCCCCATCCTTCGGAAATTGAAATTGCAGGCGGGCATCACCCTGAAGGCCAGGTTGATCGTCGCTATAGATACCAGGAATACTGTTGCCTGTGGCTATGTCATACAAACGAAT